>JAFXST010000023.1 GCA_017525475.1 Kiritimatiellia bacterium | reverse complement strand
TTGGTGAGCACGTAATCGGCCACTTCCGGCGACGACAGCTCGAACGCCACTTCGCGCGAATCGGAGGTGGTGGGGTTGGGATGGCGCGCGCCTTTGGCCTTGGGCGCGAACAGCGCCACCAGCGCGGGCGGAGCCACCACGGTGGTGATAAGGGTCATCATGATGCCGATGCCGAAGATTTCCTGGGTGAGGAACCCGGCCGAGAGGCCGATGCCCGCGATGATGAGCGCCACCTCGCCGCGCGGCACCATGCCCGCGCCGATCCTGAGCCCCCCCAGCGCGTTGAAGCCGCAGAACATCGACGGCACCATGCACCCCAGCACCTTGGCGGCGATGGCCAGCACCGTGTAGATGGCGCCGAAGATCAAGACCGGCGCCGAGCAGAGCTGGGTGACGTCGACCATCATGCCCATCACGCAGAAGAAGATGGGTACGAGGAAAGTGTAGACCGGGTCGAGCGACTCCTGGATGGTGTGCTTGAGATCCGTGCGCGAGAGCGCGAGGCCCATGACGTACGCGCCGATGATCATCGCGAGACCCATATATTCAAAGAAGCCCGCCAGCACCATCGACAGCCCGAACGCCATGGTGGCGATGACCACCGGGCTCTTGAAGCTCACCTTGAGGAAACGCGCGATATAGCGCGCGGCCAACACGCCGACAAGCGTGGCCCCCAGCCACACTCCAAACGCCTTGGCCGCCACGAGGCCGATATTGCCCCAGTCCATGCCGGCGGCGGCGCCGTCTTGCGCGGCCAGGTTGCTCGCGATAATGCCGTTGCCGATCGCGAGGACGATGAGCCCGAGGACGTCGTCGATCACCGCACCCGCCATGATGGTGGTGCCCTCCTCCGAATCCATCTTCTTCTTTTCCGAGAGGATGCGCGCGGTGATGCCCACGGAGGTGGCGGTGGACATGATGCCCATGTAGAGCGGCGCCGCCTGGGTCATGGCCTCGGCGAACGGCATTTGGCCGAGCGCGGCGAACTGCGCGAAGAACTTGGGCAACAGCCACACGGCGCACACGTCGCCGAAGATGAAGCTTACGACCACCCCGCCCACGCCCACCATCGAGCCGACGAAGGAGTACTTGAGGAACATCTTGAGGTTGGTCTCGAGCCCCGAGAGAAAGAGGAGGATGATCGAGGCCAGGGTGGCGATGCCGTAGAGGGCGGGGCTCGTGGCGTCGAACGCCTGCCCGCCCGCCGCGAGCGCGCGCAAGGCCCCGCCGTGGAAGAGCCCGCCCGCGAACATGCCGGAGCCGAAGCCGATGCCGCCCAGCGCCCACGGGCCGATGACGATGCCGGCCGCGAGTTCGCCCAGGATCGACGGGAGCTTGAGCTTCTGCGCGCCCATGCCGCCCAGCTTGGCGGCGAAGATGATGACCCCGATCTGGATGACGAGGAACATCATCTCCTCGGTGCGCGGAAGCCCGAAATTGGGATACGGCGGCACCTCGGCATGAGAGGCAAAGGCCGCCCCCGCAAAGAGGACGGCCGCCAACGCCAGCGACAAACGATGGCTATTTTTGTTCATAAGGCGAGATGGAGGGGATTTCGAGTTCGGTAGGCTGCGCCGTTTGCTCGATGGCGGTCGGCGCGGGCGCGGGCTCGTCGGCCACGCCTTCGGTGTGCGGGATGGCGATCAGGAGGAGCCAGGCCACGAGACCCGTGACCAGACCCACCACCGCGCCGATCTTGATCCATACGAAGAACTTGATCGGCTCGTGCCCGTGCTTCTCGAGGAGGCCCGAGGCCACGATGTTGGCGGTGGAACCCACCACCGTGATATTGCCGCCGAAGCACGCGCCGAACAGGAGCGCCCACCACAGGATATTGTAGCTGGAGCTCTGCGCCACGAGATTCTGGATGACCGGCGTGAACGCCGCCACGAACACGATATTGTCCACGAACGCCGAACCGAGCGAAGAGATGACGATGACGAACGGAATCATGGCCCTGGCGCCGCCCTTCACGTGCTCGGTGAGCGTATTGGCCAGGTTGCAGGTGATGCTGGGCTCGCCGTTGACGCCTGCCGCGTTGAGCGACCCGGCGATGGCGAAGAGCAGCATGAAGAAGAGGAGCGTCCACCATTCCACGTCCTTCTCCACGTAGTGCCGCGCGCGGTGCGGCCGCCAGATCATGAGGATGCCGGCCACGATGAGCGGCGTCATGATGAGGAAGGCGTTGTGGTTCTCCACCCCGCCCAGCGCGAGCGCGTGCTCGATCTGGTGGTGGAAGGCGATGGTGCAGACCGTCGCGAGCAGGATGAAGAGCCCCGTCTTGTAGGGGATCTTGAGCGCGGGCCCCAGGCCCATCTTGCGGTGGCGCGCCATCGCGAGCGTCATGTTGCGGATATCCTTGCGGAACCAGATCACCGTCAGGACCAGCGTCACCATCAAGGCGGCGAACGCCACCGGCGTAGCCCCCACCAGGAACTGCGCGAAGGTGAAGCCCGCCTTGTTGCCGATGAAGATGCCCACGGGGTTGCCGAGCATGGTGGCCGAAGAACCGATATTGGTGGCCATGACCGCCATGAGCACGAACGGATGGGGCCGGAGCTTGAGCGTGTCGCACACCTGGAAGACGAGCGCCAGCACCACCACGATGGAGCTTACTTCGTCGACCACCGAGGCGAGCACCGCCGAGAGCACGCACAGGATGAGCGAGAAGCTCGCGCCGTTCATCTTCTTGCGGTTGATGATGGTCTGGATCACCCAGGTGAGGAAGCCGAGGTCCTTGAGCACGCCCACGATGATCATCATCCCCACCAGGAAGAAGATGATATCGAGTTCGGTGGCCTTGAGGATGGTGTGGAGCGTCATCGCGTGCGAGGCGATGAGGATCGCCACGCCGATGAACGCCGCCGCCACGCGCCGCTCCCAGAAAAAGAGCGTGGTGGAGATTACGCCGGCGAACACGGCAAGCGTGATCTGCTGGGTGGTGTTGACCGCCAGCCCCGACATCCGCCCCCCGAACGAAACAAGGAGGACGATCGCCGCGAACAGCAGCACTTTGGGATTGAACTTGATCATGGCCTACTCGCGGAAAATCTTGTTGAGGAAGTTGCTGATGCGGATGAGGCCCACCAGCTTGGTGCCCTCGCGCACGTAGCAGCAGGGCGAGCGGTAACGGGTCATTTCGCCGGCCACCTGGATGGCGGGGGCGTCGGGCGTGACCACCGGGAAGTCGTCGACCATGATCTCGCGGAGCCAGGTCTTGCGCTCGTTGGCCAGCACTTCGGCGAACGGCTCGAAGTTGGCGATGGGCGAGAGGTCGTCCATCCACAGGAGATACTCCGGCAGGCAGAGCCGCAGGAGTTCGCCCGCGCGCACGATGCCGCGCAGGTCGTTGTCGCGGTCCAGCACGGCGATTTCGCTCACGCCGTGCTTGATGATGGTGTCGACGCACACCTGCAGCGTGTCGGTCTCGTGCAGCGTCAAAAACTCGCGCGCCATGATATCGGCCGCCGTGATGTAGCGCGGCAGATACGCCTTGCCCGACTCGAAAAAGCGGTAGATGTCGCCCGCGTTGGTCATGGCCGCCACCGTGCGCAGCACCTGGTCGTCCTTGAGGGCGGCGCCGAGCGCGCGGAGGATCTGCAGATACAGGGCCGGCTGGTTGTGGGGGATGAGCAGCAGGAACACGATGTGCACCGCCGACTTCTCCCCCGGCCACACGATGCCGCGCTCGCTGGTGGCGATCGTCACCTTGGGTTGGGTGAGCGTGGATACGCGCGCGTGGGGAATGGCGAGACCGTCGCGGATGACGGTCGAGCCCATGTTCTCGCGCGCGATCACTTCTTTGAACGTCGCCTCGTTGGGCACGAGGCGGCGGATGACTTCGTCACGGGACATCTCCCCGCAGTGGGGGACGATGTCCTCGGCCGTGAAGAAGTTGGTGAGGTGGAGATCTTCGGGCCTCAAGCGGAGTACTTTCTGACGATCGCCTCGTATTCGGCGGCCTGCGCCTCCATCGATTCGACCATCTTGAACTGGGTGTGGCACCTCACGAGGTTGTGGTCCTCGTAGGCGGTGCGGAAGTACGTGTCGCCGGCGAGATAGTCGGTGAGGAACCGGATGCCGATCGTCATCGTGATGAGCCGCCCCGAAAACGCCAGGTTGGCTTTTTCCGCCTCGTTGAGGAACTTGGCCTTGGCGAGATACCCCTTTACCAGCGCCTCGAAGTATTCCTTCTTGGAGTAGACCTTGGAGAGATCCTTCTCGTCCTCCGCGGCCGCGGCCGAAGAGGTGCGCACCATGTCGCCGAAGTCGTACAGCGCCGAGCCGGGCATGGTGGTGTCGAGATCGATCACCACATTGGTGCCGTCGGGCGCCAGCATGACGTTGTTGATCTTGGTGTCGTTGTGGGTGATGCGCTCGGGGATGTCGCCCGAAGCCATGAGATTGACGATTCTCGCGGCCTCTTCGCGGCGCTGGTCGACCCAGGCGAGCTCCTTGGCGACGAGCGCCTTGCGGCCCTTGACGTCGGCCTTGGCGGCCTCGTCCAGCAGGCGCAGGCGGTCCACCGTATTGTGGAACTTGGGGATGATCTCCCCGAGCCGCGGCGCGGGCAGGTCGGCCAGGTCGTTCTGGAACTTGGCGAACGCGCCCGCCACCAGCTCGGCCTCGGCCGGCTTGGTGACGAGATCGATCGACGTGTAGCCCTCCAGGAACGAATAGAGCCGCCACGGATTTTCGTAGCCCTTGACCTCCAGCGACTTGATGCCCTTCTTGGCCAGGTGCTCCGTAACGCGCAGCACGTTGGCCTTGAGCATCTCGGGCGGGAAGATGTCGGTGTTGACGCGTTGCAGGATGTAGCGCACGCCCGACTTGGTCTCCACCTTGAAGGTGTCGTTGATGTGGCCGGAACCGTAGCGCTCCACCGAGGTCTGGTCGGTGACGCCCATCGAAGCCAAAACCTCGTTGAGCGTCTCGGCCGAATAGGTGCGGTTGCTCATCTTACTTCTTGCCCTTCTTGGCCGGCTTCTTGGCGGCCTTCTTGATCACCGGGATCTGCGCGGCGGCCACGCTCTGGCCGAGACGGCGGAAGTGTTCGTCCGGGACGAAGAGTTCGATCTTCTCGGCCCACTCGGGATAGAGGTCCTTGAGCATGGTCTGCGCCGTCTCGAGGATCACGTCGCCGCCGAGGCCCGAGGTCACGCGACCGAGCAGCATCATGCTGGAGTAGTCGTAGAACTCGTTGTACCACGGAATGGCGTGCGCGAGGAAGCGGCCGATCTGGATGTAGACCTTGAGCGCGCGCTGGTCGCCCTTCTCCATGGCGGCCTGCACCACCTTGAGGCGCTCGGGGAGCTTCATCTCCTTGGGGAATTCGAAACCGTACTTCTCGGCGAGCCAGTTGACGGCCTGCTGCGAAAACGCCATCGCGCCGACGCCGGCGTCGCCCGACCACTCGCAACGGGGAGCGTTGGGGTTGAAGTCGACCGGGGCGAACGCGAGCTCGGTGATGCGGCCGGTGAGCGCGCCCGAGGGATCGATGTAGCCGACCGCCTCCGAGGAACCCATCGCCACGCCGAGGATGCCCTTCTTGCCCATGGTGATCATGCCGGCCAGGGCCGAAACGTCGCCGTCGTTGTAGATCTCGAACGGCACGCCCCAATCCTTCTCGACGCGGAAGAACATGTCCTGCGCGATCGGGTACTTCTCGGGGTTCTGCTCCTTGATGGCGCGGAAGAGCGAGGCGACGCCCATCTTCTTGCCGACGAGCGTGCCGGCGGTGGAGCCGCCGATCGCATCGACGCGCGGCAGCGTGGCGGCGGCTTCCTTGAGGCCGGCCGTCAGCATGGAGTAGTGGTACTCGGGATCGGGGTTGTTGCGCGGATCCCAGGGGAATTCCTTGGAGAACACCACCTTGCCCTCGTTGAGCGCGGAAATCTTGAAGTCGCTGGCGCCGAGGTCGAAGCCGATGCGGCAGCCGTCGGCCACGGTCTTGACCTTGGTCAAAGTCTCGTTGGTCTCGGGCATCTTCTTGAGCGGCAGCACCACCGCCTCGACGGGCCGCCCGTAGAGATCGGAGAAGAAACCGTAGTCGAACTTGCGCGAGCCCTTCTTGGTGTAGGCCTTGGCGACGGGCTGCACGACCGCGTCGGGACCGGCGAGATACAGCTTCCAGCCGCCCGCCGACCACACGATGAACTTGGCGATGCGGTCGACCACGTAGCTCACCTTCTTGGCGGCCTGCGGATCGAGGCGCTGGGGAATGGGCAAATCGTAGCGGAAAATCTTGCCGTCTTCGCGCTCCCAGGCGATCGCCACCACGTCGGCCCTTGCGCCGATACCGTCGTAGACTTCCCAAAGCGCGCTCATCGGCGCCACGAACTCGTTACAACATTTGCACTTGCATGCCATAGGTATCTCCTTTGCTGGTTTTAAAACTTGTACCGGATATTATACCACAATTGGCGGCCGATTGCAACCCCAAACTTGATAAATATGGCTATATCCGGGGGTCGCGAGCGGCTACTCGAGCTTGGATTTCTGGCGGGGATCGAACGCGTCGCGCAGGCCTTCGCCGACGAGCACGGTGAGGAGCATCACGATAAACAGCGCCAGCGCCGGGAAGAGAATGAGCCACCACGCCCAGCGGAACTGCTGCGCCTGGTTCATGAGTTCGCCGCAGCTCGGCGTCATCGGCGGCAGGCCGAAGCCGAGGAAGTCCAAGGCGGCCAGCGACCCGATCGCGCCCATCAAAAGGAACGGGAAGAGCGTGATGAGCGGCGTAAGCGCGTTGGGGAGGATGTGGGTGAAGATGATGCGCGCGGCGCTGAAACCCTGCACCTTGGTCGCCTCCACGAACGTGCGCGACCTGAGACGCAGGAACTCGGCGCGCATGTAGTAGCTCACGCCGATCCAGTTGAAGATGGCGTAGCAGACGAGCAGGATCGAGAAGCTGCGCCCCATGGTGGAGCCGATGAAGATCATCACGTAGAGGAACGGTATCGAGCACCAGATTTCGGTGAAGCGCTGGCAGACGATATCGGTGACGCCGCCGAAGTACCCTTCGACCGCGCCGATCACGAGGCCGGTGAACATGGCCCAGAACGCCAGCACCAGCCCGAACAGGAGCGCGATGCGCATGCCGTGCACCACCCGGGCGTACACGTCGCGCCCGCCGGCGTCGATGCCGAAGGGATGCTCCTTGCAGGGGCGGAACGGGAAGCAGATCTCGGGCGCGGGCAAGATGCGCTCGTGCCGGACGGGCGGCTCCTTGCTCTCGCAGAAGACGCGCACGTAGCCGTCTTTCTGGGTGCGCCTCACGTTATAGGCCGAGAGGTCCGCAAAGTCGAAATCGGCCGGACCCTCGAACGCCAGGCGCGAGCCGTCGGGCATTTCGTTCCAGCGGGCGTTGCGGATGTCGTAAGAGTATTCGACCACGGGTTTGCGGTACTTCTCCAGCGTGGCGGGGTCCACCACCGCCCGGGGATCGCACGGGCAGACGACGTCGGCCAGCATGCAGAACACGAAGATGATGCCGAATCCGATGAGCGACCACCACGCCCGGCGGATGCGGCGGAAGCTGCGGAAACGTTTGATGGTGAGCGGCGAGAAGATCATTTTTTGGAGAAGTCGATTCTAGGGTCGATAACCATGTAGAGAACGTCGGAAATCAAATTGCCGATCAGCTGGAAGCTGGCGGTAAGCGCGAGGAGCGCCAGGAACACGGCGTAGTCGCGCCCGATGAGCGCATCCCAGCTAAGCCGCCCCATGCCGGGGATTTCGAAGATGGTCTCGATGATGATCGAGCCCGCGAAGAGGAGCCCGATCATGGGACCGAGGCCCGTCGCGATGGGGATGAGCGCGTTGCGGAACGCGTGCAGCCAGATGGCGCGGCGGCGCGTGGCGCCCTTGGCGATCACGGTGCGGATGTAATCGGCCGAAATCTGGTCGAGGAGCGAGTTCTTCATGAGCAGCGTCAGCATGGCGAAGCCGCCCGCCACGTAGCAGCAGATCGGCAGCGCCATGTGCCAGGCGCGGTCGGCGAACCACGTCCAGAACCCGGGCTCCACGTCGAAATCGGAGGAGATGCCGCCCAGCGGGAACACGTCCCACAAGCCCTCGACCGTGCCGCAGAAAAACATCTTGAGCATCATCGCGAGCGCGAACGCCGGGATGGCGTAGGCGATGAAGACGACGAGCGAACTCCCCGCGTCGAACGCCTGGCGATGCTTGAGCGCCTTGGCGATGCCCAGGGGGATACAGATCATGTACGTCAGGATGAACGAGGCGAGACCGAACCAGAGCGAAACCGGGATGCGGCTTTTGATGAGCTGCCACGCCGTCTTGTTGGGGTAGTCGTAGCTCGGCAGCTTCATGCCCATGCGGTTGGTGACGAGCCAATCGTAGTACTGCACCACGATGGGCTTGTCGAAGCCGAACTGCTTTTCGAGATCCTTCTTGTAGGCGTCGGAGATATGCGCGGCCGAAACCGACGAGCCCGATTCCGACGACTGCGCCATGCCTTTGAGGCGCATGAGCCTGATCTCCACCGGGCCGCCCGGCAGGAAGCGCGTGAGGGTGAAGCACACTACCGTGATCCCGATGAAGGTGGGGATCACCAGGAGGAGACGTCTTATGAGGTATGCGATGCGGTCCATATTGCTTGTCTGGCTACTCCCAATAAAAGTGCGGCATCATCCTTGGTGTAGACGCCTCGTGAAAAAACGCGGTGGAAACCCTGCATGAAGTGGTCGCGCTGCACGCTCTCGCAAAAGCCGATCTTCTCCAGCATCTCGGCCCAGTTCTTCATCAGCTGCATCTTCTGCGCCTGCGGGGCCGGGCTGGCCTTCTCGTGCGGCGGCACGTAGGTGCCGGCGGCGGTAAAGAGTTCGTAGCACGCGATCAGCACCGCCTGCGCCAGGTTGATGCTGGTGTACCCCTCGTCCACGGGAATGCGCAAGAGATGCGTGCACTGGGCGATTTCTTCGTTGGTGAGGCCCTTGTCTTCGCGCCCGAACACGATCGCCACCGGCCCGTCGGCGGCGAGCTTAAGAAGCTCGGCGGCGCATTCGCGCGGGGGCTTCACGTGCTGGCGGTAGAGCCCGCCGCGCGCCGTGGTGCCCACCACCGCCACGCAATCGGCCACGGCCTCCTCGAAGGTGGCGGTTTCGACGCGGTTCTTCAAGATATCGGTGGCGTGGACGGCGAACTTCTCGGCCTCGTCCCAGCCGTTCTGCAGATTGGGGGCCGCCAGCGTCAGGTGGCGGATACCCATGTTGGCCATCGCCCGGCAAGCCGAACCCACATTGCCCGTATAGAGCGTGCCCACGAGGACGATGCGGATGTTGTCGAGCGCGCCGGCCATCACTTCCTCTTGGGTTTTTCCACGGTGCGGGCCAACACGCCCTCGTAGTAGAGGGAGTAGCCGCTGCGGTCGTCGAGTTCGCGGAACACCTGGCAGGTAAACCCGTTGGCCAGGAACATCCACTTCTTGTTGTCGGTGCGGTACATGGTGCCCGAAGGCAGCATGTTCATGCACTGGAACGCCATGAAGCTGTCGCCGTTGGGGAGCATGACCCGCACCCTGAGCTTGCTCTTCATTTCCATTTCCTGGCCGTTGCCGGGCGAAATGAAAGTGGTTACGTGGTCTTCCTTGCCGGTGCCGTAGTCGACCGTCAGAAACTCGCCGTCGTCGTTGGCGAACACGGCCGTCTGGGTGTGGATGAAGCTCACGCATCCGGCGAACAGCATCAACACCAGCGCGAGGCAGAGCGAGGCGAGCTTGCGCGCGACGATGCCGCCCACCAGCTTGGGGTCGGCCTTGCCTTTGGAAAGCTTCATCACCTGGCCCACGAAGAACCCGGCCGCGGCCTTCTTGCCGTTTTTGAAATCCTGCACGGGGCCGGGATTGGCCGCGATCGCCTCGTCCACGAACGCCTCGAGCTGCGCGGTGTCGCTCACCGCGCCCAGGCCCCGCTCCTTGACGATGGCCTCGGGGTCGCCGCCCTTTTCGAAAATTTCCGGCAACAGTTCCTTGAGCGTGGGGCCGTTGATCGTGCCCTTGGCCGAGAGGCACACGAGCGAGCGCAACGCCTCCGGCGCCATGGCGCATTCGTAGATTTCCTTGCCCGAGGCGTTCATCAGCGCCATCACGTCGGACATGAACAGGTTGCACAACAGCTTGGCGGTCTTCTTGTCGAGCCCCTTGGCGGCCGCCTCGAAATAGTCGGCGTTGGCCTTGTGCTGGCTCAATACGCCCGCATCGTACTCGGCGATGCCGTACTCTTCGATCATCCGGTTGCGCCGCGCCTCGGGCTGTTCGGGGAGGAGCTTGCGCCACTCCTCGATCTGCTCCTCCGACAGTTCCACCGGCACCAGATCGGGCTCGGGGAAGTAGCGGTAGTCGTGCGCGTTCTCCTTGGAGCGCATCGAAGCCGTCTCCAGCGCTTCGCCGTCCCACCGGCGCGTCTCCTGCACGATGGGGATCGAGTGCGCCATGCATTCGCGCTGGCGCCGCGCCTCGTATTCGAGCGCCGCGTGGATGCCCGAAAACGAGTTCATGTTTTTGATCTCCACCTTGGTGCCGAGGCGCTTTTCTCCCGTGGGCCGGATGGAGATGTTGACGTCGGAGCGCATGTTGCCCTCTTCGAGGTTGCAGTCGCTCACGCCCGCATACACCAGCATCTCCTTGAGCGCCGTCAGGTACGCGATCGCCTCGTCGGCGCTCGCGAGATCGGGCTCGGAGACGATCTCCATCAAGGGCGTGCCGCCCCGGTTGAAATCGACGCCCGACGACGACGCATAGTGGTTGATCTTGGCCGCGTCCTCTTCGAGGTGGATGTGGTTGATGCGGATGAATTTGGGACCTTGGGGAGTCTGGATGGTCACGCCGCCGCCGATGCACAAGGGGCTCTCGTTCTCCGAGATCTGGTAATCCTTGGCCATATCGGGGTAGAAGTAGTTCTTGCGGTCGAACGTGGCGTGGCGGTTGATGCGGCAGCCGAGCATGAGCCCGCTCATGACCGTGAGCTTCACGGCCTCCTTGTTCATCACCGGCAACGCCCCCGGGTACCCCAGGCACACCGGGCACACGTTGACGTTCGGCTCGCACCCCGTTTTGAGGAGGCACGAGCAGAACATCTTGGTGCGGGTCTTGAGCTGGACGTGCGTCTCGAGACCGATGGTGTTTTCGAATTCCATCCGACTCCCCGGCAACCCGGCGCTTAGGCGCCGAGCTGCATGCGCACGAAGCGCTTGACGGTGATGGGCGCGCCGCCGCAAGCCTTGCTCACGCCCTCGAGGTACTTCTCGACCGTGAGGTCGCCGTCGGCCACGTAATCCTGCTTGACGAGGCAGATCTGGGTGCAGAACTTGGCGGCCATGCCCTTCTTGATGCCCACGAGCGCCTGTTCGGGCGGGAGCTTGCCTTTCTGCTCCTTGAGCGCGTTGAGCTTGATTTCGAGCTCGGCGTCGATCTCGGCCTGGGGCACGTCCTCGGGCTTGATGTAGCGGGGCGCGTTGGCCGCGATCTGCAGGCAGATCATGTGGGCGGCTTCGGCGAGTTCGGCCGAAGCGGCGCACTTCTCGCACGGGGTGGCGAGCTCCACGAGGACGCCGATCTTGCCGCCCATGTGGATGTAGCCGGAGATGACGCCGGTACCCTCGAGCGCATAACGCTCGCTGCGGCGGATCTTAACGTTCTCGCCCGTCTTGGTGAGCAGCATCTTGTAGTCGTCGCTCAGCGTCTCCTCGATGTTCTTGCCTTCCAGCGCCACCTTGGCGGCGTCGGCGGTGAACTTGATGAAGGCTTCGGTCTTGGCCACGAAGTCGGTCTCGCAGTTAATCTCGGCGAGCGCCATCGTCTTTTTGTCGGCGGACTCGGCGAGGGCGATGATGCCCTGCTTGGACTCCTTGTCCACGCGCTGGGCGGCGACGGCGAGTCCCGTCTCGCGAAGGTACTTCACCGCCTCCTCCATGTTGCCGTTGGTGGCCGTGAGCGCTTCCTTGCACGCGCCCATGCCGGCCGCGGTGGCTTCGCGCAGTTCCTTGATCTGCTGAATCGTGATTGCCATGGTTAAATTCCTTATTCGGTTATTGGTTATCGATTACTCGGCGGCGGGTGCTTCGGGAGCGGCCTCGGCGGCAGGAGCCTCGGCGACAGGCGCTTCGACAGGAGCCTCGACCGGCGCTTCCGCGGGGGCGGCTTCGGCGGCCTGGACCTCGGCCTGGGCCTCGATCACGGCCTGCTGGCGCTTGGCGGCGAGATCGGCCTTGGCCTTGATCTCGGCCTCTTCCTTGGCCTTGCGGGCGGCGGCCTTGACGTTGGCGCTGACGCCCGGCTTCTTGGCCGGGGCGCCGGGACGCTTGCCGGCCACGGCCTTGGCCTTGCGCTCGGCGCGGGCGGCCTTCTCGGCCTCGTCGCGGGCCTTGCGGGCCTCTTCGCGCTTGCGGTTGTCCTCGGCGGCCTTGACGCTGTATTCGTCGTTGGCGCCCTTGATCACCTTGGCGAGACCGCCCAAAATCAGTTCCACGCCGCGGATCGAATCGTCGTTGCCGGGGATCACGTAGTCGATGGGCTCGGGGTCGGCGTTGGTGTCGACGATGGCCACGATCGGGATGTGCAGGCGCACCGCTTCCTTGACGGCGTTCTGCTCGCGCACCACGTCGACCACCACCACGGCGCCGGGCAGCTCGTTCATATCGGCCACGCCGGTCAGGTTCTTCTCGAGCTTGCCGAGTTCGCGGCGGAGCATGGAGTTCTCCTGCTTGTGCTCGGAGAGTTCGCCGCCGTTGGCCTTGGCGGTAGCCTGCAGCTGGCGCATGCGCTTGACCGAGGAACGCAGGGTCTTGGCGTTGGTGAGCGTGCCGCCCAGCCAGCGCTCGGTCACATAGTACTGCTCCACCGACTCGGCCGTGGCCTTGGCGATGTCGGCGACCTGCTTCTTGGTGGCCACGAACAGCACCTTCTTGCCGTCGAGGATGGTATCGCGCAGGAACTGGGCCGCTTCGTCGAGGAGCTGCACCGACTGGGTAAGATCGATTACGTGGATGCCGTTGCGCTTGTCGAAGATGTAGCCTTTCATCTTGGGGTTCCAGCGCTTGGTCTGGTGGCCGAAGTGCAAGCCGGCGTCAAACATGTCCTTGAGGGTGATACCCGTGAGGGTAGAGGTAGGCATTTCCATTTTGTTTTTCCTTTCAATCGTTTTAGATTATCAGATCAATCCGCTTTGCCCGGGGACGGAATACCCCAAGTCATTCGCTTCATCCCGCCCCACTCGAGGCAAGAATGCGCATATTATACCAAAATCCCCGCCGCCAAGTCAATAGGGTATTTTCGCTTTTTGGATAACAAAGCGGGGCCGGCGTTGGCCGGTCCCGCTTGGCTTCGTAGCGCACAATAGCGCTTACTTGCGCTCGAGGCGGAAGATCTGCCCTTCGGCGCGCTTGGGCACCACGAACTGGATGGGCTTGTCGGGCGTGCCGTTCTTGGCGGCCACTTCCGTATCCTCCAAAGCATAGCGCACGTAGTCCACGGTGTTCTCCACCGTCAGCACCACGCTATCTTCCAGCACGTCGATATTGCTGAAACGCGGCTTGGGGAAGTCGGCGGGGAGCTCCGACATCTTGGTTACCGTGATATTGGCGCCATCCACCGGCGCATAGCCGCTGATCGAGGCGGGATGCTGCCCGCCCGCAGCCAGCGTAACGGTTTTGCCGTCGCTCACGCGGGTATCGAGCAGGAAGAGACGGAAGTTGTCGCGCACGCTGAGCCCCAGCGCGGCGCTAACCTGCACGCCCATAAAGGGGCACGAGCCGTTGACCGCGCACGGCAGCACCGTTACCAACGTGCCGCCGGTCACTTCGCCGGTGGCGGAGAACGTCACCGCCGCAGGATCTTCGGCATAGACGAGCGCATAACGCTCGCCGTTCAGCACCGCGGTGCCGTCGGCATAGCGGTCGACGCCGCCCTTGGTGCCGAAGGTCACCACCACATCGTTCTCGGCCGCCATCGCCGTGCCGCCCATAAGACCGAGCGCCAGCGCCGCCGCCAGGAGCTTGCCCTGCTTGCGGCGGAGCGCCAGAAGGCCCATGCCCACCAGCATCAGCAGCGCCGAAGTCGGCTCGGGGATAAGCACGGTTACGCTGCGCGTGGCCGGCGTGGTGGCTGCCGCCGTGCCGGTTTGGTACTCGAAGCCGGCGATCAGCGACTCGTAAGTATAGTATGTATAGCTGTAGTACTTGCCGCCCGCGCCGTACATTTCGACCCAGTAGTAGTAGCTGCCGGGGTTGGCCATCAACGCCGTAACATCGGCAACGCCATAGTCGTTCTTCAGCGCAAACGAAGCATTGGCGATATCGGTAGCCAAAGCTCCGCTGGTACTGGCGGCTTCGGCGCTGTACAGGTAGCCCGCGGCGTTGCCATCATGATTGATGTTGTCGTACGCGGCGATAACCGCATAATCGTAGCTTTGCCAATCGCCTTCGAGTTGCCACTGGAAGACGTAGGAGGCGAGCGACGGGAGCGCGAGCGCGCTCACCGTCAACATTGCGAGGAGGTTCTTGATCGTTTTCATAAGCCTGTTCCTTTCCTTGTCGTGCCCGGATTACCAGTTGATCGTGGGATTGCCGCCGCGGGAGATGTACCAGAAGCCCACACCTACCGGTATCGTGGCTTCAGTGCTCCAAGTTACAGGCTTGCCAGGATCGCCAGGCTTCCACGTGGAATCAACTCTGCGACCCCACTGGCCGTTCTTGTAGTAGAATACAATCGGCGCACCCGAATCAACCGTGAGCTGGATCACATCGCCAGGCTGGGCAAAATTGGCACCCGTGGGCTCGATGTAGCCGGTGAACGCACCCGCGGCGTTGAGGTTGAACGCCGTCGCCTTGGGCGAAGCGCAGAGCTGGAACTTGGGTTCAAGCGCCGTACCGCCCGTGATGGTCTTGGGGGCGGGCGCCGTGGCGACCTTGCCGATGAGGACGATCTGCGAATCGTTGTCAGGCGCGATCTCCACCCAGAAGGCGCTACCGCGCGCGACCCGGGCATTCTCAAACGGCACCCCGGTTATTACAGAGGCGTCGGAATTATCGTCGACCTTGACCATCGAGAGCGGCTGCCAAGTCTTATCGGTGCCGACCACGTAGAGGCGCCACACGTTGTAGGTGTCGCCGCTCTCGCTGTAGGCGTAGACCTTGTCGCCATTATTGAGTTTGCCGGTATCGATAATCTTCTCGATCGCGACATCGGTACTATCCTCGCCGATTGCCGCGAACGGCACGGCGACGATGTTGAGCTTCTTGGTCGTGTTCGGCGAGGTCACGCCATAGACGGCGGACGTGGTCACGCCCTGGACGACCGTGAAGTACTTGGTCTCGCCGACCGCTACCGAAACATCGTTGGCCACATAGTCGCTACCCGAGGCCGACGATTCGCCACCGGTCGGAGTGCCTTTCTCGGTGCAAATCACGACCTTAGTGTCAACCGTGGGATCGAGCTCGACCTCGGCATCGATAATCGTATCGATCTTGATACCGTCCGTAACCGGCGCCTGATCTTCCTCGAACACCGCCGTATAGGTGGCATCGGCAACAGCCGTGCTCACGACTGCCGGCGTCCATCCGGTGAACGTGTAGCCTTCCTTGACCGGATCGGCAGGAGCCGTAACCGCCTCGCCATCCCTAATCTCTTCGATCAGCGAATCGGCGCCATTGTTGAAGTTCCACGTAATCGTGTAGAAAACCGCAAGCTCATAGACGCCAGGCGTTGCCGTCGCATACCACCTGTAGCCTTCAGGAACCTCGATGGAGTCGGATGTCGCCGTGATCGTGCCGTTGTCGGCAGTCGCCTGGTCCGCAAGAACAACCGCCTGGCCAGCAATCGTGCCACCGGTGATCGTCACCGTAGGCTCGCCCTGGTAGCCGACGTTGCCGACGGAGGCGATGGCGTAGCCGACCGTCGATGTGCCGTTGTTGTTCGTCGTGTGCGACTGCGTCTGGGCCGTCGCCGTGATCACCGCGCCGTCGTTGACCGTCACCGT
>JAFXST010000022.1 GCA_017525475.1 Kiritimatiellia bacterium | reverse complement strand
GGAACGGGGAACAGGGAACGGCGGTGGAAGACTTCTTCCCGGCCGACTTTATCGCCGAGGGGCTCGACCAGACTCGCGGGTGGTTCTATACGCTCATGGTGCTGGGGACCTGCCTCTTCGACCAAAGCCCCTACAAGAACGTGATCGTTAACGGCCTCGTCCTCGCCGAAGACGGCAAGAAGATGTCGAAGCGGCTCAAAAACTACCCCGATCCCAACTTGATGCTCGACACTTACGGCGCCGATGCGATCCGCCTCTACATGATCTATTCGCCCGTCGTCAAGGCCGAGAACCTCAAGTTCTCGGAGAACGGCGTCAAGCAGCTGATGCGCGACTTGCTGATCCCGTGGTGGAACGCGTATTCGTTCTTCGTGACGTACGCCAACGTGGACGGCTTTAACGAAGAGGAAGTGGCGAGGCCCGACTCCAGCAACGTGCTGGACCGCTGGATCGTCTCCTCGATGGAGACTTTGATCAGCGACGTGACGGCCGCGATGGACGCGTACGACCTCCAAAAGTCGGTGCGGCCGTTCGTCAAGTTCATCGAAGACTTGACCAACTGGTACATCCGCCGCAGTCGCCGGCGCTTCTGGAAGTCGACGAACGACGGCGATAAGCAAAGCGCGTATCGCACGCTTAGGTACGTGCTCGTGCAGCTCGCCAAGGTGGCGGCGCCGTTCACGCCGTTTATCGCCGAGGAGATCTACCGCAATTTGAAGGGGAAGAGCGATCCCGAGAGCGTGCACCTGTGCGACTTCCCTTCCGCCAACGATGCCGCGCGCGATCTGCCGCTCGAAAAGGCGATGGCCGAAGTGCAGACGGTGGTGGAACTGGGGCGGAGGCTCAGGGCCGACAACGACCTTAAGGTAAGGCGGCCGCTTGCGGCGCTCAAACTGGCGGGAGCTAATATCGCCGGTCTCGAAGATCTCGTCATGGACGAGCTCAATGTGAAGGCGGTAGAGACGATCGCCGACGAAACGGCGCTTTGCGACGTAAGCTACAAGGCCAACTTCAAGACGCTGGGCCGCAAGTGCGGGCCCAAGATGAAGGCGGTGGCGGCCGCGATCGCCGCGGCCAAGACGCTGCCCAAGGAAGTGGAGGGCGTGACGCTCGAAGCCGAGGACGTGCTGGTGACGAGGAGCCCCAAAGCCGGGCTCGTCGTGGCCAACGAGGGCGCCGTAGTGGTGGCGCTCGATACGGCGCTTAACCCCGCACTTATCGCCGAGGGCAACGCGCGCGAACTCGTAAGCCATATCCAAGCGATGCGCAAGGAGGCCGATTTCGAGGTTACGGAGCGCATCACGGTACGCCTTGCTTGCGACGCGGAAATGGCCGCGGCGGTGACGGCGCACCTCGACTACGTCAAGAACGAGACGTTGGCGACGGCGGTGGAAATCGCCGCCATCGAGGGCGAGGGCACGCTCGAACTCAACGGCCACAAAGTACAGCTGGAGGTAAAGAAGAATGCGTAAACTACCTTTCGATAAAGCGAAGCTCGAAGAAATCGCCAAGAAATGGCCGACGCCGTTCCATATCTACGACGAGAAGGCCATCCGCGATAACGCGAGGCGCCTCAAGAAGGCGTTTGCCTGGAACAAGGGCTTCAAGGAATATTTTGCGGTCAAGGCGTGCCCCAATCCGCATTTGATGAAGATCCTCAAAGACTACGACTTCGGCGGCGACTGCTCGTCGATGGCGGAGCTCGTACTTTGCGAGAAGGTGGGAGTGACTGGCGAAGGCATAATGTTCACCTCCAACGATACGCCGGCCGAGGAATTCGTGAAGGCGTACGAGCTCGGGGCCATCATCAACCTGGACGACATCACCCACTGGGATTTCCTCAACCATGCGCTCGATGCGGCCGGAGTCCCCAAGGACGAAACGCGCTGGGCCAATCGCCTGATGTGCTGCCGCTACAATCCCGGGCCCTTGAAAGGCGGCAACGCCATTATCGGCAAGCCCGAGGAGGCCAAGTACGGCTTTACGCGCGAGCAGCTTTTCGATTGCTACCGGCGCATGCAGGATGCGGGCGTCAAGCGCTTTGGACTCCACACGATGGTCGCCAGCAACGAGCTCGACCCCGAGTATATTATCGATACCGCCAAGATGCTCTTCACGCTTGCGGGCGAACTCCACGAGCAGCTGGGAATAACCCTCGAGTTCGTCAATATCGGCGGCGGCATCGGCATCCCCTACAAGCCCGACCAGAAGGCGATGGACCTCGAGTACGTGGGCGAGGGCATCGCCAAGGCGTACAAGACGCTCGTAGCGGACAAGGGACTCGGGAAAATCCGCCTCTGCATGGAGTGCGGGCGCTGCATCACCGGGCCTTACGGGTATTTGGTCGCACGCGTGAGGCACATCAAGAACACCTACCGACTCTATGCCGGGCTTGACGCGTGCATGAGCAACTTGATGCGGCCGGCGCTCTACGGCGCCTACCATGAGATTGTGGTGCCGGGCAAGGAGACGAGCGGCGAAACTTCGGTGTACGACGTTACGGGCTCGCTGTGCGAGAACAACGACAAGTTCGCCATCCAGCGAGTGCTCCCGGTGTTGGAGCGCGGGGACCTCGTGGTGATCTGCGACGCCGGCGCCCATGGGTTTGCGATGGGCTTCCAGTATAACGGCAAGCTCCGCAGCGCCGAGCTCTTGCTGGCCGAAGACGGCTCGGTGCGCCAGATCCGCCGTGCCGAAACCTTGGACGACTACTTCGCCACGCTCGACTTTAATGGCCTCTGAGCTGTTAGCCCCGGCTGGTGACTTCGACACCGCCCTTGCTGCGTTTGCGGCAGGGGCGGATGCCGTCTATTGCGGGCTCGACAGTTTTTCGGCAAGGGCGTTTGCGGTCAATTTTACGCCGGAGACACTCGGGGATTTGATGCGCTACGCCAAGGCCAACGGCAAAAAAGTGTACGTGGCCATGAATACGCTTTTGGGCGAGCGCGAGCTCGCCGAAGCGGAACGCGCGCTTGCGATCCTCGCCAGGCTTAAGGTGGATGGCGTAATCATGCAGGATCTGGGGCTCGTTTCGCTTTGCCGCGAAAAGTTCCCCGAACTTACGATGCACGCGAGTACGCAGCTCGTCGCACACAATCTCGAAGGCGTGCTGGCGCTCAAAGAGCTCGGGTTCAAGCGGGTGGTGCTCGCAAGGGAGCTTAGCTTCGCCGAGATCGAATCGATCCAAAAGCGCGCCGGCATCGAGCTTGAGGTATTTATCCACGGGGCCCTTTGCTATTCGATCAGCGGGCTTTGCCTCTTTTCGGCGATGGAAAAGGGCAGGAGCGGCAACCGCGGCCGCTGCGCCTACTGCTGCCGCTTGCCCTATACTACGCCCGACGGCAACAAGACGCTCGCTTTCAGCATGAAGGATTTGCGGCTCGGCGAGGAAGTCAAGAAGCTCGAGGAAATCGGGATCGCGAGCCTCAAGATCGAAGGGCGGATGAAGAGCCCCCTCTATGTGGCGAGCGCGGTCGCATACTATCGGGGCAAGGCGACGGCGGCCGATATCGAGACGGTGTTTTCGAGGCGTACTACCAAGCTGTACTTTAACGGCAAGCCCGAAGAACGGGTGATCGACCCCGAGAGTTTGGGGCATTTGGGGACGCCGATCGGGACCGTCAAAAAGATCACCAAAGACCGCGAAGGCCGCCGTTGGCTCAGGTTCCATACGCTTCGCGCTTTGGAGAAGCACGACGGGCTCCAGTTTTTGTCGCCGGGCAAACCGCTGGGGCTCGGCATCAAAGAGATGCGCCAGGCGATTTCGCGCGTGCCGGTTTTCGAGGTGGCGGCCGGGACCGACGTAGAGATTCTGCTCGAGGAGGATTTGGCGATCAAGCCGGGCGATACCGTTTATTGTTCGATGTCGAACGCGGTCAAGCGGCGCTTCCCGGTGCCGAGCTTTAGGCGTAGCGACTACCCCGGGTTCGTGCCGATCGAAGTGGAGCTGAGCCTAAATGCCGAGGGAGCAAAAGTCAAGTGCGGGAAGGTGGAGTTTACGCGCGAATTCAAGCTCGACAAGGCCAAGTCGCCCGAGAAGACTTACGAGGCGGCCAAGCGCGCTTTCGGCAAACTGGGCGATACCGACTACTGCCTCAAGAGTTTCAAACTCGACGACCCCGAAGGGCGGTTTGCGCCGCAGAGCTTGCTTAACGATTTGCGCCGGGAATTGGTGGAGCGCCTAGGATGAAGACGGTTAAAATACGGATTGGCCAACCGGTGCCGGAAGGCGAGTGGGACGAGGTCGTTTACGCGATAAACCATCGCGACGAGCCCACGCCCCCAATGGGCGCTCGTATCGCCATGCCGGTATTTACGCGCGAGGGCGACTTTAACCGCTTGCGCAACAAGGTCAAAGCGCTTTTGCGTGCAGGCTTTACCAAATTCGAAGCGGCGGACCTTGCGACTTTAAGGATGCTGAAGGCGCTGGGGATTACCGATATTACGGCCGATTGGACGCTTTACGCGTTCAATTCGCGCGCGCTCAAACTACTCGCGGACCTGGGAATCAAGCGCTTTGTGGCGAGCCCCGAGAACGATGAAGCGAACATCAAGGAGCTCGAGCAAAGCGGCTACGCGATCGAGCGTTTGGCGAGGCAGGCGACGCCGCTTTTTATCTCGCTTACCGAGCCCGAAGCGCAGACGGAACTTTGCGTCTTCGAGCGCGACGGACTCTATGTGACGACCAAGCGCCAAGTGCGCGAATGGCCAGAGGGGACGAGACACGACTATTCGTGGGATCCGCCGGAGAAGTAAGCGATGTTGGGCGAATTTTTTAGGCGCTATCTCAAGTTTTTGTGGCTGACGCCGGCGCTCCTCTTGTGGGGGAGCTTCCCGCCGCTTGCCGAAAAGACCGATATCCTCTTTGCCTTGGCGCCGCTCATGTACCTGACGCGCCATAGTGGCCGCCGTGATCCCAAGGGAGTGGCGCTCGTCTGGTTTTTGAATGGCTTGACGTTTTATCTCGCCACTTTGAGCTGGATGCCGGCCATCGTCAAGAATGGCGGGCCGTGGCCGTTGGTGGCGCTGGGGATGGGGGCGCTTTCGGCCTATTGCGCCTTGTATTTTGCGGCGTACGGGTATGTGGCGACTTGCGTATGGGACTGGGTGCGCTCTCGCAATTACGCGTGGCGGCTCGCGGCGATTATCGTCGTCGAGCCGCTCTTGTGGGCGGGGCTCGAAATCGTGCGCTCGCGTTTTGGCGGCGGCTTTGCCTGGAATCAGCTGGGGACGGTAGCGGTGAACGCCGGGTTTGGGGCGCCGGCCAGTTTGGGGGGCGTATATCTCCTAAGTATGCTGATCGTGCTTATAAACGGCACCTTGGTGGGGATTGCCGAGCGCGTATTCCGTAAAGGCGGCACCAGCCTCGAAACGATTTTGCCGCTTATTTTCGTATTCGGCACGTTCGAACTCGCCAAATGGACGACTCCCCAACCAAGCGAGAGCGAGGGCGAGACCATGAAAGTGGCGCTGGTGCAGCGCAACTTCCCTTGCGTATTTAATCCCGAGCGCGAGGAAAACCCGCAGTTAGTTTACTCCAATCTCCTTTCCAAAGTGGCGCTGTTGGCGCCCGAGCTCGTAGTGCTCCCCGAAAGCGCCATGGCCGAATTTGGCCGCCTCGATCGCCATAACGCCTTTAGGTTCGCCGAATGGGTGCGCGAACTTACGGGGGCCGAGGCGGTGATCGCCGGCGGCACTCGCGTAGAGCAAAGCAAGGTATACAACTCGGCGGGAATGTTCCAGGAAGAGCGCGTCGACTTCTACGACAAGGTGCATCTGGTGCCGTTTGGCGAATATATCCCGGGCGACAAGTTGATCCCGGCATTGCAGAAACTGGCGCCGGTAGGGAGCTGTACGGCGGGGGATTTGAAGTTGTTGGGGGATTTTGGCATTGCCATCTGCTACGAGGATACCGATTCGGCGCAGATGCGGCGACTCGCCAAAATGGGCGCCAAGGCGCTCGTCTTCATCACCAACGACAGCTGGTTCAGCTATTCCGAAGAGCCGGTACAGCATGCGTGGCAGGCGGTGGCGCGCGCGATCGAGACGGGGCTTGCGGTAGTGCGCGTGGGCAACTCGGGAGTATCGGGAACGATCGCACCCGACGGCAGCGCCACGTGGCTGGTGGACGGCAAGGGGCGGATGCTCCTCGATACCCCCGGCACCATGTTCGACCGCGTAATATTGGCCCAAACTTCGGCGCCGGGGGGACTCACCTGGTACGTCCGACTCGGCGACAAACCCATTTTTATTGCTTTTTTGCTTCTCATGGCGGCGATATTTATGGTAAAATATAAGCGCAACCTGGAAATAATCCGGCTAAGGAGGAGATATGGAAGCGACGAATGAATGCCCTTGCAAATCCGGCAAGACGTTTGGCGAGTGCTGTGCGGAGATTATCGCCGGCACCCGTAAGGCCCCCACTGCCGAAGCGGTGATGCGCGCGCGCTATACGAGCTATGCGACCGGCGACGTGGACTATCTGCGGCGTAGCGCCACCAAGGAAGTGCAGGCGGAGTTCGACGAGGCGTCGTCGAGGGCGTGGAGCAAGGCGGCCGATTGGCATGGCCTCGAGGTGATCCGCACCGAACAGGGCGGCGAAGGCGACCAAACGGGCGTAGTGGAGTTCCGCGCGCTCTACACCGCCAACAACGAATTCTGCAACCACCACGAAGTAGCCCAGTTCGTGCGCGAAGACGGCGAGTGGAAGTTCGCCGACGGCGAACTCGTGGGCGAAAAGCCGATCGTCCGCGAAGCGCCCAAGGTGGGGCGCAACGATCCGTGCCCGTGCGGCAGCGGCAAAAAGTACAAGAAGTGCTGCGGCAAGGGGCAATGAGCAAAGACCGCAACTACGATCGCTGGTACGCGGCAAGGCACGTCAATATCCTGCTCGCGCCTACGCACCGGCTCGAAACGTTCGGCGACACCATTTTCAACTACCACATGGTGAGCGAGCTCGAGGACTACCCCGGCAAGATCCGCGTGCGTACCGGGAGGCTCCAGGCGCACAAACCGGCGGTGATCGTGCCCGACGCCATCAAGATCGAAGTGGAGGGCTTGGGGCCCGAAGCGAGGGAATATATCGAAAACCTGATGAACAGCCACAAGGACTGCTTCAGGATCTTGCGCTACGGCTACCACTTCAAGAGCGACAGTTTCAGCGAGCAGATCGTAACCGACAATCTCGCCAACGTCAGCGACCGGGTGCTCAAGGCGGTAGCCGCCAAACGCGACCCGTTTGCCGCCGTGGTCCAGGGCGAAGACGACCCTTGGGACATCGCCATCGTGGAACTATGGCGGCACGAAGTGGAACGTAGCGTGGGCGGCAACATCAAAGAGCTGGGAGACCAACTATGGAAAGACGGACTAAAGTAATCGCCATCGCCAACCAGAAGGGCGGCGTGGGCAAGACGACCACAGTCGTGAATCTGGCGGCGGCGCTGAGCGCCAGGCGGCGCACGGTGCTGGTGGTGGATCTCGACCCGCAAGCGCATGCGACGCTGGGGATGGGGCTCGAAAAGCAGCCTGGGATTTCGCTCTACCCCGTACTCCTCGGCACCAAGCCGATCGAAGACGTGATCCAGCCCACCAAGTGGAGCAATCTTAACGTAATCCCCTCCGAAGTGGATCTGGCCGGGGCCGAACTCGAGTTCGGCATCCGCGAAGACCGCCTCACCATGGTGGCGGCGGCCTTGCAGCCCGTCAAGGATTCGGGGGCGTTCGACTACATTCTCCTCGATTGCCCGCCCTCGCTCGGGATCGTGATGACGAGTTCGCTCGTCGCCTGCGATTCGGTGTTGATCCCGATCCAGGCCGAGTTTTTGGCGATGGACGGCCTCGCGCTCATCACCGGCTCGATCGACCGCATCCGGCGTTCGGTGAATCCTGCCCTGGAGCTGAACGGCATCGTCTTTACGATGGTCAATCTCCAGGCCAAGCTCACGCAAGACGTGGTGGCCGAAGTGCGCAACC
This sequence comes from Kiritimatiellia bacterium, assembly GCA_017525475.1. GTDB lineage: Bacteria > Verrucomicrobiota > Kiritimatiellia > RFP12 > UBA1067 > UBA1067. Next base: position 1,264 of record JAFXST010000022.1, on the reverse strand, counting down.
ATTTTGGCGACAAGGTGTACGAGACGATGGTGCCGCGCAACGTGCGCGTGTCGGAAGCGCCGTCGATGGGTACGCCCGTAGTCTTCCTCGACGCGCACTCCAAGGGCGCCGAGGCCTACAAGGCGTTGGCGTGGGAGTTCATGGCCAAGAACCCGACCCGCTTCGATGCGGTGCCGCCGCCTCCCAAGGCGCCGGCTCAGCCGGTTCAGCCCGAGGCGACTCCCAGCGTAGAACCTACGGCGGAGAAGCAGGATGAACCTCAAGTCCTTTGACGCGGCAGCCGGGTATCTGCCCGACGAATGCTTTACGCGCGAGCCCGATTTGGGGATTATCCTCGGTTCGGGCTGGGGCGATGCCTTGACGATGGACGAGTGCCTGGTGCGCATCCCCTACGCCGACATCCCCACTTTGGGCGGGCCCACCGTAAAAGGGCATGCGGGCGAATTCGTGCTCTATACGCTCAATGGCCGGCGCATCGCGGCATGGTGCGGTCGCCGCCACTATTACGAGGGTGCTGGCTGGGAGCCGGTGGTGTTGCCGGTCGAGATCTTGCGCCGCATGGGGTGCAACAAGCTCCTGGTGACCAATGCGGCAGGCGGCATCAACCCGGCGCTCAAGGCGGGCGACTTCGTGGTGGTGCGCGACCATATCAACCTGGTGGGCATCAATCCTTTGATCGGCACGCACGAGGAGCAGTGGGGGCCGCGCTTCCCCGATATGACCGAGGTCTACAGCCGGAGCCTCGCCGAAAAACTGCATGCCGGGGCGCATCGTCTCGATCTGCGCATAATGGACGGCGTATACGCCTACACCTCGGGGCCCTGCTACGAAACGCCGGCGGAAATCCGCGCGTACAAGGCGCAAGGGGCGGACGTGGTGGGCATGTCGACCGTGCCCGAGACTATTTTCGCCCATGCTTGCGGCATGAAAGTGGCGGCGATTTCGCTCGTCAGCAACTTGGCCGCCGGCATCGCGAGCACTCCGCTCAGCCACCAGGAAGTGATAGCGGCGGCGGAAAAGTCGCGGCCGGTAATGCGCGCGCTGATCGAGGATTTTATTGCTCGAAGCTGATATCGACCTGTTCGCGTCGGCCATGATGCTGGAGGAGGGCGCTGCGGGCAATACGCAAGCGTCGTACTTGAGCGACCTCCGGTTTTTCGCCGATTTTCTTCATGGTCGCGGCAAACGGGAAGCTTCGGCGATTGCCTTAGACGACATCACCGAGTTCCTCGACGCCGAACGCAAAGCCGGCATGAAGGCATCG
>JAFXST010000021.1 GCA_017525475.1 Kiritimatiellia bacterium | reverse complement strand
TCCTGGTAGTTGTCCTTGAGGAACTTGAGCCGCTCGGCGTAGCGTTCGGCACCGCCTTGCTCGTAGCCGAGCTGCTGCACCGCTTTGCCGTCGGCGTCGATCAGGTAGCACGAGGGGAACCCACGCACGCCGTACTTGACGCACACCTCCTCGTTGTGCGCCAGACCCCATTCGGACAGCCGCGACTTGTCCTGGGGCATATCGATATAGACGAGCTCGAAGAAGTTGGTGGCCGTATCGAGGAACGCCGGTTTGGACAACACCTCCTGCTCGAGCCGTTGGCACCACATGCACCAATCGCTGCCGGAGCATACCATGAACACCATCTTACCCTCAGCCTTGGCTTTGTCCAAGGCCTGGGGAAGATTGTCGGTGAAGCCGGCCGGCGTCGAAACGGCGAGCAACAGCGCGCAAAGGAGCGTGGACATTACTCCGCCCCCAGGCAAAGGCCGATGCGCTTGATGTCGGCGGCGTCCAAGGCATAGGCCGGATCGATCTCAATCTTGACGTCTTTGCGCACGAGCACGCCCGCCTCGGCCAGCGCCTTGGCCCACTTTTCCTGCATATCCGCCTGGCAAGTGGCCGGCGAGTCGCTACCTTCGGCGTTCTTGACGGGACTGAACTCGTCCTTCTGGTCGAAAGCGAGGAACGCGGCCGTCTTGGCGTTGGGGAGAATGTCGAAGATGAACTTCTCGAACTTGTAGCCGTTGGGTTCGGTGGGCTTGACGACCGCGCCCTTGTCGTCCACGACCGGGATCTTCTTGAACGCCAGATGCAGCGGCATCGGCCGCGACGACTCGCGCTCCAGGAACTCGCGATCGAACACGTGGATGGCGGGCGAACCGTAGAGGAAGTAGAGATTGCCCTTCTTGTCCTTGCGGTAGCACTGCTCCTCGGTCATTTCGGTATATTCCACCATGCGATACTGCGAGCCGAACTTCATGGGCATACCCACCTTCTCGAGCGGGTCGCGCTTGGCGCAGAGCTTGAGCGAATACTCGCTCTTCATGTTCACATGGTAGCCGATGAACGCGGGATCGGCGATTTCGACGAGCGGGTTGTCCACCTGGAAGAAGAATACGCTCTTGATACCGCGCTTTTTCATGTCCTTGAGCGCGCCCGACTTCTTGAGCGCCGCCAACAATCCGCCATGGCCGTCGGGCGACATGAATACGTGCCCGGGCTGGTCGAGAATGATCTTGCCTTCTTTGGTCATGCCCGGCCACATGCCCTGCGTAAAGAAGAATACGTCCTTGGGGTCGAGCCCGAAGTAGCCGTTGTCCTCGAAGCACTTGACCGTGGCGGCGTTGTTGGCCTCGCTCGTCATCACGTAGAACGGGATCGTGGCGCCATAGCGGATGGAGCGCGCCAGGATCTTGCGCGCGTGGAAATAGAAGAGCGGCGCGCCAGTGACGGGGCCGATCGAAAAACATCCCTTGGGGCCGTCGTAGCCGAGGCGCGAGCCCTGACCGCCAGCGACCAGCAATGCCGCCACGCGACCGGCCTTGAGTTCGGCCTCGCCGGCAGCCACCGCTTCTTTGAGCGCCTTGCCCTTGAGTACCGCCACCTTGGGCGCCGTACCCTTGGAATTGTCGATGGCGGCGGTGCCGGCCTTCAATGCCGCCTGGCAGTACTTGACGTTCTTGGGTTCGATCGTGGCAATCTGCTTGAGTAACGCCTCCTGCTCGGCTTTCTTGAGCTTCTTGTAGAACTTGAGCACGTGTTCCTGGCCACAGCTCTTGAGCATCTTTTCGGCTTCCTGAATAGTCATTGCGGACTCCTTCGTGTTTACTGGTGGACCGGTTCGAGGATCCAGCGTTTGTTGTACCAGAACCAGTCGCCCGGGTGTTTCATGATATGATCGGACAAAATCTTCATGGCCTCTTGCGTAAGGTCTTGGGCGGTGCGGCCCTCGGGCCTCAAGGTGGCCAGATGGTTGAACACATGCCGCCCGTTCCGGCGCTCCATGGCAGCCACCACGATGGGGCAGTTGCACTTTACCGCAAACATGCAAGCGCCGTGCGAAACATTGGCTTTGTGCCCCAAAAACTCCACTTCGGTGTCTTGCGTAGGCACGCGCAGATCCGGCAGGATGGCAAAGGCGCGACCACCCTGGATGTAGTCTTTGATGCGATTTAGTGTACCGTGGGCGGAACGGCACAATACCTCGATGTCGCCGTATTGGCGGTTCATCCACGCGTCGATCTTGGGGTTGCGCTGGCGCGCGGCAATGGCAAAGAGCGGGAGGCCGTACTTGGCCATCGACCATGCGGCCATGTACCAGTTGCCTGAATGCGGCACCATGATGACCACGCCCCGGCCTTCGTCCACGTAGGCCTGGAGCTTGTCTTTGTAGAGCTGACCGTCCACCACATGCCGGTCCATCCACTTGCGCGTAAGCTTGGGCGCGCGGATCATCTCCACGGCGTTCATGATGACGTTGGCGAGCGAATCCACGGCGATGCGCAGCTTTTCCCGCCGCGGCATGCCGGGGAACACCTCCTCCAACCGCGAGAGCGTGCGCTCGCGCTTGAACTTGAGCACCCTGACCGCGAGATTGGCCAGGCCCCGAGCCATGGCCATGGCCACGGCATACGGGATGGCATTGATCAGCGCGCAGGCGCCGCGCAATGCATAGTACTCAAAATTTACCGCAGTCCGGCTTTTCTTCATAGGTTAGGAGTATTATACCAAAAATCCCTCGCGATTGCAAGCATAAACTGTTCAGCGGTCGAGACGCATGAGCGCGTCTTCCAAAAATCTGGCGGCCGCTTGATCGCGCTCGGCGGCGGAGGAACTGCCCAGCACCACTACGATTGCGCGATGGCCGTTGCGCGAGCCGGTAAGCACTATGGAGCTGCCGCCCGCGTTGTTGTAGCCGGTCTTGAGGCCGTCGGCGTCTTTGACCCGCACGCTCCGTTTCCAGAGGATGTTGTTGTGGTTCTGCAGCCACAGCTGTTTGCCGCCGGTGCCCGTCACCGTGGTGGAGGCAAGGCGCGTGTAATCGAGGATTTCGGGATTGTCGCGCAACAGCGCCGCCGCCAGTATCGCCAGATCCTGCGCCGTGGAGCGGTCGAACCCGCGCTTGGACCCTTTGGGCGGCGGGAGCCCGTTGGGGGTTACGTAGCGCGTGTTCTTCATGCCCAGCGCCCGCGCCTCCACGTTCATCAAGTCCACGAAATTCTCGACCGTGCCGCCTACGCGCTCGGCCAGCATCACCGCCACGTCGTTGGCGCTCTTGACCATCAGGGCTTTAAGGGCGTCGTCGAGCGTCATCGACTCGCCCACCTTGAGATCGATGCGGCTCGGGGGTTCGCCGTAGGAGCGCGCGCTCTGGACTATGCGGTCGTCGAGTTTGAGCTTGCCGTATTTCATCGCCTTGAACACGAGCCGCATGGTCATCAGCTTGGTGCAGGACGCAGGATACGCTTCGCTCGCGGAATGCGCGGAGGCGAGCACGTCACCCGTGGCCGCATCCATCACCAGATACGAAAGATACGGCGAACGCCGGTGGGCGCTATCGGCGGCAAACGCCGCCGTCGCCAGCAAACCCGCCAGCACCAGCGCTATCGACCGCTTCACTTGAGTTCGGTGCGCGTATGCTTCTGGACGAGCCGCCACAGCGTTTGCGCATCCTCCGCCGCCAACACGAGATCGCGCACGTTGGCCTTGCCGAAACTCTTGGTGACGGCGCTCATGAACCGGAGATAGTAGGCGCTGACGGCAACCGGGATCATTGCCAGGAACACGATATGCACCTTGACCCCATCCCATTGGATGCCCTGCTTCGAAACGCCCACGGCCACCGTGAGGCCGCCGCCCTCGACGCCGCGCACGTGCGGGAAGGCCACATCGTGGTCGGTGGCGGTCGAAAGTATCTCCTCGCGCGCCATGGCGGCGGCGATGACGTTGTCGGCGCTGTCGATGGCGCCGTTTTTCTCCAGGAGCTCAGCCAGTTCCGCAATCGCCTCGGTACGCTCGGTGGCTTTGAGATCGGGAATCACCAACTTGACGTTGGAGAAGCGCTCCAGCCCCACCTTGCCTTCCTGATCGACCCGGCCAGCCCTGTTCTGCACCGAATCGCCGTCGGCCGCATAGAGAATGCGCCCGCAACTGGAGCAGCAAACCAGATTGCGCCCCTGCATGACCATTTGCACGTTGGCGATGGGCACCGTCATACCGCAGGCCGCGCAACAGTTGTTGGAAAGCCCGGCTACCGCCACGTGATTGCGCTTGTAGAGCCTCTCGAAAATCGTGCGCACCTGCGGCGAAAGTTTGGATTTAAGTTCGTCGATCTTGGCGTTGAACTCGCCCATGCGGCTGCCGTCGCCGGTCTGGTAATACTCGTCCCGGATGAGCACGACTTCCTGCAACTCCTTGAGAACTGCGATTTGCTCCTTCATTTGCCCTTCTCCTTGTGGTTAGCGGTTTTCTCGGCGCGTTCGGCTTTGTCGACAGCCTTGCGGATGCGCTCGATGGTTTCCATGGAAAGATCGTGTTCCATAAGGCAGGCATCGCGTTCGGCATTGATCTCGCCCACGCCCAGTTGGCGCAGGAACTTTTTGATCAGCGTATGCCGCCCCAGCACGAACTTGGCCTCGCGCACGCCCTTCTCGGTAAGCTGCACGCCGCCGTAGGGCTCGTGCGCCACCAGTTCCATGGCCTGCAACTCCTTGATGGCCTTGACCACCGAAGGCATGGTGATGTGGAGGTTCTTGGCGATATCGCGCACTTGCGCCTGCCCGTTGCGCTCCGACAGGAGATAGACCATCTCGATGTAATCTTCGAGACTCTCGGTCATCGATTTCTTTATCTTGGCCATAAGTTTACTTGCCGCTCCAGAACGGACTCGTCTTCTTCATCAAATACGCAAGTTTGATCGCCTCGATGGAATCGTCGAGCGACACCGGGAACGGCGCCGCCGTCCGCACCGAATCGTACACATGGCGCCAAAAAGCGCTGTGTCCGCTGAGCGTATCCGGCGGCAGTTTGGCCGTAAACTCGACGATCGGCAAATCTTCGTGCAGGTCGCCCAACGGCGGCGTGCGCACCGACGAGCGGCGACGCGGAAACTTGAAATCGGGATCGATCGCCCGCACTACGCCTTCCTTGGCGCCGGCTTGCACCGAAAAGCTGCCGCGATCGCCCAGGATTCGGAAGCTCGGCGCGCGATCGCCGGGCAGGATGCCGCCCGAATACTCCACCTCCGCGCTGACCATCCCGCGCGTCTTGATGTTGAGTTTTACGTAGTCTTCGGCATCGCCAAGCGAGGCGACGCGCTTGAGATCGCTCCAAATCTGGAACGGCGGCATCGGCAAAAGCTTGAGCGCCTGCATCACGAGATCGGGCAATACATAGTAACACGCCCCGCCGCCCAACCGCTTGACGCATTGCCAGTCGTCGCGACGCACGTAATCCTGGAGCTTGATCTGGATGGCATGGATCTCTCCGAGCCGCGGATCGGCCATCGCCGCCTGGGCGAGCAGATAGTCGGGCGCGAACATGCCGCGCTGGAAGACGATTAGCCGGTTGCGGTTCTTGGCCGCCGCACCGCGCAGGACCTGTGCGTCCTCGGGCGTGGTCGCCAGCGGCGACTCGACCAAAGTCCAACGCCCGGTGTTGAGCGCACGCACCGCATCGGCCACGTGAGTGGCGGTGGGGGTGGCGATGTCCAACAGGTCGATGTCCCGCTCGTCCAGCATATCCTGGAACTGGCGGAACATCTTGCAGTCGGGGAAATCCCGCTTGACGAGATCGCGCCGGTCCTTGAACACGTCGCAAGCGGCCACCACCTTGAAAAGCGCCGGATGCTTCTTGAACACGGGGATATGTTCTTCGAACATGGCCCTCCCTAGGCCCATCAACGCCACCTTGATCGGCGGCCGGTGGTAGAGTTCGTTGATCATTTCTTCACTATCTCCGTTATGGCCGACAGGAACTGCGCCACGTCGGTGAATTTGCGGTAGACGCTTGCAAAACGGATATAGGCGACCTCGTCCACCTTGTGGAGTTCGGCCATCACGAGCTCGGCCACCCGATCGGCGGTAACCGTCTCGCCGTCGACATGCGAGACCACATGGTCGATCATGGTGCGAATCTGCTCGTCGCTGACCGGCCGCTTGCCGCAAGCGCGGCGGATGGCCACTTCCACCTTGGTGCGGTCGAACGGTTCGAAAGAGCCGTCGCGCTTCTGCACGCGCGTCTCGTCCTTTACCACTTCTTCGTAAGTGGTAAAGCGATAGCCGCAACTTTCGCATTCGCGACGGCGGCGGATGGCGGCGCCTTCGCGGCACGCGCGCGAATCCACCACCTTGTCGTCAACGCAACCGCACTTGGGGCAACGCATTACTCCACCCGCTCCACCGTGATTTCGGGATCGATATCCTGCAGGGCGGCTTCGATGCCCTGCTTCAAGGTCATCACCGCGAACGGACAGCTGCCGCAGTGGCCCACGAGCCGCAGATACACCACCTTGCCGTCGATTTTGACCAGTTCCATATCTCCGCCGTCGGCCTGCAGCCCCCCGCGGAGTTCTTCAAGTTTCGCCTTGATTTGTTCTTCCATGACTCCCAATGCCTCATTGCCGGTGGAAGTGTGTTTTCCACCCGATACCTAGTATTATATCATAAATTCCGGAATTATGCAAGCCCTTTTCCGGAATTGCCCGTTTTTTCGGCAAGCCGACGGGCGAGCGGCATGGCCAAAGCCGCCGGGTCAGTCCATCGCGGCGAACTGGTCTTTGCCGACGCCGCAAAGCGGGCAGACCCAGTCGTCCGGAAGCGCCTCGAACGCGACGCCGCCGTTTTCCGCGGGGTCGTACACGTGTCCGCACACCTGGCATACGTATTTCTTCATGGTTTTATCCTCTTTGTTTGTGGTTGTTTGCGAAATTTACCGCTTGAGCCGCCGGTCGAGCTCGGCCGTCATCCGTTCGAGCCGTTCGCGATGCTCCGGCAACGCGGCAAGGTCGTGCGCCTCGAACGGATCTTCGACGACATTGTAGAGTCTTACCGCGGCGTCGCCATCGCGCATCCGCGTGCGCAAGGCCACGTAATCGCCGTCGCGCACCATCTGCTGCAGCCCGCGCACCTTGCCCTTGCGCGCTTCGAATTCCCTGAACGCCTCGGTGCCGCCACCCCAGGGGAACTCGTACTGCGTGTAGACGAGCGAAGGCTCCGCCACCCCGCCAGTCCATCGCGGCAACAGCGACACGCCTTCGCACGCCGCCGGTTTTCCGGTGCCGCCCACATCCGCCAAGGTGGCCATCCAATCGTGGAACTGCGATGGTGCGCCATCCACGGTGCCGCCCTCGATTCCGCCGGGCCAGCGCACGAACGCCGGCACGCGCATGCCACCTTCGTAGACATCGCGCTTCAAACCGTCGAAAGGCCCGGACGAGCCGAATGTACGGGGATCCGAACCATACTCGTCGGCAGGCCCGTTGTCGGAAGTAAACACAATCAGCGTATCGCGGTCGATGCCGCGCGTCTCCAACAGCCGCATCAAGTCGCCGACGGCGTCATCAAGGCGGGTTATGGCCGTTGCGTAACGCGCCGCCACGGGAGGCAAATTCGCATATTTGGGATCGATCCAGGTGTTGCGGCTTTCGGGCGCCTCCGGTTCCAGCGGCCACGACACCCCGTTTTCGGGATAGGGGCGGCCAGGGACGTGGAGCTGGTTCTTGCACTTGAGCGTATCGTCCGAGCGCCCCGAGCCATGGATGGTGTTGACGGCCAGATAAAGGAAGAACGGCTTCTCGGGCGAGCGCTCCAGATGGTGGGATATTAGCTCCTTGGTCTTCGCCATGAAAAGATCGGTCGAATAGATGCCGCTAGCGGACGCGGTGGCGTTGGTGCGGTTCTCGGTTATGCCCATGAACGCTCCGCGGATATGGCCTTCGTAGTGGTAGTAAGTGTGGCCGGCCATGTGATCGAGAAAGCCGTAGAAGTAGTCGAAGCCGCGGTCGAGCGGATGCGACGATATCGGTTCGCCCGATTCGCCGCCGCCGGCCAAGCCCCACTTACCGACCGCCCAAGTGGCGTAACCGGCGCTTTTCATCACCGTGCCCAGCGAGTCTTTTTCGGCCAAAGCGCGGTCGAAGCAGTTATCCCTTAACGAGCACTCCCCTTGCACCCGCCCGGTCAACAGCGATGCGCGCGAGGGCGCACAGACTGGCGAAGCGCAATAGTGGCTCGAAAGCACCGCGCCTTCGCGCGCGAGCCGGTCGAGATTGGGGGTGAAAATCCGTGGCCGTCCCTGACGCTCCGAATTCTGCCAGGTAAAGCCGGTGTCGCCATATCCGAGATCGTCGGCGAGGATGAAAATCACGTTGGGCCGCTTGGCCGCACCGCCCGCCAAGGCCGCGCACGCCACCGCCAAACAAAAGCAAAAAACTATAATCCGCCTGCGCATATCCATAATTCCACCGCTCACTTCTGGCAAGCCGGGCAATACCAGGAGGTGCGCCCGCCCAAGACTGCGGTAGCCACCTTGCCGCCGCATCGGGGACATGTTTTCTTGCCGTAAATCTTGAGTTTCTGGACGAACCGGCCTTCGCTGCCGTCCACGTTCTTGAAATCGCTTACGGTGGTGCCGCCCCATTTGATTGCGAGGCGCAATATCCGCTTGACTTCGCGGACGATCGATAAGCATTCCGCCGGCGAAAGCGCGCACGCCTGCCTGAGCGGCGAGACGCCGGCGGCAAACAGGGTTTCGGCGGCGTAAATGTTGCCGATACCGGTAACCACCGCATTATCCATGATCAGTTCCTTGACCGGCTTCTTGCGGCCCCGGGACGCTTCGTAGAGGAAGTTGCCGTCGAACCGCCTATCCAGCGGCTCCACGCCTATGCCGGCGAGGCTTTCGGGCCAACCGTCCTTGCCCTTGCGCTGGACTTCGAAACTGCCGAACCGCCGCGGATCTTCGAACCGCAGGATCTTGCCGTTGTCGAGATGCAAAAAAACATGCTCGTGCTTGCGGCGCGGGACTTCGGCACCTTCCACCCGCACCACGCCCGACATGCCAAAATGCATCACTACCTGGCGACCGTCGTCGAGTTCAGCCACCGCATAACGCGCACGGCGGCGGCAAGAAACGAATTTGCGCCCTTCAAGGCCGGCCTTAAGAAGCGGCAATAGCGGCGTGCGCAAACGGGGGAAAAACACTTCCACCTTGGTTATGCGCCGCCCTTTGAGCGCCTTATCGAGCGCTCGCGATATCGATTCGGCCTCGGGCAGTTCCGGCATCGGTTACCTTGCCTCCTGCGGCGGTGGCGGTGGCGGCGGACCATCGGGGCCGCCGCGGCCGCTATTTGTGGCTTCGTACACGTCCTGGATGGTTTCGACCAGCTCTTCAGCGTCTTCACGCGAAAGCCCGACATTCCTGACGGCGGTGGCCAACAAGTTCTCGCGCTCGATCTCCTGCAAGCGCCTGATGCGCATGCTGCTTTCCCGCATGGATGCCAGTTCTGCTTCCAGCGACTTTACGCGCTCGCGCAAGGCGGCGATAGTCGCGCTTTCGCCCAAATCGGCCGCCGGGCCAATCGACGGGCTATCGCCTGCAACCTCGGCAAACGCGCTGCGATCCGCCGGACAAAGCGCAAAACCCAACGCAGCACCGATCGCCAGCATCACTACGCCAAAGCCAACTACCGCCCCCTTACCCATCGATAAGCCCTTTCATTGCGGCCAAGGCCCGGCCGCGGTGCGAAATCGAGTTTTTGGTTTCGGCGCCAAGTTCGGCAAACGACCGGTCGAACCCGTCAGGCACGAAAAGCGGATCGTATCCGAACCCGCCAACCCCCGCCGGCGCCGTTGCGATACGCCCGAACACCCGGCCCATGCACACGTGTTCGCCGCCTTGGGGATCCACGAGCGCGATTGCGCAGGTGAAATTGGCCGTGCGGTCGCCCGCACCCTCGAGATTCCTGAGCAGCAGCCGGTTGTTGGCGGCCGAATCGGTCGGCTCGCCAGCATAACGCGCCGATCGCACTCCCGGTGCGCCGCCGAGCGCCTTGACTTCCAACCCCGAATCGTCGGCCATGCACCATTCGCCAACATGACGCGCGGCGATAGCGCGCACTTTGATAAGCGCATTGCCGGCAAAATCGGGCGCGTTTTCGTCAACCTCGCCCGGGTCGTCGCCAACCACCTCGAAGCCGGGGAGGATGGCGGCGATTTCGCCAAGCTTGTGCGCATTGTGGGTGGCGACGAAAATCTTCACTTATGCGTAGAGGTTTACCTTGGTTTTGAGGTATTCGTCTTGCTCTTCGATCCAGCTCTGGTAAAGGTCGTTGAGATCGCCGCCGGTGCGGATAAGTTCGCAAACCTTGGCCGTGCCGCACAGCTTGTCCATCCACTCGTACTTGGCGTTGATGGCCATTTGGCGCGGATGGTGCGCGAGGAGCGAAGCGAGAATCAAAGTACCGGCGGTAACCGGATAGAAATCGCGATCGGAGAAAGTGGTGAACAGGATGCCGTTGAGGTTCTGGCCTTTGCACATGCCGCTTTGCGGCTGGTAGCGATAGGGTCTCGTATTCACCCCGCAGCTACGCAACGCCGGCATCAACTCGTCCACCAACGCCTTTTGGTTCATCCACGGCGCACCGATAATGCGGAACGCCAAAGAACCTGCGCGGTCGCAGTCGAGCGCGGGGAACGCCTCGGTGAATACCGTCATCGGGTACATAACTGCCGAATCCCAGCTGCGGATCGACGGCGACGGCGGCACGAAGTTGGGCCACGGATCCTTCATAGAATGGTTCCAATCGGCCAAACGATGCACGGTGAGCCGACATTTGATACCTTCGTTCTCCTGCATCCAAATGGCGCATTCGCCCGGCGTCATGCCGTGGCAGAACGGCACGTTGACGGGCGCCACAAAACTCTTGTAGCTCGGGTTGAGCATCGGGCCGTCGAGCATGCCGCCGCGGGGGATGGGACGGTCGAGCACCGAAACCGGGATGTCGCGCTCGGCGCACGCCTCCATCACGTTCTTGAGCGTGGCGAGATACGTGTAGCACCTCACCCCGATGTCGCACATGTCCACTATCATGTGTTCCACGCCGTCCATCATCTCGTCGTTGGGCTTGCGATGGTCGCCATAAAGCGAATGGATGGGCACGTTCCAGAACGGATGCCAGGAACTGGCGGTCTTTTCGCCGGCCGCCGCCGTGCCGAAAAAGCCGTGCTCGGCCGAAAAGAGCGCAGTCATCTTGCCCGGGAGCGCATTGACCAGCCGGCGCGTGGTGCTGGTGGCTTGCATGGTCAAAAGGCCGTAGCGATGCCCGCTGGCTTTGAGTTCGTCGATAAGTCCGGCGTAGTTGGTGGTCATGGCAACTCTCCTTGGTCCAATGCAATGCGCATAGACCCGATTTTGGCGGCGGTATTGACTATTGAAGGATCGATATTCCCGGCAACGAGACGGTCGCTGGCGGCGGCGTGGAGCCATACCGACGAAGCGGCGGCAAGGAATGGTTCGCCTTTAAGATACGCCCATCTGGCGCCAATCACTCCGGCGAGCAAATCGCCCATGCCGCCGAGTGCCATAAACGGGTTGCCGCTGTCGTTCACGTAGATGTTTTCTACGTCCGGCGCCATCACCACCGTGCGCGCGCCCTTGAGTACGACAGTGGCGCCGTAACGAGAGGCAATCGCCCTGGCCGCTCCGGTACGATCGGCGGCAATCTCCTCGCGGCGGCAGCCGAGCAACCTGGCCGCTTCGCCCTCGTGCGGAGTAAGGATATACTCCCGGCCGGGAGCGAGCCGATAGCCCGAAGCGTAGCACCCGGCAAGTACCGTAAGCGCGTCCGCATCCAACACGAGGCGCTTGACATCGCTGTCCAAGACGCGCATGACCGTACCTTCGGTCTCGGGGCTATGGCCAAGCCCCAAGCCAACCACCAGCGTATCTGACTTTGGCAAATCGCAATCGTCGGGAGTTCCGGCAAAAACGGCCTCCGGCAGCAGACATCCGGCCGCGATCCGCGAAGCCTCCGGGACCGCCAGATACACTAGCCCCGCTCCGGCCGCTCGCGCGCCCAGCCCGGCGATAACCGGCGCATGACTATAGCGCACCGACCCACCGACCACCGTAACGGTTCCCACCGAATACTTGCAAGCCGTCGTCTCCCGCGCCTTGAAAGCCCCTGACAAAATTCCTTGCATTCGGTTATATTATACCAAAAATTCCGTCATTTGGGAAGTACCAAAAGCAAAATTAAATTGGTGAGGTTGAAAAGCGTATGGTTCAGGACCGGATACCAAATGCTACCGAGCCGGCGATAAAGCCAGCATTGGCAAAGCCCAAAGGCGAACAGCGCCAAAAACGCATTGTCGGGGAACGGCGCCTGCAGATAGTGGGCGGCGGAAAAGAGCGCCGACATTACCGGCCAAAGCGCGACATGGAACCGGGTGACCCAGCGGAACAGAAACTCCTCCACGATCGGCATCACCGCCAAAATCAGCGCCAAATTCAGCAAAATAAGTTTGAGCGGCCCCCGCTCGAACATCTGCCGCACGATTTCCACCTGGTTCTGGTCGGGGAGTTCGATCCCGAACACGTGACGGGCCGTCCACTCGGTCAAAAACGAAAGCGTGACCGCCGTCACGAAGACGACCGGCCACGCCTTGAGGGTGAACTTGAGTTTATCCGTCACGCCTGGACTTCCGACCCCGTGCCGCGGATCTTGATGTGCAGTTCGCGGAGCTGCTGCTCGGTCACGAAGTTCGGCGCGTTCATCATGAGATCCTGCGCCTTCTGGTTCATCGGGAAGGCGATCACC
>JAFXST010000020.1 GCA_017525475.1 Kiritimatiellia bacterium | reverse complement strand
GGCGTGGGCGGCATGGTCGTCGGTCATGATGAATAGGACGTTGAGCTTCTTCCGGGATAAGAGCCCCAGCGCATCCGTACCCGCCAAGCCGGAGAAGAGCGCCGAAGCGCCCATCCCCGCGATGAAACCACGCCTCGTCAATGCCATGGCTTACTTGATGAAGATCGAGTTCTTGCGGCGGCAGAACTGGATGGCCACACCCCACGGATCGCGCACGATCGCCATCTGGAAGTCGGGATTGTCGAGCTTGAGCTGCTCGACCTTGGTCCCGGCGGCCACCAGGCGATCCACGTCGGCCTTGACGTCGTCGGACGCGAAAGCCACGTGGAGCGTCATGGAGTTCATGGCCGGGTAGTCGGGCGCGGCGGCCGTCTCGCCCGTGCGGTAGATTTCGAGGCCGATCGTGCCGGAGTCGTCCATGATGAAACCGGGATTGGACGAGACCCTCATACCGAGATTCTTGCACCACCACGCCTTGAAAGCCTCGGCGTCGGGCACGTCAATGGCAAAATGTTCCAGCTTCATAATGGATTCCTCCTTGAGTATGGTTGTGGGTTATGGGTTTGCGATCAGCCTTCCGCCTCCAGGGCGGCGTCCACTTCGTCGGTCGTTTCCATGTTGGTGTAGACGTCCTGCACGTCCTCGAGATCCTCCAGCATTTCCACGAACTTGTTGATCGCCTTGGCCGTCGCCACGTCGCCGACGGGCGCGGTCATGTTGGGGATGAGCGTACGCTCGGACGAGTTCTCCTCGTCCACCGCGATTCCGGCGCCCTTCACGGCCTCCAGCACCGCGTTGAAGTCGGCGCACTGGCACTTGACCGTAAAGCCGCCATCCTCGCTGATCACGTCTTCGGCGCCGGCGTCGAGCGCCACTTCCATCACCTTGTCCTCGTCGAGGCCGTCGGCCGCGGGGATCATCAGCTGGCCCATGCGGTCGAAGAGCCGCGCGGCCGAACCCTGCTTGGCGAGTTCGGTGCCGTTCTTCTTGAACACGCTGCCCACTTCGGCCGCCGCGCGGTTCTTGTTGTCGGTAAGCACGGTGCAGACGATGGCGATGCCGCCCTTGATGCCTTCGTACACGGCATCGACCAGCGCCGCCGACTCGAGTTCGCCCGTGCCCTTCTTGATGGCGCGGTCGATGTTGTCGTTGGGCATCTGCGCCGCCTTGGCCTTGGCGATGAGCGTGCGCAGCGTGGGGTTGGTGTCGGGATTGCCGCCCTTGGCCTTCACGACGATGGTGATTTCCTTGCCGAGCTTGGAGAAGATTTTGCCCTTCTTGGCGTCTGCCGCGCCTTTGGCGCGCTTGATGGTTGCCCAGTGGCTGTGACCTGACATGGTATGGTTCCTTTTTGTTTTAAGTTTTTAGGTTGGATTCGAAATGTTTAGGCCTGCGGCGGCGGAGTTTCCTTGTGGCGATAGGTGATGCGCCCCTTGCCGAGGTCATAGGGCGAGATTTCCACCGTCACCTTGTCGCCGATCGCGATCTTGATGAAGAATTTGCGCATCTTGCCAGAGATGTGGGCGAGGATCTCGTGCCCGTTCTCGAGCCGCACCTTGTACATGGTTGCCGGCAACACCTTGGTGACGACCCCCGCCACCTCGATCGCCTGATCTTCTTCTTTTGCCATTCGATTTTCCTTGTTTGGTTTCAGAAACTCTACTTTTTGAGCCCGCACGGCCCGTTCACACACCCGCCGGGGCACGCCATAACCTCGATGAAGTTCCCCGGGAGCTTGCCGGCGGCGTGGAGCTTGAGCATGGCGCAAGTCTTGCGGTCGATGCCGCTGACCTGCTTGGACTTGAGCTTGAAGCCCGGGATTTTGGCCGTGGCCTCCTCCAGCACCGCCTCGGTCACGCCACAGCTCTTGGAGTAGTTGCGCGCCGAGGGGTTGGCGGGACGCGCGGTCTTCATGGGCGCGCACTCCTCCACCTTCACGCCGCGCGCCGCGAACAGCGCCGCGAGCTCCTCCACCGACAGCACGAAATCCACGTTCTTGCGCCGCGCCTCGCCGCGCTTGGCCACGCAGGGCCCCACGAACACCGTCTTGGCGAGGGGCGAAGCCTTCTTGACGAGCTCGTTGGCAAACACCATGGGCGAAGGCGTGAGCGACACCTTGTCGATCAGTTCCGGCACGTGTTTGGCCACCAGATTGACGTAGGCCGGGCAGCACGAGGTGGTCATGAGCGTATTGGGGTCTTTCTCCATGCGCTCGATGAATTCGGCGGTTTCGTGCTCGGTCGTCATCTCGGCGCCAAGCGCCACTTCCATCGCGTCCGAAAAGCCCACTTCCACGCAGGCCTGGAGCGCCTGCTCCACCGTGCCGGGCAATTGGTCGCAGGTCGAAGGCGCGAGCATGGCCACCACCTTGTGGCCCTCGCGGATGGTCTCCAGCACCTCGATGAGCTGGCTACGCTCCATCACCGCCCCGAACGGGCACGCGATTACGCACTTGCCGCAGCTTATGCAACGGTCGAAATCGATCTCGGCCACCCCGATGTCGTTCTTCTTGATGGCGTCCACCGGGCACGCTTCCTCGCAGGGAACCGTGGTCTTGACGATCGCGTGGTAGGGGCAGGCCGCGATGCACTTGCCGCACTTGATGCACTTACTCTCGTCGATCCGGCTCTTGCCGTCCACGATATCGATCGCGCGCTTGGGGCACGAGTACACGCACGGCCGCGCAAAGCAACCGCGGCAGTTGGGGGTCGAAATCACCTTGGCGCTCGGGCAACCCGAGCAGGCGGGCCCGCACACCGAAAGCGCATTGACCGGGGCGAGCTCCTGCGGCGTCTTGGCCGCGGTCATCTCGGCCAACAGCTCCGCGTAATATTCCTTGAGCGTCTTGGCCTCGTCGCGCTCGTCCTCCACGCTCACGCCCAAAAGCGCCATCAACCGGTACTTCAGCACCGCGCGGTCGTGATACACGCAACAGCGCGAAGAATCGCCGTCCTTGGGCCTTAAACGGATGGCGATGCGGTCGAGTTCGTCCTCGAGTTCGCCGGCGTCGAACGCCTTGACGATCTTGAGGATGAGCTCGCGCCGGATATGGATGGCCGCGTTCATGGGTTTACTCGCAATCCACCACCGATGCCCAATGCATCAAGAGATCCATGTTCTTGGGGTTCGACTGGGGCTTGGCCGTTTCGGCCGCCGCCACGATGGGCAGGTACTTCTGCACGTCCTGGAGCTTGATCTTGGTCGCTTCGCACGCCAGCGTCATGTACTTGGAGGCCGCGACCACGTGGCCGTCGAGCCAGAATAGGAGGTACGTGCGCGCGATGTCCGCGGCCGGATCGCCGATGCGCACGTGCGCCCAGTCGATCACCGTCCAGGTGCCGTCGGCCTTGATGATCACGTTGGTGGGGTTGAAGTCGCCGTGGCACAGCGCCTTGCCGCGCGGCAGGCTCTGGAGCTTCATGTGCAGATCGTAGCGGATCTCGCGCTCCAGGGTGGAGGCCGAAATCTGGCGGTCGAGCTTCTCGGCGATATTGCCCATCCTCGGCGACGTCCTGGTGAAGATCTCGCACTGGATCTTGACGAATTCCTTGAGGTACTTGTCGAGGTTGCGCTTGTCGGCGGCCATCGCGTCGGCGAGGGTCGTCCCTTCGATGAACTCGCGGCGTATGCACCAGTGGCCGCGGAGCTTCATCACCTCGATCACCTTGGCTACCGGCAGCCCCGCCTCGAGCGCGCGCACTTCGTTCATCGCCTCGTTCAAAATATCGCTCACGAGGTAGCTCGGCCCGAACACCTTGAGCACGGTATTGCCGTCCTTGGTGATCACCTTGTCGGTGCGCTCCATGAGCACGTTCGACCTGGTCGCCTTCTTGGCGGCCTTCTTGGCGGGAGCGGATTTGGCTTTCTTGGTGGCCATGTCTTGTCCTCCTTGGCTAAACTCAGACCCGGTCGTTCTTGCCGTAGTAGGCGTTGAGGTACATCGCGCGGATCTCGCGCATCAGCGGATAGCGCGGGTTGGCGCCGGTACACTGGTCGTCGAACGCCTGTTCCGTCATGGCGTCGAGCCGCGCGAGGAAGTCGGCCTCGTCGGGCACGTAGTCGCGGATGGTGGGCTTGATGCCCACTCGCGCCTGGAGCTCGCGGATGGCCTTGACCAGGTTCTCGAACCGCTCGTTGTCGTCCTTGCCGCCGATGCCGAGCGCCTTGGCGATCTCGCAATAGCGCTCGAGGGTGTGCGGATGGTCGTACTGCGGGAACGTGCCCATCTTGCGCGGCACCTTGACGGCGTTGAAGCGGAGCACCTGCTCCATCATCAGCGCGTTGGCGATGCCGTGCGGAATGTGGTGGAAGGCGCCGAGCTTGTGGGCCATCGAGTGCATCACGCCCAGGAACGCGTTGGCGAAGGCCATGCCGGCCATGGTGGCGGCGTTGGCCATCTTCTCGCGCGCCTTGGGGGCGGCCGTCTTGGCCACCGCGGCGTCGTAGCACTGCGGCAGATACTCGAAAATCGTCTGCAGCGCGCGGATGGCGAGGCCG
Organism: Kiritimatiellia bacterium; assembly: GCA_017525475.1. Classification (GTDB taxonomy): domain Bacteria; phylum Verrucomicrobiota; class Kiritimatiellia; order RFP12; family UBA1067; genus UBA1067. Next base: position 6,197 of record JAFXST010000020.1, on the reverse strand, counting down.
TCGGTATAGTCGGTGGCCATCATCGAAGCGTACGCCTCGAGCGCGTGGGACACGGCATCGATGCCCGAGGCCGAGGTGAGGCCGGGCGGCGCCATCATCTGCACGTCGGCGTCGACGATCGCCATATCGGGCATGAGCTCGTAGTCGGCGAGCGGATACTTGACGCCCGTCTGCTCGTCGGTGATGACGGCGAAGGGAGTCACTTCCGAACCCGTGCCCGCGCTCGTCGGGATGCACACGAAGTAGGCCTTGTCTCCCATGTGCGGGAACTTGTAGACGCGCTTGCGGATATCCATGAAGCGCATCGCCATATCCTGGAAGTCGCAATCGGGGTGTTCGTACAGCACCCACATGATCTTGGCCGCGTCCATGGCCGAGCCGCCGCCGATGGCGACGATCACGTCGGGCTTGAAGCCGGCCATCAGCTTGGCGCCTTCCTTGGCGCAGGCGAGCGTGGGATCGGGCGCCACGTTGGAGAACGTGGTAAACATGATCCCCTGCTCTTCCAGGCTCTTTTCGATGGGCCGGGTGTAGCCGTTGGCGTAGAGGAACGAGTCGGTCACGATAAACGCCTTCTTCTTGCCCAGCTCTTCGCCCAGTTCGCGCAGGGCCACCGGCAGGCACCCCTTCTTGACGTAGACCTTCTCCGGCGCACGGAACCACAACATATTCTCTCTCCTGATCGCCACCGTCTTGATGTTGATAAGATGCTTCACCCCCACGTTCTCCGACACGGAGTTGCCGCCCCAGCTGCCGCAGCCGAGCGTCAGCGACGGCGGCAGGCGGAAGTTGTAGAGGTCGCCGATGCCGCCCTGGCTCGAGGGCGTGTTGACGAGGATGCGGCAGGTTTTCATGCGCGAGCGGAACTCGGCCACCTTGTCGCCCTCGTTGAGCTCGTCCACGTACAGGCTCGAAGTATGCCCGTAGCCGCCGTCGGCCACCAGCCGTTCGGCTTTACCGAGCGCGTCGGCGAAATCCTTGGCGCGGTACATGGCCAAAACGGGCGAAAGCTTCTCGTGCGCGAATTCTTCGGCCGGATCCACCGACTCCACCTCGCCGATCAGGATCTTGGTGTCTTCGGGCACTTCGAATCCGGCGAGTTTGGCGATGGTCGCGGGCTTCTGGCCCACGATGCGGGCGTTGAGCGCGCCGTTGACGAGGATGGTCTTGCGCGTGCGCTCGAGCTCGTCGCCCTCGAGGAAGTAGCACCCCGACTCCTCGAACAGCGCGCGCACCCGGTCGTAGACGCCGTCCAGCACGATGGCCGACTGCTCCGAGGCGCAAATCATGCCGTTGTCGAAAGTCTTGGAGTGGATGATCGAGGCGACCGCGAGCTTGAGGTCGGCCGTGTCGTCGATGATGGCCGGGGTGTTGCCCGCGCCCACGCCCAACGCCGGCTTGCCGCTCGAATACGCGGCTTTGACCATGCCGGGGCCGCCGGTGGCGAGGATGATGTCCGACTCCTTCATGAGGAGGTTGGTCTTAGGCAAGCTCGGCTGGTCGATCCACCCGATGATCCCCTCGGGGGCGCCGGCCTTGACCGCCGCCTCCAGCACCACCGTGGCCGCCTCGATCGTCGAGCGCTTGGCGCGCGGGTGGGGGCTGATCACGATGCCGTTGCGGGTCTTGAGCGCGAGGAGCGTCTTGAAAATGGCGGTGGAGGTGGGGTTGGTGGTCGGGATCACCGCGCCGATCAGCCCGATGGGCTCCGCCACGCGCTGGTAGCCCGCGCTCGGATCCGACTCGATCACGCCGCAAGTCTGCGTATTCTTGAACGCGTTGTAGATGTACTCGGCCGCATAGTGGTTCTTGATGATCTTGTCTTCCACCACGCCCATGCCGGTCTCTTCGACCGCCAGTTTGGCGAGCGGAATGCGCGCCTTGTCGGCGGCGATCGCGGCCGCCTTGAAGATGGCGTCGACCTGTTCCTGCGTGTATGCGGCAAACCGGCGCTGGGCCTCGCGCACTCGCGCGAGGAGCGCTTCAAACTCCTTCATACCGTCGTCCATCTCGGGCGCGGCAAGCGTTTCTTCGCTCATTTTCGATCCTTTCGCGCAACCGGGATTTGTCCTTGCTTTCCCGATTGTTGGAGAGTATTATACCATATTTCGCCCCAAAAAGCAAGGGGGAAATTCTGCATTTATTGGGTTTACGGGGCAGCCTGGGGCTATTTGCCGGCGAGGGCGGCGGTCACCAACCCAAGGAAAAGCGGATGGGGCGCGGTCGGGCGCGACTTGAATTCGGGGTGGAACTGCGCCGCGATAAAGTAGGAATGGCCGGGCAATTCCACGATTTCGGCGAGTTGGCCGTCGGGCGAAACGCCGCTTACGCAGAGCCCCGCCGCTTCCAGCGCTTTTTTGGCCTCGCCGGCGTTGTCGAGCTCGTAGCGGTGGCGGTGGCGCTCCGAAATCTCGCTTCGGCCGTAGAGTTTGGCGGCTAGCGACCCCTTCTTGAGTACGCAGGGGTAGGCGCCAAGGCGCATGGTGCCGCCCTTCTGCGTGATGCCGCGCTGTTCTTCCATCAAGTCGATTACGGGGTGCGCGGTCTTGTCGTCGAACTCGGTCGAGTTGGCGTCGGCCCAGCCCAGCACGTCGCGGGCGTATTCGATTACCGTGCACTGCATGCCGAGGCAGATGCCGAGGAAGGGAATCTTATGCTCGCGGGCGTAGCGGATCGCCGCGATCTTGCCCTCCACGCCGCGCGACCCGAACCCGCCGGGGACGAGTATGCCGTCGAAGCGCTTGGCGGCCTTGGCGAATTCATCTGCCTCGATGGGCACCACCTCCACCTTGCAGTCCTTCGCCATGCCGGCATGTTGCAGCGCTTCGTAGATCGACTTGTAGGCGTCGCGGATGGCGATATACTTGCCGACGAGCGCGATGCGGCAATGGCGCTTGGGCTTGGTCGCCTTCCTCACGAGCGTATCCCACGCCGTATGCTTGATGGGCCAGATATCGAGATGAAGCTGGCGCAATACCTGCTCGTCGAGACCCTGTTTGCGCAACTCGCGCGGGACGGCGTAAACGGAGTCGGTCACATCCTGCTCTTCTATCACGCATTCGCGGCGGACGTTGCAGAACATGGCGAGCTTCTGCTTGTGCTCTTCGGGAATCGGCGTTTCCGTGCGGCACACGAGGATATCGGGGATGATGCCGATATTGCGGAGCATGCCTACCGAGTGCTGCGAGGGCTTGGTCTTGAGTTCGCCCGCCGCCTTGAGGTAGGGTACGAGCGTCAAGTGCACGAAACAGGTGTTGTCCGTTCCCTCCTCGAAGCGGAACTGCCGCGCAGCCTCGAGAAACGGCAGCGATTCAATGTCGCCGGAAACTCCGCCGATCTCGCACAGCACGATGTCGCAGTCATGATCGCCTGCTGAGCGGATCGCGGCCTTTATCTCGTCCGTGATGTGCGGCACGACCTGCACCGTGCCGCCGAGATAGCCGCCAGCCCTTTCGCGCGCGAGGACGGCGGAGTAGATGCGCCCGGACGTGTAGTTCGACGCCTTGGTGCATGTCACGCCCGCGAAGCGTTCGTAGTGCCCGAGATCGAGATCGGTCTCCGCGCCATCGTCCGTAACGAACACCTCGCCGTGCTGATACGGCGACATCGTTCCCGGATCGATGTTGAGGTAAGGGTCGAGCTTCTGCATGAACACCTTGTAGCCGCGAGACTTGAGGAGCAGCGCCAGCGACGCGGAAGTAACGCCCTTTCCTAGCGAGCTTACGACTCCACCGGTGATGAATACATATTTGACTTGCTTTTTCATGAATCGATCCTTCCTTTATTATGCCATTCCTGCAAGGAAATCGGCTCGGCATCGCCGGACCTGGACATAGCGACGATGCCGAGGGTCGCCTCGGCGAACCCGGCGAGAGTTGTCGTAACGGGGATGCCGGCAAGGACGGCGGCAGAGCGGATCTTGAGACTGTCGTGCGCGGCGCTTTCCCCGTCTTCCCTTGTGTTGACGATCCACTTGATCTTTCCGAGGCGGATCAGGTCGAGCGTGTTTGGACTCCCGAGCGGAATGCGATAAAGCGCGTTCGACTCGATTCCGGCTTTCCACAGCGAGGTTGAGGTCCCGCGCGTCGCCCAGATTTCGTAGCCGAAAGAATAAAGTTTTCTGGCGAGGCGGACAACATCCTCCTTGTCCTCGTTGCGCACCGAAAGGACGATTCCGCCTTTGTCCGGACGCGGCAAGGGGCTCCCTGCGGCAATCTGGCTCTTGTAGTATGCGGTCGCTGCGTCGTGACCGAACGCCATGACCTCGCCCGTGGATTTCATCTCCGGCGTGAGCGTTATGTCGGCGCCGGGGAACTTTGCGAACGGAAACACCGCTTCCTTTACGCAGTAGCACTTGTTGCTTGAACTCCTTAACTCCGAGACTCCCCGTAGCGAAAGCAACTTCTCTCCCGCCATACAGCGAGCGGCAACGCCTGCGAGGGACCAGCCGACGGCCTTGGAGACGAACGGCACGGTGCGCGAGGCGCGCGGATTGACCTCGATCATCCAGATCTTCCCTTCCTTCACGGCTAGCTGGATGTTCATCAGACCGACAACGTGAAGACGCTCTGCGAACTTGCGGGCGATATCCTCGACCTCTGCGATCGTCTCCGCGGAAAGCGAAATCGGCGGCGTTACGGCAGGGCATCGCCGGAATGGCAGCCAGCCGCTTCGATGTGTTCGAGGATTGCGCCGACGACAGTCGTCTTGCCGTCCGAGACGCAGTCGACATCGAGCTCGATTGCACGGTCAAGGAACTTGTCGATGAGGATTGGGCGACCTTCCGAAATACGAACAGCCTCTTCGACATATGTGCGCAGACGGTCTTCGCGATAGACTATCGCCATGCCGCGCCCGCCCAATACGAACGACGGACGCACGAGGACAGGATATCCGATTTCGTTTGCGATATTGAGCGCGTCGTCGACGGAATGGGCGATTCCGCTTGGAGGCTGCTTGACCACGGCTTCGGCGACGAGCGCGCGGAAGAAGTCACGGTCTTCGGCAAGCGCAATGTCGCGAGGCGAGGTACCGAGGATCTTCACACCCGCCGCCTCAAGGCGCTCTGCAAGATTGAGCGGCGTCTGGCCGCCGAACTGGACGATTGCTCCGTCGCACCGCTCGCGTTCGTAGATCTCCATCACGTCTTCAAACGTGAGAGGCTCGAAGTAGAGCTTGTCCGAGGTGTCGTAGTCGGTCGAGACGGTCTCAGGATTGGAGTTCACCATCACGACCTTGTGCCCGAGCCCCCGCAGAGCGAACGCGGCATGGCAGCAGCACCAGTCGAACTCTATCCCCTGGCCGATCCTGTTCGGCCCCCCGCCGAGGATCATGATCTTTCTGGCCTTGCCCGATTCTCTAGCACCGCTAGAACTTCTAGAACTGTAGCTGTAATAGCTGTAGTAATACGGCGTCCTTGCCTCGAATTCGCCGGCGCAGGTGTCGACCTCGCCGAATTCCGGCCTGATGCCCATCGCGATGCGACGCACCCTTATCTCCTCCTCATCGCAATTGACCGCAGCGGCGATCTCCTTGTCGCTGAAGCCGAATACCTTGGCTTGACGAAGCAGCGGATCTAGATCATCTAGACCTTCCAGATTTTCCAGAAGGCCCCGAAACGCCTCTATCTCGTCGAGCTGCGCCTTGAACCACGGGTCGAAGCTCGCCGCATCGTGTCCCGCAATTGGAGCCTCCAGCGACCGGACGGCCTTGAGGTACGCCTGCTTGAAGGTGCGGCCGATCGCCATCACTTCTCCGACGGACTTCATCTGCGTGCCGAGCCTTCGGTCTACGCCCGGGAACTTCTCGAACGCGAAGCGGGGAATCTTTACGACCACATAATCCAATGTCGGCTCGAAGCATGTCGGCGTAACCTGCGTGATGTCGTTCTTGAGCTCGTCGAGAGTGTACCCGACGGCAAGTAGCGCGGCAATCTTCGCGATCGGGAAGCCTGTCGCCTTGGACGCGAGAGCCGATGAACGGCTGACGCGCGGATTCATCTCGATTATGATGCGCCGCCCTGTCTTGGGGTCGACCGCCCACTGCACGTTCGATCCGCCGGTCTCGATTCCGATCTTCTCAAGGACGCGGATCGAGTCGTCGCGCATCGCCTGGTATTCGCGGTCGGTCAACGTTTGTATGGGCGCGACGGTGATGGAGTCGCCGGTGTGGACGCCCATCGGGTCGAGGTTTTCGAT
>JAFXST010000019.1 GCA_017525475.1 Kiritimatiellia bacterium | reverse complement strand
GTCGTGGCCGCATCGTTTGCCCGCCGAACGCGAACGGCTCGATCTCGCGGCGTTGGGGAAGCTTACCTTCTTGAAGCCCGACCCCGGGCGCTTCCCGTGTTTGCGGCTCGTGAAAGAAGCGTGCCAAGCGGGCGGCTGCGCCACCGCGGTGTTGGCCGCGGCCGACGAGTGGGCGGTAAAGAATTTTCTCGAAGGGCGCATCGGCTACTGCGATATCGCCCGCAAGGTGGAGGAGGCGCTGGCCGCGGCGCCCAGGATCGAATGCGAATCGCTGGAGGCGGTTTGGGAGGCTAACGACTGGACATGGAAATACTTGTCACGATAGGTTATATCGCGCTTTGCGTAGCGATGTTTTCGCTGGCGATCGCCATTCACGAGTTCGGGCATTTCGTGGCGGCGATCAAGCTGGGGCTCAAGGTCGAGGCGTTTTCGTTGGGATTCGGGCCGGTCCTGTGGAAGAAAACGCACCGGGGCGTGGAGTATCGCTTGAGCGCCATTCCGCTGGGCGGCTACGTGTCGATACCCGAGGTCGATCCCGAAGGCACGCTGGCGCTGGAAGGGGGCAAGAAGGCTGAGCCTAAGGCCGAAATTCCCGCCTGGAAGGAACTGGTGGTGGCGGCGGCGGGCCCGGCCATGAACGTGGTGTTGGCGGTAGTGTTGGCGGTGGTGCTGGCGGTGGCGCCCGGGGCCAGGTTCGGGCAAGTGCCGGCCGAGATCGGCGGCGTGATTGCGGGAGGCCCGGCCGAACGCGCAGGGCTCATGCCTGGCGACAAGGTACTTAAAGTCGGCGAGCGGGCCATTTCCACCTGGAGCGAGATGCAGACCGAGGTGCAGATTTCGGGCGGGAGCGAAACGCTGTTTGCGGTGGAGCGCGGCGGCGAGCTCTTGACCATACCGGTGGCCGCCGAGCCCGATGCGGTGACCGGCGCCTATTTCATCAAGGCCTATAGCGTAACCAACCATGCGGGCGCGGTGGCGTGGATGCCGTCGCGCCATCCGCTAAAGCAGCTCGAGTGGGATGCGATGAGCATCGTGCGCATCCTCGAGGGGCTTACGTCGCGGCGGGAGGCCAAGGCCACCTCCAAGGCACTGGGCGGGCCGATCATGATTGCCGAGGCCATCTACGGGAGCTTCCGCCGCAACGTGTGGGACGGGGTGGGGTTCTTGCGCTTCCTCAACGTGAATCTGGCCGTCATCAATCTGTTGCCCATCCCGGTGCTGGACGGCGGGCTCATCCTCTTTGCGCTCATCGCGCTCGTTTTTCGGCGCAAGGTGCCGGCGGTAGTGGTAAAATACTTGAGCATGGCCTTTATGGTGGTGCTGATGGCGTTGATGGGCGTGTTGATTCTGCGCGACACCTGGCGCAGCGTGAGGATACATACTTATGTCCAAGAGAACCGAGACTCGGCAAATTAAGGTTGGTAGCCTCCCGATCGGCGGCGGCGCCCCGGTCAGCGTGCAGACGATGTGCAACCGCGACCCGCACGACGTCAAGGCGTTGGTGGAGCAGATTCGCGCCTGCGAAGCGCTGGGGTGCGACCTCATCCGCCTCACCGTGCCTGATATCCGGGCGGCGGAGTGTTTGGGCGAGGTGCGCCGGCAAGTCGGCATTCCGTTCGTTTCCGACATCCACTTCGATTTCAACTGCGCCTTGGCGGCGATCGCGCACGGCACCGACGCGCTCAGGCTCAACCCCGGCAACATCGGCGGCCGCGACAAAGTGCAGGCGGTGGCGCGCGCGGCATTGGAGAAGCACGTCCCCATCCGGATCGGCGTCAACCTGGGCAGCCTCGAAAAGGAATTGGCCGAGGCGGTCGCGCTCAAGCGCGTTACGGTGGCCGAGGCGCTGTGCCAAAGCGCCATGCGCCACGTGAAGCTTTTGGAAGACGAGAACTTCCGCGATATCGCGATTTCGGTAAAGGCGTCGAACGTGGCCGATACTTTAGCCGCCTATCGGCTGTTGGCCGAAAAGACCGACTGCCCCCTCCACCTGGGCGTGACCGAGGCGGGTACGTTCCTCCCCGGCACAGTGCGCTCGGCGGTGGCGCTCGGGATCCTTCTCGAGGAGGGCATCGGCGACACCATCCGCGTATCGCTCACGGCCGACCCGGCCGAGGAAGTGCGCGTGGGTACCGAGATTTTGCGGAGTTTGGGCCTCAAGGCGCCGGGCCCGGCGGTGACCAGTTGCCCCACTTGCGGGCGCACCAAGGCCGACGTGTTCAAAGTGGCGGCCGAGGTGGAAGCGGCGCTCGAAAAGCTCCGGCTCCCGCGCTATCCGCACGTGGCGGTGATGGGCTGCGTCGTCAACGGCCCCGGCGAGGCCAAGGGGGCGGACATCGCGCTTTGCGGCGGCCAGGGCGAATTCATGCTGTTCGTGCACGGCGAAGCGGTAGGCAAGGTGCCGGAAGCGGAAGCGGCGAGAAAGGTTGTGGAATATGTCCTTCATGAGAAATAATATCGCGGTGCTGGCCGTGTTTGCGCTGACGGCCAGCTACGCCTGGGTGTTCGGCGGCACCCGCGGCGACATCCTGCCGCTGTTCGTGCCGTGGGTGTGGGTAATCCTTACCGAGGTGGCGCTTTGCTTCCCGCAGCGGCGCGAGGGCGAAAATTCCTATGCCGCGCGCGAGCGGGTGTGGGAGAACCTAAAGAAAGATCCGCTCTTCTGGACGAGTTTCGCGCTGGTGGCGCTTTTGCTGATTCCGTTCGGCAACACGGGGCTTTGCCCGATTTGCGACTATGCCCAGATCGCCGCCGACCAGCTGGATCCCGCGCCGGCGCTCAAGTTCCTGCCGTTCTGCGTCAACCGCCTCGACCACCTGAATATCGTGCTGTGGTTCGGCCCGTGCCTTACGGCCATGCTGGCGGTCAAGCACTCGCTCAACAAGGGCGGCAAGATCCTGCTCTTGAAGCTGATCGTGTGGAACGGGGTGGCGCTGGCGGTCTTGGGCTACATCCAGCAGTTGACCGGCGCCAACGGCCCGTTGTGGCTCGACTTGGGCGCGGAACCGGACAGCTTCTTCTCCACGTTCGGCTATCCCAATATGGCCGGCGACATGTTCGTGACGCTCTTTTGCATGGCGATTGCGCTCTGGCGCAGCCAAGTGCAGGCGTGCAACGAGGAGCTTGCGATCGCCAAGGTGCGGCGGCTCTCCCGCCATCGGCTGTTCTGGCTCAAGCACCACGATCTTATTCCGGCGGTTTTGTTTTTCTTCGCCGCCATCTCCACGCTCTCGCGCGCGACCATCATCCTGGTGACGCTCTCGGCGGCGGTCTTGGGGGCGCACGCCGCCATCGTCTCGTTCCACAAGATGAAGAAAGCCCAGCGGGTGCGCGCGTTGGCGGTGCTGGGGCTCGCGCTCCTTGCGGCCGTGTTCGTGGGCGTGCACTTTATGCCCAAGGACGTCCAGCACGAAATCGACACGCTCTCGACCGACGCGGTGTTGACACGCGTCACCGGCAAGGGCCAGTATCACGTGCGCGTGGCCACCGCCATCTGGAAGGAGCATCCGCTCTTCGGTTGCGGCGGCTGGGGCTACAAGCACTTCTGCATCCCCGCGATGACCAAGGAGGAGTTTCAGACGATCCAGGTGGTGGGCGGTATCAACGTGCACAACGACTACCTGCAGTTCCTGGCCGAGCACGGGCTTGTGGGCTTTGGACTGATGGTGGCGATCGTGATTCTGCTCGTCTGGCCCTCTGGCCAGATTTGGGCGGCCATGGCCAAGGCCATCCGCTTTGCGCCGATGCGCAAGCAGCCGCCCCAGCCGCGGTCGCTGTTCGTGCTGCCGGCGGCGGCGTTCGCGCTGTTCTGGGCGGCGATCTGCACCCTCATCCATTCGTTCGGCGACTGCCCCTTGCGCTCGCCGGCGGTGCTGAGCCTCTTTTTCGTGGAACTGGCCGCCATCGACGGCTTTTTGCCGCATATCGAATTGAAGCAAGAAAGGTAACAACGAGATGCTCCATGTAAACGAGAATTACGCCAAGATCAAGCCCACCTATCTCTTCGCCGAGATCGCCCATCGGGTGGCGGCGCACAAGGAAGCCAACCCCGAAGCCAAGATTATCCGCCTCGGGATCGGCGACGTGACCGAACCGATTTGCCCGGCGATCGTCGCGGCGATGCACCGGGCGGTGGACGACGAGGCGGGACGCGAGAACTTCCACGGGTACGGCCCCGAGCAGGGCTACGCCTTTTTGCGCGAGAAGATCGCCGCCGTCGATTTCCGATCGCGCGGCATGGATATCGAGGCCGACGAAATCCTCGTCTCCGACGGCGCCAAGTGCGACTGCGGCAATATCCAGGAGCTGTTCGGCCCCGACGTCAAGATCGCGGTGGGCGACCCCGTCTATCCCGTGTACGTCGACACCAACATCATGGCCGGGAGGACCGACATCCGGCTGTTGCCGTGCACGGCGGAGAACGGCTACGTGCCCGCGCCACCGGCCGATTGCGACGCCGATATCGTGTACCTTTGCTACCCCAACAATCCCACCGGGGCGGTGGCCACGCTCGCGCAGCTGCAGGCGTGGGTGGACTGGGCCAACGCACGCAAGGCGTTGATCCTCTTCGACGCGGCCTACGAGGCGTTCATCCGCACGCCCGGCATCCCCCACTCGATCTACGAATGCATGGGCGCGAGAACCTGCGCCATCGAATTCAGGTCCTATTCCAAGACGGCCGGCTTCACCGGCATCCGCTGCGGCTATACGGTGGTGCCCAAAGAGGTTTGCGCCTACGACGCGGCCGGCAACGCCGTGCCGCTCCGTCCCATGTGGACGCGCCGCCAGACCACCAAGTTCAACGGCGCGAGCTACATCACCCAGCGCGGAGCCGAGGCCATCTACTCGCCCGAGGGCCAGGCCCAGACGCGCGCGACGGTGGACTTCTACCTCGAGAACGGCCGGCTCATGAAGGCGGCGCTGCAGGCGCTGGGCTACGAGGTGACCGGCGGCGGCGACAGCCCCTACCTTTGGGTAAACGTCAAGGGCGACAGCTGGGCGTTCTTCGACAAGCTCCTCAAAGAGGCCAATGTGGTAACCACCCCCGGCGCCGGTTTCGGCCGCGCTGGCGAAGGGTATATCCGCATTTCGTCGTTCAACTCGCGCGCCAACGTGCTGGAGGCGGTGGAGCGCCTTAAAAAGATACTTTAAGAAAGGAACCTCAAACATGAACAGGCACGAAAATCTCGTCTGCGCCGCCGCTCGCCGGGGCTTTACGCTCGTGGAACTCCTGGTGGTGGTGGCGATCCTCGGCATTCTGGGCACCATCGCCATCCAGAACGTCAAATCGCACATCGACAAGGCCAACGAAACGGCGGCCAAGTCCACGGTGCAGTCGGTGAGCGAGGCGGTCACCAGCTACTACATCAAGAACAAGAAACTGCCCGGCAGCCTCAATCAGCTGACCGAAGGCAGCGACGACGATCCGCCGATCCTGGAGGGCGGCGACAAGGCGATCAACGACCCCTGGGACAACGAGCTCAAGCTCGAGATCCACGGCAAGCGCTTTGTGGTGATCTCGGCCGGTCCCGACGGCGAGTTCGGCAACGACGACGACGTCCGCAGCGACAAGCGGAAGTAAGTTTGCGCCGCGGCTTTACGCTGATCGAACTTCTGGCGATCATTGCCATTATGGCGGCAATGGTGGCCGTGAGCGTCGCGAGCGTAAGGTCGGGGCAGGTGGCGGCGCGCACCCGCGGCGCCGCGCGCGACATTTACGCCACCATCCGCCACGCGCGCAGCCGCGCCCTCGTCACGCAGCAGCCGGCGATCATCACCTACTCGACCGAGACCGTGGACGGCGAAGCCTGCGCCAGGATCCGGATCGACGGCGCCAAGATCCTCGACTCCACCAAGGCCGTGCAGGCGTTCACGCTGGACGGCGAAAGGGTGGATACCGGGACTGACGGAGATGATGGCGGCGAGGGCGGCGGCGAAGCGGTGGAAGACGTGCTCTTTGCGCCGATCGCCGACGAAGTCGTAAAGGGCATCAAGATCAAGGTGCTGCGCGGCGGCGAGGAACTGGAAGGCGGCGAAACGGCCGAGACCGGGCGCAACAAGATTTCGGTATTCTCCAACGTCGATTACCTCCTAGGGCGCTTCGCCGAAAAGGAAGCCGCCAAAAAGGCCGAAGCGGAGAGCGAGGCCAAGGCCGAGGAAACCGCCACGGCGGCGGACGACCGGCAGGAGCCGGTTTCGGTGGTGTGGGAGGTCAACGGCCGCACCGAGCCGCATCGCGTGTACGTGTACCAGGACGGCTCGAAGCCCGAGCGGGGACTATGCATCAAGGTCGACCGGTTCGGCGCCGCCAAGGTGCTGGCGGCCGGGGAGGACGATTGATGCGCCGCGGCTTTACGCTGTTGGAAGTGCTGCTCGCCTCGATCATTCTGGGCCTGGGGCTTACCGCCATTATCGTTTCGATGACCCAGGCGCAGCAGATGATGCTCTCGTCCACCTATCTGCAGACGGCGCAGGAAGTGATGGATTTCGGCGATATGGCCTACCCCTTGAGCGACGTGCAGGATCCCGACAAGGATCTGGACGTGCGCGAGACCAAGGCCACGGAGCTGTGGGAGAAGTTCGCGGGCGAGGTGAAATTAACCAGCGAACAGTACGAGAAATACCGCACCTACACCTGGGAGCGCGAGGCTCTAAACCGCGACGACGAAGAGGAAATCAAGCGGCTGGGCGATCTCTATACCGTAAGGGTCACCGTGCGCTGGGGCGATAGGCGGCGCGGCAACGGCGAGGAAGAAAGCTACATCACCTTCTGGAGGAAGCCAAAATGAGGCGGGGTTTCACCATGGTGGAACTGCTCTTGGCCACGCTTCTGCTCGGCGTGTTGACGGCGCTTTCGATGCTCACCTTCAACGCCGTCAGCAACGGCTGGCAGATTTCGGCCGACTATATGGACAAGCTGGAGCGCACCGACTTTGCGCTCAACCAGTTGGTGTCGGGCCTAAGGAGCATGTACTATCCGCACGACGGCAACCAGAGCTACGACTACGGCTTCGTGCTCGACGACCGGGGCGACGGGGACGATCCCGACCGGAGCGACGTCATCGAATGGTCGAAGATCGGCTCGGCCCTCGTGGGCAACAAGAGCGCCGTCGCCGATACCGTGCATCGGGTGCAGGTGATGGTATTGGAAGAAGGCAACCGCGACTATCGCGAAGCGATCGAGGTCACCGGGCTCTACGCGCGGCAGTGCCCGGACGTGGCGTTGCGGTCGGCCGAGAATGCCTCCGATCAGGATATCGACTACTCCTTCGCCAATGCGGAACTGTACCAGCCGGTGCTGATCGCCGACGGTATCGTGGGCTTCAACTGCAAGGTGCTAAAATCCGGCGAGCAGGTGGAGGCCGAAACCGACGAAGACCGCTTCGAGGACGAATTCGCCGCCTCCAATTCGGTGCCCTACAAGGTGCAGCTAACGTTCCGGGTGGCCGATCCCGAGGGCAAGAGCTACCGCACCAACACCGCGCCCATCATGCGCATCGTGCGCATCCCGATCTACGAGCAGGCGCAGGACGGCGCCGCCACCCCCGGCGGCGGCAAGAGCGGCAAAGGCGGCGAGCGGCCGCCGCCCGGAGGAGGGGCAAGGCGATGAGGCGGGCTTCGGCGCTGTTGATGGCGCTCTGGATCATCGCGGTTCTGGGCATCATGGTGCTGTCGTTCGCGAGCGAGGCGCATCTGCAGGCGGGCATCAACGTCTACGTGCGCGAGCGCAACCGCGTAAACCGGCTGACCGAAGCCGGGCGGGAACTGGCCGAGGTGGTGTTGTGCGGCTACGAAGGCGCGAGCGACTGGAGCGACGGCGAGGATCTGGAGGAACTGCTCAAGGAAGACCGCTGGCTCCTCGAAAAGCGCGAACTCAAAAACGCCTCCAAGTGCACCATCGGCCCCATCCTTCTCGACGCGGAGCGCCCGGAGTCGGGCACGGTCGCGGTGGATATCGAAATCACCAACGCGGGCGAGGAACACGCCATCAACATCAACGAGCTCTATGCCGGCGCCGACGACAACTACCGCGTGCGCTGGGAGATGATCTTGCAGGCGCACGGCATCCCCGAGAAGCTCGACACCGAAAAGGACGGCACGGTGGAACTGTGGAATCTGCTGATCGCCGGCTGGAACGATTGGCGCGACGACGACGATACCGCGACCGTCATCGACGGCACGGAGTCGGGCGCGGAGAAGACGTGGTATCGCGAGGAATACGACGACAACAAGGTGGAGGACGAAGACCGGCGCTTCCCGCGCAACGGCCAGATTCCCGACATCCAGGAGCTCGGCTACGTGCGCGGCTTCCGCGATTATCCGGCGGTGCTCACGGGCGGCATCCTCAACCCTTGGGCGCACAAGGACGAGCAGATCAAGGTGCGGGGCGTCTCCACGCTCTTTGGCGTGACCGGCACCTCCAAGATCAACGTCAACAGCTGCACGGTGGAGCAGCTCCTTACCGTGCCGGGCATCTACGACGAGGACGACGAAGAAGACCAGGAAGAAGGGCGGGCGATCGCGCAGGCGATCATCGACGGACTCAAGACCATGCCCGAGGGCATTGTCGACGAGAGCCGCAGCTGGTGGCCCTACAAGGACTGGAGCGACCTCGTCAACCGCCTGGAGGATGTGACTATCGGGTCGGAAGCGAGCAACTATCTCATGTACAAGCCCGACTCGGGCAGCATCTTCAAAATCAAGATCGTCGGCGCATCGATGGGCATGGGCCATACGGTCAACGCCAAAGGCTACGTCAAGGACGGCAAGGTCCGCTATATCGAATGGAGGGAAGACTGATGGGCGCCAAGCTAATCGACGGCAAGGAACTTTCGGCCCGGTTGCGCGTGGAAATCGCCGCGGGCGTGGCGGCGCTGGCGACGCGGCCGGGGCTCGCGGTGATCCTGGTGGGCGACAATCCCGCGAGCGTCAGCTACGTTACCGCCAAGGAGCGGGCCTGCGCCGAGGCGGGCATGTACTCGCGCGAAATCCGCCTGCCCGCGAGCGCCACCGAAGCGGAGGTGGTGGCTCAGGTCGCGGCGCTCAACCGCGACGACGCCATCCACGGCATTCTCGTGCAGCTTCCGCTCCCCCGCCATATCCGCGAACAAGCGGTGGTGGCCGCCATCGCGCCCGACAAGGACGTGGACGGCTTCACGCCCGTCAACGCGGGCAAGCTGATGATCGGCGAAGAATGCTTTCTTCCCTGCACGCCGCACGGAATCGTCAAGCTGATCGAATTCGCCGGCATGGAGACCCAAGGCAAACATGCGGTGGTGGTGGGGCGGAGCAACATCGTGGGCAAGCCCGTGGCGGCGCTCCTCGCGCGCAAGGGCGCCGACGCCACCGTTACCTTGTGCCATTCGGCCACGCCCGACCTCGCCCGCTTCACGCGCGCGGCCGACATCGTGGTGGTGGCTACCGGGCGGCCAAATACGCTCACCGGCGACATGATCAAGCCCGGCGCGGTCGTCATCGACGTAGGCGTAAACCGCATTCCCGACCCCACCCGGCCCAAGGGCTTCCGCCTCGTGGGCGATGTCGATTTCGCCGGTTGCGCCGAGGTTGCCGGCGCCATCACTCCGGTGCCGGGCGGCGTGGGCCCGATGACGATTACCATGCTCCTTTGGAATACGCTTGAAAGCGCCCGGCGCCATGCGGCTCGATAAGGCCATCCTCGCCATCCATCCCGATTTTTCCCGCTCGCGCATCGAGGGGCTCATCAAGGCCGGGTTCGTTTCGGTAAACGGCGCCGAGGCGGTTAAGGCCGGCATGAAAGTGGCTGAGACCGACGAAATCGAAGTCGAAATCCCGCCGCCGGTGCCGGCCGTGCCCGAGCCCGAGGACATCCCCTTGGATATCGTCTACGAAGACGACGATCTCGTGGTGGTGGACAAGGCCCCGGGCATGGTGGTGCATCCCGCCCCCGGCCACTTTACCGGCACGCTCGTCAACGCGATTCTCCACCATTGCCCGGCGCTTAAGGGTATCGGCGGCGTTGCCCGGCCGGGCATCGTGCACCGGCTCGACCAGTATACCTCGGGCCTCATCGTGATCGCCAAGAGCGACCCGGCGATGGAAGGGCTGACCAAGGCCTTTGCCGGGCACAAGAGCGTGGAGAAAACCTATCTGGCCGTTTGCCATGGCCGCCCGCGCCTGAATGCCGGGCGCATCGAGAATCTGATCGGCCGCCATCCCGTGGACCGCAAGCGGATGGCGATCGTGGAGAAAAACGGCAAAGTCGCCATCACCAATTGGCAGGCGCGGCCGCTTGCCGATGACCGGCTTTCGCTTATGGAGTGCCGCATCGAAACCGGGCGCACCCACCAGATCCGCGTCCACATGGCGTCGCTCGGCTGTCCGGTGATCGGCGATCAGGTGTACGGCAAAACCGCCTTGGACAAGCGCCTCGTTCCCGTCCCGGAGCGCCAGATGCTCCATGCCTGGAAGCTCAAACTCTTTCACCCGGTCAAGGGCGTGCCTATGGACTTTACGGCTCCCGTCCCTGACGACATGAAGGTGTACCTATGATCATCAAAGTAACCGATCCCTGCCGGCCGCTCGAGTTCGATCTTGCCCGGCCCCTCGAAATCGAAGTGGGGTGCGGCAAAGGCAAGTTCCTGACCGCCCGCGCCCAGGCGCATCCCGAGTGCGACTTTCTGGGTATCGAGCGCATGTTGGAGCGGGTGCGCCTTTTCGACGGCAAGTGCCGGCGCGGAAAAATCCCCAATGCCCATGTCCTGCGGCTCGAGGCGCTCTATACCTTCCACTATCTCCTGCCGGCGCACCATGCGCGCACCGTCTACGTGTTCTTCCCCGATCCGTGGCCCAAGAAGAAGCACCACTCGCACCGGCTCTTCGGGCCGCTCTTCCGCACGGCTTTGTGGAAGCGGCTGGAGATCGGCGGCAAGCTCGAGTTTGCGACCGACCATAAGGAGTATTTCGACGAAGTGTGCGCTGGGTTCGCGACCGACGGGCGCTTCGAGCGCGTCGAGGCCATGCCGCGACCCCCGGAAGTATGGACGGAGTTCGAGACGATGTTCCGCGAGCAGGGCTTGCCGATCCATTCCGCCGCCTGGCGCTCGCTCCCGGCCGAGGATTTGCCGCTAGAGCCCCTTACCGTACCGCCCGAGGCCGAGCCGCGCGAAGGCATCGCCCGGCGCGTTTCGCTCAAGGATCGATAACGACCTTGGTGTCGAAACCGGTCATTCGGTAGAGCTTGAGCGCGTTCCAGTTGGCGAGGCGGAAGCACCCGTGCGATTCGGCGTTGCCCACGCGTTCGGGGATGGGCGTGCCGTGGATGCCGTAACCGGGCAGATCGAGCCCGATCCACGCGATCCCCACCGGATTGTTGGGGCCGGGTTCGAAAATGTGGCGCCGGGCCTTTTCGCCCGCCGGCACGAAGTCGGGCGTGTAGGTGTAGTTGGGGTTTTCGACGCGCGAGACGATCGACAGCTCGCCTTCGGGCGGCAGATTCTGTTTGCTGGCGGCGGTAGAGCAGGGGAAGAAGGCGACCACCTTACCCTCGCCGTCGTAGGCGATAATCTCGCACCGCTTAAGGCTTACCCTGAGGAGCGTCGCCTTGCCGCCCGCCTTGACGCCGGCGGCGGCAAAGTCGGGGATGCGGATCCTATCGCCCGCATGCACGTTATTCCAGTCGACGATCTCGGGATTGAGTTTCTCGAGACATCGCTGCGACACGTGCCCGCGCTCGGCGAACATTTCCTTGAGGCTCTCGTAACCGAAGTATTCGAGTTTGGCCTTGTCCTCGGGCTTGGCCGGAATCGCCACGAGCTCGTTCTCGTCCAGCCGGGTTACCGTTTCCGTTTTGAGCGGGAAGGGCTTGTCGGGGAGCGCGCCGTAGCCTTGTTCGTAAAGTTCCTTGGCGCGCTGCGATTTGGCCCCCCAGACGCCGTCGATGCAGTTGACCGAGAATCCGGCCGCGTCCAGCCAGCATTGGACGTTGAATTCGTCTTTGGCGGCCAGGGCGCACGGAGCGCAGATGGCGGCGGCGAGGAGAGTGGCAAAAACCATCAAAACGCCTTGGAGTAGTGGAGGAAGAGTTGCGGGATCACGTCTTGCCAGCACACCGGCCATAACCGGGTGGGCAGTTCCGCCTCCAGCGGCGAGCCGATGAACTCGGGCAGATCCGGCAAGAAGTCGAAGCCCGTGCGCTCCTCCAGCTCGTCGATCGAAACCAGATAGCGCGCGGCGTAGGCGCGGAAATCGATTTTTTGCGGCAGGACCACCGCCATGGCGCGCACGTCGAGGTTCTCTTGCGCCACGATCAGCATGTAGAAGTTTTGCGGCACGTCGATGCCGCTCGTCCCGATGGTCGCCGTCTGCCCCGGCTCCGAAAATCCGCCCACGATCACCCAGATTTCGCCGTAGCGCCGCGTCCAGTAGTCGGCGATGCGATGCTCGAGCTCGCGCCAGGCGCCCCGGTTGAGTTCGCCGGTCTGCGGCGCGATGTTGGACATCAAAAACGTGCGCAACTGCTGGGTTTTGCCGTAGCGCGTGGCGATGGCGTAATTGGGCGCCATGTGCCCGCGGTCGTAGCCGCTGTGCGTGTAGTCGCCCGGCTGGGGACATCCCGGCGCCTGCCGGTCGAACGAAAACTTGGGCCGCGTACCCGCCGGATGCCGGGGGTCTTTGGTTACGTGGTAGGCCACCCACGCCGGATGCTTGAGTTGCCGGCTCCAGCCCACCACGAATTCGCCGCGGTCGATAACGACGATGTCGTCGGGGGCGGGTTCGCCCGTGCGCTGCGGCACGCCGGCGAACAGGACCTCGCCCGCCGGGGCGGGAGTGTCGTACTCGTAGACGCAGTCGTTGCCGGTCAGGCCCAGGCTGTCGGTGAGGTCGGCCATGGGATTGCCCACCGCCTCCAACGCCGACGCGATGGCCGGATACCCCTGTTCGTAGCGGTCGAGCCATTTGCGCGGGTGGTGCACGAACCACTCGCCGATCGCCGCGTACAGGATGAAGCAGACGGTCAGGACGGAAGCGGATTTCAATTGCCGCCTCCGTCCCGCCGGCTTGCGATGGGTGCTCCGGCTCACAGATCCCCTAGCTCGATGCGGATGGTCCGGCTCTTCATGGCGCCGGTGTTGATCTCGTGGTCGTCGCCGGCCCCGTGGCGGACGATGCCGTCGTCACGGTTGTCGGGAACCACGATGTTGGCCCCGCAAGCGGGGCACAACGTGGCTTCGCCGATCATGTCGAGCGTGGCCTCGATCTCGGTTCCGCACTTCTCGCAGAGGAAGCTGGTGAAGTTGGCTTCGTCGCCCATCTTACTTGCCCATCTTGGTGGCACTGCGCCAGGCGTAGTACTTTTTGAGTTTCAGCTTCTTGGCGGCGGCTTCGTCGCAGAAGATCCACGCATCGTTGTGCGCCTGGAGCGCCGAGGCGGTGCAGAACTGCGACATCGGGCCTTCGACGCAACCCTTGACGGCGTCCTGCTTGTTCTCGCCGAACGCGAGGAGGATGATCTTCTTGGCTTCGCAGATGGTGCCGACGCCCATCGACAGGGCGCTCTTGGGCACCGCTTCCATATCGCCCTTGAAGAAGAGCCGGGCGTTGTCCTTGACGGTCGACGGCGTGAGGTAGACGATCGAGGTGCGGCTATTGAGCGAAGTGCCGGGCTCGTTGAAGGCGATGTGGCCGTCGGAGCCGATGCCGAGCACCTGGATGTCGATGCCGCCGGCCTTCTTGATCTGCGCCTCGTAGGCCTTGCATTCCTTCTCGGGATCCTTGGCCATGCCGTTGAGCACGTGGGTGTTGGCGAGCTTGATGTCGATCTTCTTGAAGAGATTCTCGTTCATGAAGTAGCGATAGCTCTGGTCGTGCGTGCCGGGGAGCCCGTAGTATTCGTCGAGGTTCCAGCTCTTGACTTCCTTGTAGCTGACCTTCTTGGCCTTGACCGCCTTGGCCATCTCGTTGTACATGAGCACCGGAGTGGAGCCGGTGGCGAGGCCCAGAACCAGCTTGGGGTTCTTCTTGACGGCCGCGGTAATCATATCGGCGGCCAGCTTGGACGCCTCTTCCTTGGTCTTGCAGATTACGATTTCCATTTGTTTGTTCCTTGTGGTTGTTGGGTTGGGTTGATTCAATCGATATAGAGCGCCGGCACGCGCTTGGGGGTGCGCGGCGTATTGGCCGGCGTTTCCGTTTCCGCCGACGGGGCGGCTTCCGCGGGCTGGGCGGGCGTAACCGCTACCTGCTCGGTCGTATCGGCCGGCGCGGCTGGCCGCGCGGTGGTGGCGCGGTGGAGGAGCACGAGGCCGCCGATGGCCAGCGCCAGCAGCGCGGCGGCGGCGATATACAGCATCACCATACGCCAGTTGATGTCCAGTTCGGGCAGCGAGGGTACGATAGCCTCGTCCGGTTCGGCCCGGCGCTCCGACATGGCGCGCGGCGGCTTGAATTCGCGTACCGGCTTGACGGGTGCGACCGGCGGTGGCGGCGGAGGCTGGGGTGGAGGCTCGGCGGCCGGGACGGCGTCTGCCG
>JAFXST010000018.1 GCA_017525475.1 Kiritimatiellia bacterium | reverse complement strand
GCATGTTGCCCGCGTCGCTTGAGCCCTCCGTCCTGCCGGCGCCGACGATTGTGTGTATCTCGTCGGTGAAGAGGATTATGCGGCCTTCGGACTCGCGTATCTTCTTCAGCACCGACTTCAGCCGCTCCTCGAACTGGCCGCGATACATGGCGCCGGCCATGAGCGCGGTCATGTCGAGACTGAAGACCGTGCGGTTCTTGAGCCCCTCGGGCATGTCGCCGCGGATAATCCGCTGGGCGAGACCTTCGACGATGGCGGTTTTGCCCACGCCGGGTTCGCCGATCAACACCGGGTTGTTCTTGGTCTTGCGCGAAAGAATGCGGATAACGTCGCGGATTTCGGTATCGCGGCCGATCACCGGGTCGAGCTTGCCTTTGCGGGCAAGTTGCGTTAGGTCGGTGCCGTACTTCTCCAGGCACTTGCCGTCGTCTTCGGGTGGTTGATATTGCATATTCATAGGTTCAGTTCCTCGCTTTCACCTATCCTTAATGCAATGAAGATGCCAAGGATTATCCTGCCAATATGAGACATTGTGCGACATTATGGCTCGATTATGCTCGCGGATGGAACTGGGCATAGCTGTCTTTGAGGTGCTCCACGCTCACGTGGGTATAGACTTGGGTGGTCGATAATGTGGCGTGGCCGAGCATTTCCTGGACGCTACGGATATCGGCCCCGGCGTCGAGCAGGTGTGTGGCGAACGAATGGCGCAGCTTGTGGGGCGTAATTTCGAGCGAGAGCCCGGCGCCGGCGAGATAGCGCTTCATCACCCGCTGGGCGTCGCGGTTTTGCATGGGGTGGTGGCGCGAGGTATAGAATACGCGCCCTTCGCTACCGAGTTCGGCGAGACTCTTGAGGGCCTCGACCGCCGGGCCGCCTAGGATCACGAGCCGCGACTTGCCGCCCTTGCCGGTGACGATGAGCTTGCCGCCCTCGAGATCGAGGTCGCGCCAATCGAGATCGATGACCTCGCTGATGCGGCAGCCGGTCGAATAGAGAAGCTCGAACAGCGCCGAATCCCGGCGGTACTGGAAAAGCGTGATCTGGTTTTCGTCGAACTGCCGCTTGGGCTCGGCCAGAAACCGCCGGCATTCGTCGACCGACATCACCTTAGGGAGCCGATGCGGCATGCCCGGGCCGCGCAACAGCGAAAACGGATTGTCGATGGCGCCGCCGCGCCGCTGCAGAAACCGGTAGAAAGTGCGCAGCGCCGCCAATTTTCGCCGGACGCTCGCGGCGCAGCAGCCGTTTTGCGAAAGCGCCATCAAGAATTTGCGCCCTTCCAGGTCGCCCATGTCCGACCACGGCACCGGCGGCCGAAAGCCCTCGCCCCAGATGAACGATACGAACTGCCCGACATCGGCGAGGTAGCTTTCGAGCGTGCGCCGGGAGGCGTTGCGCTCGCCCGAAAGGTAACTTACGAACGCCTTTACCCGCTCGTCGGCGGCGATATGGCGGTTGGGCCGGATCATTCGCCGCCGCCCAGGACTTCGGCCTCCTTGTCTTCGGACGAGGGCACCTTGTCGAGCCCCAGCCGCACCGCCGCCTTGGCGTAATCGGGGATCTGGTCCTTGTAGGCCACCACCACGCGCTTGAGCGCCATCATCTGGCGCGAACTCAAGGTGCGGCGGCGGGCGTACTGCTCGGCAAGCGAATCGATGAACGCCTTGTCGTCGTAGATCTTGCGGCCCTTGCTCACGGGGCTGCGCCAATTCTTGATGGCGCGCATGATATCCAAAAGCTCCATGATCGCGGGATCCCCCGGCTGCATGGCGATACCGCCGGGCACGAACGGCGCCAGATTCTCGAACACCTGCTTGCGCCATTCCTGCGGGAGCGCGGCGACGTTTTCGCCCAGGGTCTTGGCGAGGATGGTGAACTGCTTGAGCGACAGTGGATGGTTGTGCTCGTACTGGTCGCGCAGCGACTTCATGAACGAGTTGAGCTTGATGCCCTTGATGCTGTCGAGCGCGGCGAACGCGAGCTTGACGAGTTCCGGATCGGCGCGCTCCATGTGGCTGGCGATGTTGCCGGCCAAACCCGCCTCGCGCAAGCGCCGCTCGGCGTCGGGGATTTGCCCGGCGTAGTCGATGACCATCCTCACGAGCGAGGCGAGCTGGCGCTCGCTGAGCGTACGGCCCGCATCGCCCTGCTCTTTGACGCTTTCGTAGAATTTGCGGTCGTCGTAGAGCCGGCGACCGTCGCGCACCGGCGGCTTCCAGGTCTTGACCTGCGCCAGGAGCGCGAAGGCGAGATCGAACTTGGACTTGTCCGGCGGCGGCGCGCTCTCGCTCGCCTTGAGCGCGGCGGTGAAGCGGCCGTAAAAGCCGCTGAGCATGTCGTTCATCGACACGCCATGCTCCTCCACCTGGTCGAGCTCGGCCTCCATCTTGGCGGTGTAGCCGACGCTGAAGAGCGCTTCGAGGTGCTTGACGAGGTAGTCGCACACCACCGTGCCGCGCTCGGTGGGCAAGAGCTTCTTCTTTTCGGTGACGGCGTATTCGCGCGTCTTGAGCGTTTCGATCGTCTGCGCGTAGGTGGAGGGGCGGCCGACGCCGTTCTCCTCGAGCGCTTTGATGAGCGAGGCCTCCGAATAGTGGCTCGGGCCCTTGGTCTGTTTTTCGTCGCTCAGGAAGCGGTGGACGTCGAGCTCCTCGCCGAGCGCGAGCGGCGGGAGGCGGTCGATCTCGTCGGAATCCTCCGCGCTCTCCTCCTCCGCGCGCGCCTTCTTCTCTTTAAGCGAAAGCTTCATCACTTTGAGGAAACCCTCGAACTCGATTTCGGTGGCGCTCGCGGTAAACAGGTACTTGTGCATGAGCGCGGGCTTTTCGGGCTCGAGGCTCGCGGTTTTGACGACCGTCTTCGCGTCGCTCATCTGGCTCGCCACGAACCGCCGCCAGATAAGATCGTACAGCTTGAGATCGGTCGCCTCGAACTTGGCCTTGTCGGGCGTAAGCGCGATCTCGGTAGGCCGGATCGCCTCGTGCGCGCCCTGGGCGTCGGCCTTGGACTTGAAGAAATTGGGCTTGGCGGGGTAGAAAGCCTCGCCGTAATTCGCCTTGATGAACTCCTTGGCCGCCTGGCGCGCCAAATCCGACACGTTGACCGAATCGGTACGCATATAGGTGATGGCGCCCATTTCGTAGAGCTTTTGGGCCGACTTCATGGTTTTGCCGGGGCTGAAGCCCAAGACGCTCGAGGCCGCCTGCTGCAAAGTGGAAGTGGTGAACGGCGGCAGCGTATGGCGCACCTTGGGCCGCGCCTTGAGGTCGGCGACCTTGAGGAACGAGTGCGACAGATCCACCATGATGTTGTCGGCGGTCTGGCGATCGCGGATGTCGGGCTTTTCGCCGTCGAAGCGCGCGAGCCGGGCCACGAACCGCTCGGCCGCGGCGGTGCGCTTTTGCGCCTCGACCCCGACCACGAAATAGGTTTCGGGCTTGAAGGCCTCGATTTCGCGCTGGCGCTCCACGAGGAGCCGAAGCGCCACCGACTGCACCCGGCCGGCGCTCAACGTCTTGGCGTTGTTGATGTGGATGTTCTTCCAGAGGATGGGGCTCACCTTGTAGCCGACGAGCCGGTCGAGGATGCGCCGCGCCTGCTGGGCGTCGACGCGCGGCATGTCGATATCGCGCGGCTCGGCCACCGCCTTGAGGACGGCCGGCTTGGTGATTTCGTTGTAGGTCACCCGGTAGAACGGCTTTTGCCCGGCGGCGGGTTTGAGGACTTCGCGCAAATGCCAGGCGATGGCCTCCCCTTCGCGGTCGGGGTCGCTCGCGAGATAAACGGCGTCGGCGTCCTTGACGGCGGCCTTCAAGTCCTTGACCACCTTTTCCTTGCCTTCGCTCACCTCGTAGGTGGGCGTGAAATTCCACCGGCCGGGCGCAACGCTATCGATGGCGATGGAGCCATTGTGTTTGGGCAGATCGCGGATGTGCCCTACGGAGCTTTTGACCGTAAAGTCCTTGCCGAGATATTTGCCGATCGTTTTGGCCTTGGCCGGAGATTCGACTATCAACAACTTCTTCATACACGCGTTATTCTACTACATTTGCCCCCTATTTGTCAAGCGAAATCCCCTTGACTTCCGCCTCCAGCCGGATGCCGAAGCGATACCAGACCGCAAGTTGCATCAGGCGGCCAAGGGCGAGAAAATCGCTTTGATTGCCGTCTTCGCCCGCGATTATCACGTTGGCGTGCTCCTGCCAAACCGAGGCGGAACCCACTTTGAGCGCCTTGGCCCCTGCCGCCTCCAAGAGACGCCCCGCGAAGTCGCCGGGCGGATTCTTGAATACCGAGCCTTTGGTGCGCGCGGGGAAGCGCCGCCGCTTGGCGAGAAAAGCTTGTTCGGCCGCGGGATCGGCCGCGAACGGTTTTAGCCTAAAGTCCTCGATGACGCCCTCGATGTCGCTGGTGCGGTAGCCGAAAACCGGCTTTACCCACTTGCCGTCCACCTTCACTTCCTCCACCAGTTCGCCGATGGCGTGGCCGTGGGCGCCGGCGTTCATCTTGATCCAGCCGCCCACCGTGCCGGGGATCCCGGCCATCCACGGGATGTGGAGCTTGACTCCCGGCATGCCGGCGGGGCCAGGGACCGCAAAATACTTTTCGTTGGTATTGAGGTCGCTCCGCCAGGTGTTGCTCCCCATGCCGAGCGGGATCCGGACCTCGGGGTCGGGCGGGGTGCCCAGCACCTTGACGATGTCGCCCGCGCCCAACACGAGCGTCAGATCGCCCGGACGCCAATCGAGGCAGGCGTGCGTCCACGCCTCGCGGCAACTGCGCGCGAGATAGAGCCGCCATGCGCCGCCGTGCTCGCGCAGTTCCCGGTAGAGATCGGCGATATCGCCGCCCGGCACGGGCTGCTCGAACGCCGCGTAGGTCGGGCACAACACCACTTCGTCGGCGCCGGCGAACGCGGCGGGGAAATCGTGGAGGAGCGCGCGCGTGCGCGAGTAGCGGTGCGGCTGGAACAGGACGCGCAGCGTTCCGCGGCAGCGAGCGCGGGCCATGCCCACGGCGATGCGCATCTCGGTGGGATGGTGGGCGTAATCGGTGTAGACGCCCTCCCCCGCCGGCTGGAAGCGGCGGTCGGGGAGTTGGGCGACCGCGCCCGGCAGCGCCGCCATGACCTCCGCCTTGGAGTGGCCGAGCCTGAGCGCCACCTCGATGGCCGCGCGGGCGTTGCGCCGGTTGTGGAGCTCGGCGAGCGGGATCTCCCAGCCGTCCAGCTCAAGTTCCTCGCTTTCGATCACCTCGCCGGCGTTGCGCCGCGCGGTATCGAAACAGGCTACGTACTCGTCCGGCGTCTTGAAGTGGTCGGGGTGGTCGTATTCGCAATTGGTGACCACGAGGATCTTCGGGCGGTAGAGCGCGAGCGTGCCGTCGGATTCGTCGGCCTCCACCACGAGCGGCCCCTTGCCGGTGCCGGCCACCGGAAACTCCCCGGTCTCGCCGCCGATCGCCCAGGCCGGATCGTCGCCGAGCGCCTTGAGCAGCTTGGCCGTGAAGGTGGCGGTGGTGGTTTTGCCGTGGGAGCCGCACACGGCGATCGAAGGCCGCGCGCGGACCAGCGACGCCAAGACCTCCCCGCGGGTCGAACGGTGCCGGGCGGCGGCCAATTCGGCGTTGGCGGAGTCGATCACCGGGGTATAGACGAGCTCGTCGGCGTCCTCGGCGTGACCGGCCGAATGGCCGATAAAGACCTTGATTTCATTGGCTTCGAGCCACTTCAGCCGCGCCGACGGCGCCACGTCGCAGCCGCTCACTTCGTGACCGGCGTCTTTCATCAACAGCGCCAGGCCCGCCATGCCTACGCCGCCGATTCCCAAAAAATGTACTTTCATCACTGTTATTATATCATAATTTATGGTATAATATCAGCAATGGAAAAAATATTTGTTCTTTTCGGCGGTTGCTCCAACGAGCGCGAAGTGTCGCTCGACAGCGGCCGCAACGTGACCGAGGCGCTCGCTTCGCTCGGCCGCTACGAAGTGACGGGCGTCGATCTCAAGGCCGATTCGCTCGATGGCGTGGACCTCGCCCAGGCCGACAAGGTCTATATCGCGCTCCACGGCGGCTGGGGCGAGTCGGGCGGCGTGCAGGAGGCGCTGAACAAGCTCAAGATTCCCTATACGGGCCCGGGCGCCAAGGCTTCGCGCCTCGCGATGGACAAGATCGCCACCAAGCGCATTCTCGACGCGGCCAATATCCCCACCGCCAAGTGGGCGACGGTCGCGGACGGCGAGGACGATTGCCCGCTCGCGTTGCCGGCGGTCGTGAAGCCCCCGCGCGACGGGAGCTCGGTAGGGATTTCCAAAGTCGCCAGCGCCGACGAATGGCCGCGCGCCCTCGCCGCCGCCCGCGCGGCCCAGGGCGGCCGGGGCGAGGTGCTGGTCGAGGCGTTCGTGCCGGGGCGCGAAACCACGGTGGGGATGATCGGCGGCCGGGCGCTGCCCGCCATCGAAATCGTGACCCCGAGCGGCTGGTACGGCTACGAAGACAAGTACCTGAGCGACAAAACGCGCTATCCCTTTCTGGAAGACGCCGCGCTCTGCGCCCGGCTCGAGGACCTGGCGGCCCGAGCCTACCGGGCCATGGGTTGCCGGGGCGTGGCGCGCGTGGACTTCAGGGTCGACCCTGCCGGCAACTGCTACGTGCTCGAGCTTAACACTTCGCCGGGCTTTACCGCGCACTCGCTGGTGCCCAAGGCCGGCATGAAGACGGGGCTCACTTTCGCCGAAGTCTGCGAAAAAATCCTGCTGGAGGCCGATTACGACCATGAGTAGCAAACACCATTCGAAAAACCGGCTCGACAAGCCCGCCTCCCGCCGGACGGCGCCGATCGTGCTGGGCGCGGTGCTGGCGGCGGCGCTGGCGGCGGGCGGCATGTTCGCCTACGGGAAGCTGAGCGAACTGTGGATCCGGCAATGCGCCATCGAGGACCCCGCTTCGCAGGTGGAGGTGGTTTCGACCGGCAAGATGGTGTCGGCCGACACCATCCGCGACGCGTTCGGCATCCGCAAGGGCGAGAACCTGTGGCGCATCGATTTCGCCCGCAAGCGCAAGGAAGTGCTGGGCAATCCCAAGTACGCCACCATCAAGGACATTTCCGTGCAACGCCACTTGCCGGACAAGGCGACGATCGCGATCACCGAACGCGAGCCGGCGGTGCGGCTGAACCTCTCGGGGAGCAAGACCAATTCCGGAC
Organism: Kiritimatiellia bacterium; assembly: GCA_017525475.1. GTDB lineage: Bacteria > Verrucomicrobiota > Kiritimatiellia > RFP12 > UBA1067 > UBA1067. Next base: position 11,359 of record JAFXST010000018.1, on the reverse strand, counting down.
GGGTGGTGGACATGGACGGCGTCGTGTTCCTCTGCAGCCGCGGCGTGTCGATGCTCCCGGTGATCAAGGAGCCCAACCATCCCGGCACCCAGCCCGGGCAGACTTTGGGCAGCATGGAAATGGCCGCGCTCAAGCTGCTGGAGGCCGCCAAGGATGCGGAATTCCAGGAGCTCGGGATCATCGAGGTGGACACCTCCAAGCCCGATTACCTGTGCGCCGTGCTCGGCAACTACCACCGCGCCAAGATCGCCTGGGAGGGGATGCGCGACTCTTCCCCCCGCCACCGCGAAAACATGCTGCAGGTAATGCGCAACCTGCGCGACGCCATCAACGCCCGGCTTACCGCCGCCGCCACCGTGTGGAACGCCACCGAACCCGACCGCGTGTACGCGGACACCAAGGAACCCATAAGATGAGCTACAATGTATACGCCGCGCTGGAAATCGGCACCACCCGCACGGTGCTGGCCATCGGCGAGTGCGAAAGCGGCGAGAAACTGACCGTCTCGGCCATCGCCACCATCCCGTCGTCGGGCGTCAGGAAATCGCAGATCACCGATGTTTCCCAGGCGACGCAATCGATTCGCGGCGTGATCAAGGCGATCGAGCGCAAGACCAAGGAAGAAGGCGGCTCGATCGACATCGCCAACGCCTTTCTGGTGGTCAACGGCCAGCATGTTTCGGCCGACCAGCTGTCGAGCTCGATCAGCGTCGGCGGCAATTGCGTATCCGCCGAAGACATCGACAGCGTCGTCGCCAACGCGCACCAGCTCGCGCCTTCGGGCGGCGAACGCACGGTGCTGGAAGTGACCGAGCAATTCTTCTCCGTGGACCAGTTGGGCGGGATCATCAGCCCCAAGGGGCTGGCCGGGCACGTGCTAAAGCTCGACGTACTCAACGTGACCGCCGACCGCAACCGCATCGAAGACGCCCGCACCGCCGCCGACGGCGCCCATCTGGAACTCAGGGATCCGCTCTTCGCCTGCACCTGCGCGGCCGATGCCGTGCTCGAGGAGCACGAGAAGAAAAACGGCGTCCTGGTGCTCGATCTCGGCGGCGGCTCCACCGGCTACGCCGTCTATGCCGACGGATTCCTGGCGGCCACCGGCGCCATCGGGGTGGGCGGCGACCACATCACCAACGATCTGGCGCACGCCTTCCAGCTGTCGATGGCGCAGGCCGAAATGCTCAAGCGCGACCATGCCTCGGCCATGATCCAAAGCGGCGACCAGGAGGAGCGCGCGTTCATCGAAGCCACCTCGCCGGGCATGGAGCGGCGGTCGATTTCGCGCCGCGCCATCAACACCGTGACCAACGTGCGGGCCAAGGAACTCGTCGCCATGATCCGGGAGCGGCTCGAGGCGCAGGATCTCGTCAACCGCCTGCACTCCGGCATCGTCCTGACCGGCGGCGGCGCCAGGCTCCGCGATCTGGACATGCTCATCCAGCGGGAAATGGGCACTTCCGTGCGCATCGGCAAACCGCTCTATGTCGACGGGCTCGAGGGCGAGGAGTTCCCGGCCGCCTGCGCCGCCATCGCCGGCGCTTTGATGTACGCCAACCGGAACTACGAAGAGCACTCGTTCCTGGACCGGCTGAAAGGAATATTCAAATGAGCAGTTCAAGAACCATGGTCTTGATCGGCGTGGGCACCTCCGGATGCCGGCTGGCGCACCGCGTGAGCGCTTCGTTCGACAGCGCCATCCGCTGCCTCAATTGCGACACCGACGCGGTATCCGGCCAGCTCGGGCAGGATTTCGTGCTCCTCGGCGGCAACCGGCTGGCCGGGCGCGGCGCCGGCGGCGACATCGTGGCCGCGCGCATGGCGGTGGAGGAATCGGTCGGCGGCATCGACCCCAATCTCGAGGGCGCGCGCCTGGCGGTGATCGTGACTTCCCTCGGCGGCGGCACCGGCGGCGGCGCCACGCTGGAGATACTGAAGCATCTCGCTTCCCGCGGCATCCCCTCGATCGTGTTCGCGACCTTGCCCTTCGCGTTCGAAGGCGAAGATAGGCAGCGCAATTCCCGCGGCATCATGCGGATGATCGAAGACGCCGCCAACGCCAGCTTCTTCGTGTCCATGGACCGGCTGACCAAAACCACCGACAACATGAAGGCCGCGTTCGCCGCCGCCGAGGCAACGCTGGCGGAAAGCATCACCTTCTTCTGGCGGCTGGTGGAAAGCCCCGGCTATCTGCGGCTGGACGCCGAACGGTTGCGGCACGTGCTGTCGCGGGCGGGGCGGGGCCGCTTTGCGGCGGTGACCATCCAGGGCGACGGCCGCGCCGACGAGGCGGTGGATCTGCTCCTCCGCTCGGAGAACCTGGCCGGCGGCACCGCCGCCACGAGGAGCATCCTCTGCGGCATTCTGGCCGGCGACGATTTGCGGCTTACGGAAGTGGGCATCGTGGCCAACGGCGTACGCAAGGCGTTCGGAGAAACCGCGCAGTTCGAGCTCGCCACCGTCAACGACGAATATGCGTTCGCGGGCAGGCTGTCGGTAGTCGTCATGCTGTTCGAGGCGGGCGGCGACACCGAACCCGGCAAGCCCAAGAAGGTAACGTCGGTGCTCGCGCCCGGCGCCCAGAACCGCGGCCGCTTCCACAACAGCGAAAGTACGCTCTGGCACGGCGAAAACGTGGACGAGCCCACCTACCTCAGAAAGAACATCACCCTTGACTTCTAAACGCGATGGCCACGTGCACGTGCTGCCGCTCCACGTGGCGAACAAGATCGCCGCGGGAGAAGTGGTGGAACGCCCGGCCTCGGTAGTCAAGGAGCTGGTCGAAAACGCCATCGACGCCGGTTCCACGCAGATCAAGATCGCGGTGGCGGGCGGCGGGCGCAAATCGATCGCGGTGCAGGACAACGGCTGCGGCATGGAAAAGGACGATGCGCTCCTGGCGCTAGAGCGGCAGGCCACCAGCAAAATCCTGGACGTGCCGGACATCGAAAACATCACCACCTTGGGCTTTCGCGGCGAAGCCATACCCTCCATCGCCTCGGTTTCCCGCTTTGCCATGACCACCCGCACCCGGAACAGCGACGAAGGCACGTTCGTGCAGGTGGACGCCGGCCGGGTGGCCGAAGTGCGCAGCGCCGGTTGCCCTCCCGGGACGCTCGTGGAAGTGCGCGACCTCTTCTGCAACGTGCCCGCGCGGCAGAAATTCCTGCGTTCGCCGGCCACCGAGGAAAGCCACATCCGGCAAATCGTCACCGCCAACGCGCTCGCCCATCCCGAAATCGGGTTTGCGCTGTCGGTTGACGGCCGGGAAGTCTGCAATTTCCCGCCCTGCGCAAACTGCGCCGACCGGATCCTCGCCGTCTACTCCGGTGAAATGGCCGAAGCGCTCGTGCCGGTAGCGGGCGAGTCGGGCGGCATCAGGATCTCGGGATTCGTCGAGCGTCCCAATCCCGGCATTCCCGTCCGCCGTGACCAGTACATCTTCGTCAACGGCCGTCCGGCCTCCGCCCCGGTCATCAACGCCACTTTGCGCGACGCCTATCCGCGGCAGTCCGGCGAAAGCCGCCATGCGGCCTTTATCTTCATCGAGCTGTCGCCGCGCGAGGTGGATGTCAACGTGCATCCCACCAAGCGGGAAGTCCGCTTCCGGAGCAACTCCGCCGTGCGCCAGGCGCTGTCCGGCGCCCTCGCCGCCGCTTTTGCGCCGGCCGTCCGCTTCGACCCGATGCCGCCAGCTCCGGCCAATGCCGAAGCCGAACCGCCCGCTCAGGCCTGGACGGCGGCAACCGCGGCGCCGGACTCGTTGCCGATCGCTTCGCCGCGCCCCGTGCAGGAGGAACTGCCGCTCGCGGATGCAAATCCCGAAACTGCCGCCCCCTGGAACCGGTTCCGGTTTTTGGCCGTCACCGACGCCGGCTACGTGCTGGTCGAAACCGAAAGCGGCATCGTCACCGTCAATCCCAAGGCGGCCCGGGAGCGAATCGCTTTCGAACAGCTCAAATACCGCCCCGCCAGTTCGCAGGAGCTTCTGATCCCAGAAACCGTCAAACTGTCGCCGGCCGAGTTCGCCCGTATTGATGCGGCGCTTCCGGAGCTCTCGGCGATCGGCTGGCAACTGGAGGCCTTTGGCGACAATACGTTCAAGGTCGAAGCCGTGCCCACGATCACCAAAGGCATGCCGGCGGCCGCGGCGCTGGCGACCATCGCCAGCGATCTCGGCGACCATAGCCAGCATCGCGTCGGCGAAAAGTGGCGCAACGACGCCATCGCCCGCTCGCTTTCCCGCAGCCTCGCGGGCTTTTCGGCCAAGCTCGACGGGCAACTGGCCACCCGATTGGTGGAAGCGCTCGCCGCCTGCCGCATGCCGTACGTTTCGCCGGCCGGCAAGCCGGTACTGATATTCACCTCCAACCGCGAACTCGCCAGGAAATTCGCCATCCAGTGAAACAGTTGTTGTCCACGATCAGGTTGCGGCTCGGCGATTTCTGGTGGTATTCGCTGATGCTGTTCTGCGCCTGCCGATTGGCGGACCTCCTCAACATGTTCGTGGGGCTGTATCTGGTGCCTAAGTACATCGCGCCCGGCGAACTCGGCGCGGTGCTGCCGCTTTCGACTTTCGCCACGGCGCTGGCGATGCCGGCCAGCGTATTCGCGATGACCTTCACCAAGGAAGTCAATACGCTGGCCACCCGCCGCGAATTCGGCAAGCTCAAATCGCTGATGAAAGGCGTGTTCACGGCCACCGCCGTCTTCCTGGCGGCGGCAATCGTCCTGAGCCGGCTCGTGTTGCCGCATTTTCTCGGCAAGATCCGCATCGTCGAAGGCTCGCTCGGCATCCTCATCATCGCCGTATCCTTTGTCGGTTGCACTTCGCAAATCTATACCAACGCGCTGCAGGCGCTCAAGAAATTCCGGGAAATCTCGCTGATGAACGTCGTCTGCGCGCCGATCAGGCTGCTGGCGATGCTCGTGGCGATGCCCTTCCGGGCGCTGTCCGGCTATTTCGTCGGCCAGGGCGCGACCCCGGCGGTAAACATCTTGGCGTCGCTGTGGTTCTTGCGCAAGGAACTGGCCGTCAAGGCCGAGCCCTACTGGACCCGCGCCATCGCCAAGCGCTTCTCGCTGTTGTTCGCGGGCATGGCCGGCTACCAATGCGCCGGGGTCCTGCTGGGGCTTGCGGAGCATACCTGCCTGCGCGAACGCCTGCCGGATCTGGAATCGGCCGCCTATTACATGGCCACCAGGTTTTCGGACATGTCGGTGTTGATTTCGGGCACCTTGCTCACGGTGCTGTTCCCGTTTACCGCCGAAGCCGCCGAAAGCGGCCGCTCCACCCGGCCGATCGTCGTCAAGACTTCGGTGGTGGCGGCGATCGGCGGGCTCGCGCTGGCGGCCGCGTTTGCCGCCTTCGGCCGGCCGCTGATGGCGCTATTGCCCGGCGGCGGCGAATACGCACGCTACGCCTGGGCCGTTCCGTGGCTCATCGTCCTCAACATCTTGACCACCGTGCAATGCATCGTCACCAATACCGAAGTCAGCGCCGCCAGGTTCGGATTCCTCAAATGGTGGATTCCGCTCAATCTGGTCCTGCCGGCCGCCTTGTACCTGCTGCCGATCGGGGATTTGCGCGGCATGATGTACTGGCTCACCTTCGCCGCCGTCGCCAAAGCCGCTTTCGCCATGCATGAAATTCGCCGTTCTAAGTGATATCCACGCCAACCCGTTGGCGTTCGAAAAAGCCATCGCCGACGCCCGCGCCCATGGAGCCGACAAAATAATTTGCCTCGGCGACGTCACCGGCTACGGCTACGATACGCTATCGGCCTACGAACTCGCCGTGGCCAATTGCGACATTTGGCTGATGGGCAACCACGACGCCGCCTGTTGCGGAGTGCTGCCGCTGGCGGAAACGATGCGCAATCCCAACTACCGGGTGGATTGCCTTGCCCGCACCGAACTGGGTATGGACCGGCTCGCGCACATGGCGAAACTGCCGTACAAGTTCGAATTCGGCACCCTCGCCTGCACCCACGGGTCGTTTGCCGTACCTAGACTGTTCGCCTACGTATCCAACGCCATGGATGCGGTAATCTCGTTCGAGTCCTGCAGCCGCCGGGTAATGTTCGTGGGGCATACGCACCAGCAGGAAACCTGGTGCCTCGTCAACGAACGGCAGATCGGCCAGACCCGCGACACCCATATCGAAATCGCGCCCGACACCCGCTATATCGTGAACGTCGGCGCCGTCGGCTACCCTAGGCGCGATCCGTTCTCGTCCTATGCTTTATACGACGACCAGGCCGACGTCATCGATATCCGCAGGCTGCCGTTCGACTACCAAAGCTATCTCGGCGCCTTCAACGGCCTCAAATTCGGCCCGCCGCGCTGGATATTGGCGGGCGCTTAAGCCTGCGCGCGCAAATCCACGATTTTTACTTCCACGTGGCGCTGGCCGTAGTCGGAAAGACCCGCGTGGAACAGCACGTCCACCGGGCGATCGCGGCAAGCGGCGATCCGGTCCATGGCATCGGCGCAATTCCACCACACGCCGCGCCGGATGCCGCAATCGGCAAACTCCAGCGCTAAATGCCGGCCCGTCATGCCGAGGGCCCTAAGCCGGGAGATCCTTAGGTTGCGCATCAAAAAAAGCGGCTCCGCATTGCCTTCGCCGTAAGGTTCCAGCATGGCGAGCTGCTCGACCGCCGCAACCGAAAGCTCCCGGCCGTCCACCTCGGCATCGTAGAAAATCGTATCCGGCTCGATTCCCTCCCGGCGCAATTGTTCGGCCTGCCATGCCGAACGCTCGCCGAAAAGCCGCCGGAATTCGCCGATCATACCCGCCTTCACAGAGAATCCGCCGGCCTGCGCATGCCCGCCGAACCGCTCCAGGGCCGCGGCCGAAGCTTCGAGCGCATCGTACACGTTAAATCCCATCGGCGCCCGGCACGAACCGTGTTCGCCCACCACCACCGCCACCGGCCCCGCGGGATACTGCTCCAATACCCGAGACGCCACGATGCCCGCCACGCCTTGATGGCCGTCGGGCAGATGGATCACTTGCGCCGGCGCCCCCGGCTCGATCTGCGCCAGCGCCTTTTCGGTCATGGCGCTTTCGCACTGCTTGCGCTCGGTGTTGTAGCCGTCGACCGCATACGCCAGTTCCCGGGCCTTTTCGCGGTCGGTCTCCAGCATCAGCTCGAGCGCCGTCATGCTGCTGGCCATACGCCCGGCGGCATTTACCCTGGGCCCAATCAAAAACCCGAAATCCACCGCCGTCATCCGCGCTTCCGAATGCCGCCGCGCCCGGTCGCAGAGCTCCTTGAGTCCGGCCGGCGCCGATTTGCGGAAGCGCCTGAGCGCCTCGGTCACGAAGATGCGGTTCTGCCCCTTGAGAGGGACGATATCGGTAACCGTGGCGAGGCCGGCCATCACCAAGAGCGGCCCGCCGATGGGCGGACCCGAGTAGATGCCGCGCGACCGGGCCGTGGATACCAGTTCCTCGGCCAGCATGAACGCCACCCCTGCGCCGCACAGGTCGGCCAGCCGGTCGGGCGCGCCCAGCTTGGGGTTGATTACCGCAACGGCGGTGCGGCAAAGTTCTTTCGCGTCGGCTCCGGGCAGGTGGTGGTCGGTAACGATCGATGCCACGCCGCGCGCCTTAAGCATCCGCACGTGTTCCAGGGCGCCGATACCGTTGTCCACGGTAATCACCGTCTTCACGCCTGGGTGTTCGGCCAGCATGCGCGCCACCGCGCGATCGCTCATGCCGTAGCCTTCCGAAAGCCGATCGGGGATGAACGCCTTGGCCGCTCCCGGCCGGATGCTGTTGATGGCCGAAGTCAGAATGGCGGTGGCGCTCACGCCGTCGCAATCGTAATCGCCGTAGACCACGATATCGCCAAGATGGCCGAAGATCCACCGCGCCGCCTCGACCACGCCCGGCAGTTCCGCCGGCGGCGCGCGGTGGGCGATCTCGCTCTTGAGATACCCCGCCGCGCTTTCCGGGGTCTGGCCCCTGAGCGCCAAAAGCCGCGCCAAGAGCCGCGGATGCCCGGCGGCGGCTAGCGCCTCCACCTGGGCGTCATCGACCTCGAGCTCGCGCCAGACGGCCACTTGCGGCCCTTACATCGCCACTTCGTGGCACCAGCCGTGGACATCGGGCAATACGCCGTATTGGATGCCCTGCACGGTGTCGTAAAGTTTCTGGAGGTGAGGACCAACCGCGTTTTCGTCGCTGATCTTGATAACCTCGCTGCCGCGGGTAATCTCCCAGACCGGCGTAACCACCACCGCGGTGCCGCAAGCGGCGACTTCCGCGAACTCCTTGATCTCCTCGTAGGGGATCTTGCGGCATTCGACCTTCCAGCCGAGATCCGCGGCGCACTCCTTGAGCGACATGTTGGTGACCGACGGCAGCACCGAATGCGAATCTGGGGTTACATAAGTGCCGTCCGCCTTGATACCCAGGAAGTTGGAAGTCGAAAACTCCTCCACGAAACTGTGCGTCTTGGCGTCGAGATACAGTTCCACCGGCCAGCCTTCGCGCTTGGCCTTCTCGTGCGCATAGAGCGACGCGGCGTAGTTGCCGCCCACCTTCACGTCGCCCATGCCGTTGGGCGCGGCGCGATCCCAGTCGTCGAGGATCACCGCCCTCACCGGCTTGATGCCGCCCTTGTAGTAGGCGCCCACCGGCATCACCATGATCATGAACGTGTATTCCTTGGCCGGCGCCACGCCGATCTGCGGCCCGGTGCCGATCAGCAAAGGCCTAAGATACAAGGACCCGCCGGTGCCGTACGGCGGCACGAACTCCTCGTTGCGGCGCACCACTTCTTCGGCAGCGCGGATGAACATCTCCTCCGGAACCGGCGGCATCACCGTGCGCACCGCCGTGCGGTACATGCGCTTGGCGTTCTGGTCGGGGCGGAAAATCACGATGCGGCCGTCTTTCTGCCTGAAGGCCTTCATCCCCTCGAAACACTCCTGCCCGTAATGCAGGCAGCTCGCGCCGATGTGCATGTTGATGTAGGGCGAAACGGGATATTCGGGTTCGCTCCAGGCGCCATCCTTCCAGGTATAGCGAACGTGGCAATTGACGTCGCTGAAGCTGAAGCCCAGGCTTCCCCAGTCGATATCGGTTCTTGGCATTTCAGTATCTCCTTTGCTTGTTATTGTTCCTGTCCATTTCCTGCAAAACCGGCAGTCCTATGTCCAAAAGCTTTTCGTCGCGCCGCATCCGCCGCGTCACCTCGGCGCTGTTGATGCCGTAGGCCATCCTGAAGCTGTTGCGCGCTTCTCCGGTGCGCGCGGTCTTGTGCTGGAGCTTGGCCAGTTCGCACCACGACTGCCAGTCCTTGCCCGGCGCCATGCGCAGATACTTGGACAGGCACCGTTCGGCGTCGCCGTCGAGGCCGGCTTCCAGCAACATCCGCGAAATGAGCTGCAGCGCCGCCGGATCGCCGATCCGGTCCACGAGCGTGCGCACCATCTGCGCCGCCTCCATGGTCCGCCCCAGCTGATAATAGCAGTAGGCCAGCTCGAAGCGTTCGGTGTCGCCGAACCCCTCGGGGTCCTGCCGCCGCTTGGCGTTGAGCGCTTCGATCTTGCCGGACACGAGCTTGATCTGCTCCACATAGCGGCGGAGGTTGGCCGTACGCCTGTTATTGGGGTCGATCGAGTCGGTATAGTCCATCAATTCCAAAACCGTGTCCCATTTGCGCACGGGCATCAGGCACTCCTGCGCATACCTGAACGAGGCCTCGGGCGACGCCGGATAGAGGAGGCACGCCTCGCGGAAAGCCTGCGCCGCCTCGGCGTTACGGTTCTGCTTGGCGTACAGCCCGGCAATGGCCGCGCGCAGTTTCGAAAAGCTCTTCTGCCCGGCGAAATCGCGCCGGTACATCGGATCGGCCAGGAGCCGGCGCACGTACCAGTCCCAGAAATCCTGGTCCTGCTCCGCCCGGCGCCGGTCGTAGGGCGTCTCGTCGCGGTTGAGCTTCATTATGAGCCCGTGCGGCGACAGGTACGGATACATCCACGGAATGGCGTAGGACTCCTCCACGTAGAAAGCGTGCCGGTCGCGGTCGTGGTCGAACATCATCCGGGTCAGGATCCCGTTGATCTCCATCACCCCCAGGGCGCCGGTGACCTGCACCTTGCCGTTCTGGATCTGCAAATCGCCGTTGGCCTGGCGCACTCCGCGCTGGACCTCGTCCACATAGATGTTGAACGCTTCCCCGCTGTCCTCCTTGGCCGGGATCCAGATTTCGTCGCCGTAGAGATCGCGCTCCACCGACATGTAGGTGTCGTCCGCCAGCGCGTTCTGGGTGATCAAATACACGTCGGGGCGGAAATCGGCGGCGTAGATCATATAGGTGGGCACGAACCTCCCCGGGTCGGTGCCGCCGAAGAAAATCGCATGCTCCTCCATCGGGGGCGGATAGCCCGGGTCGGGGAGCGGCTCTTCGTCTTCGCCCAACTGTTCGATTATGGCCTTGTAGCCGTCCAGCTGATAGGCGCCGAACTGCCAGCCGAAAGTATGCCCGTTCTGTTCGCTGCCGCCGAGTTCGAACACCATGCGCTTGTCGGTGTAGTTCTGGACGATCGGGCACAAAAACGCCAGCAACACCGCCAAGGCCGCGAACGCCGCCGCGAACCGCCGCCGCGTGAGCCAGGAAAATCGCGGCATGAGCTTGGGCAGCAGGTATTTGTCAGCCGCCACGCCCGCGAACACCACGCCGTAGCCGATCCACAACGCGATCATCGCGTGCGAAGAAATGAACTTGACCTTCTGGATAAACCCGTCCTGCACGTCGCCCTTCACCTGCGCGAGCAGGATGAGCAAGAGCGACATCATCAAAAAGCAGCTCGCGGCCGCGCCCATCCACTGCCAAAACGCGCGGCGGCGCGTGCGGTTTACGAGCCAATGCCCGGCCGCGAACGGCACCGCCACCAGCGGCACGAAAATATCGGTGAACTGCAGCATCACATCGCCGCAGTAGTGCTTCATCTGCACGCCGATGAATTTGAAGAGCTCCAGCGCGGATCCGAATTTGGGGATGCCGATGGCCTCGTACTGCCCGCGCATGATCGCATGCTTGAAGCCTTCCCACTTGCGCGGATACCCCCAGTTCATGGGCGGATTGCGCAAGTCGGAGACGATCGGCATGTAGATGTAGAAGCTTACGCCCAACTGGGCGAACAGCGCCGCCCCGGCCACGCTGCGGCCGTTCGGCAGCGCCACCCACACCAGCGCCAACAGCACGAAGTTCCAGGCCACCGGCCACCAGAACCACCAGGTATGCGGATCGGTAAGGCCGTGCATCGCCCCGCGGCTGTAAAGAACAAGCGCAGCGATCTGGACTATGCTTGCCGGAATCGCAAAACACAAACCGCG
>JAFXST010000017.1 GCA_017525475.1 Kiritimatiellia bacterium | reverse complement strand
CCTACCGCGCCGCCAACTCCAACAGTGTTGAGTCGCTTGCGACTCAACTCGAGGGTAAGGCCGATCGCGCCTGGGGGTTTTACGAATCCCATACCGGCAACTACGCGCCCGATGGTTATACCTGGATCTCGTCGCCTAAGATTGCGATCGCGGGCGGCATGGCGTACGAGCGGCACATCACCAGCGATGGTGCGATCTGGCTCCTCGAGAGCAACGGCCTCGTCACCGACCTGGGCGGCGAGACCAACGGCTTCTTCCGCGTCTCCGACGATGAGGATAATGTACTCTTTGAGGTTGTCAAAGGCGAGCGCCGCACGGCGCGCGCATTGGGCGACCACGTCGCCGTCACCAATGGCACTTTGTACGCCCACTATTCTGTCATCTCGGCCGAGCATCCGACGATCTACGCCTGCACCAACCGGACCACGCACGCCGGCTTTATCGCCGAGACCGAGCAGGCTTGCCCCTGCACGGTCGTCTGGATCGGAACGAGCGGCAATTGGACGGCGGCCGTCACCGCCAAAGGCCCCACGCCCAACATCTACGCCAAGGCCGAGTATACGGTCGGCGGCGAGACCTACATCCACAACGCCGCACCCACCAAACTTGACTATATCATGATCGGCAACACCAAGTATTCGCTCGGCACCGCCACCATTTCGGGCTCCACGGTCTTGACACTTACGGAGGTGCCCTAAATGTTTGCCAAGCTGCAACTCGTCATTGCCGGCATAGGCCTCGCCTTTTTTGGCCTTGCGTTCCTCGCGCTCTTGGCCTACAAGTTTTGGGGCATCGCCAAGCGCGAGCTCGAGCGCGTAGTGCCCGCCACCACGCCGGTCGCCTGGAAGGTGCTTTTGGGCGTGGCCTTTTGCGCCGTTTGGCAATATGGCGCCACCAAAGAGGGAGGCATCACCTGGGGCACCATCTCTTTCCCGGCCGTAGACGTTGAGCAGCGATATCTTTACGACGCGGGATCCTCGCTAAACACCAACTCCGTCCACCTGGCGTTCTACTATCTCATCGCGCCCGCGAGCGCTGATTTCAACGTGGCCCGCCGGCCGGTGGGCAATAACGATCCTGCCGCCTGGGAGCTCGTTTATACCAACACCTTGGGCGGCGTCGTTAGCCCGCTCGAGCTCGAGTTTACGGGCGCCTATACCAACAACTGGGCCGTCTTCACCTCTTGGACGCCCGGGCCCGCCGTCCACACCAACGGCGTCTGGCAAATCGACTGGCGCAGCGTCCGCGAGGGCTCGACTTTAATCCCCATCCACACCAAAGTGTATAACGACGGCGTGCTGGTCATGCCGGCAACAGGAGGCAACAATGCAGACTAAAATCACCCTAATCCTTTTGGCCGCGCTCGCGGCGCTGCCTATCTTTTCCCGGGCCGATACTACCACGGCCGATGCGCTCGATCTCCCGGTCATGATCGAGACCGTGAACGAGGACGGCTCTACCAACACCTGGACGCAAGCCGATCTTGTCGCGGCGTTGCAGCTCCTGAACCGCAAGTATCACCGCGAGGTGGCGACGCCCGGCGGGCGGCAGGCTTGGCACGGCAAAATGATTCGCGAAGAAGTCGACCTCGAGCGTGCCGTCAAGATCGAGACCCACGAGGACGGCATGGCTTTCGAGATCCCCTTTAGCTCACCCAAAAAGGCCACGCCCAAACCGGCCACGCTCAACGCCGAGGGCGTCCCCGTGGCCTTGGCCCGCGCCCGCAAGCGCCGCGAGCAAGAGAAGGCCACCACCAACGAGGTGACAATCATAACCAAAGCCGGGGAGGTCGAGGAGTGACCCGCGAACAACAAAACAGCCTAAAGCTCGAATTGGATGATGCGTACCTTATCAAGGACGATGACGCACGCTATGATGCCGTCAACCGGGCGCAATCGCATATCCTGCTCGCGCTCATGGACTGCCAGCGCAAGACAAGTGAGCGTGTCAAGCGCATACAAGTCATGGTCATTTCGTTCCTGTGCGGCGGTGGCGGCGTCGGCGCCGCGTTCGCACCCTGGCACAAGCTCATATCAACTATTATTGGAGGCAACTAAAATGGCAGGCAATACCTATATTTTCGCGCGCCCCACGCTCATGCCAGTGGGCGACTTCAATCTCTACGAGCTCGCCGCCGACTGGACGGTGCGCTCGCCCGCGCTGGACTTCACCGTGCCGCAAGGCTTCCTCTTTGACGGCGCCTCGATCCCGCGCGCCCTCTGGCGGCTTTGCGGCTCGCCCTACGATAGCCCACGCATCATCGCCGCCTTGGCGCACGATTATCTTTACGCCAAACAGCCGGTCGCGCGCAAGGCCGCCGACCAAATCTACCGCGACCTGCAGATCGCGCTCGGGATCCCCGCCTGGAAGGCGCGCGTCGAATACGCGGCGCTGCGGCTGTTCGGCGGCATTGCCTGGAACAACGCGGCGCGCGTGGCTATGCTGGCCATCTGTTTGGTTGGCGCAGCCGGCTGTGCGAGCAAGTTTCGAATGGTGGATGGCCGCGGGATGTACGCCAACACCAATACCGGGGTAGTGGGGATCGGCCAGCTCGAGGTGGTTGCCGTGCCTGAGGGCGTGGAAAGCTTTGTGGCCAACTACTCCGAGGATGTTGCCTGGTTGCGTCCGGACGTCAAGACGCATGCCGTCAAGGTCGCCATGACCGGCACCAATTGCACCTCGCACGTCGAAAGCGTGGTGAAGTCGATCTGCGAGGCGTTTGGCGAGGTGCATACGAATAACGTCGGCGGCGTTGTGAATGGAGGGAGCCATGAGCCTGCTGAATGACGCAACTAACAGCACCGAACTTGCCAAGCGGCTGGTGATCGAGAGCGATCGGCAGGTCAACTATGCCGTCCGGCGGATTGCCGGCAACTGGAAGTATGCGCAGGGCGTGGGCATCGAGGCTACGCTGACGCGCGCCTGGAGCTACTCGCGCTACTGCACCGGATCGCTGCGCTACATTGGCCTTACGCGCTCGGCCGCCAACACCCTCGCCGCCACGCTTCGCTCCAGATATACCAGGAGCTGCAAGATTTCGGTATTCGACGGCGACACCATCGGCCTCACCGAGCACTTCTCCGACATCGATGGCGGCGACGTGTCGATGGCTTCAGTCGAGGTGCGTGCGGCCGGCGGCGACGCCTATGATGTGATCCTGCAGCTGAACGAGCAGGACGAAAAGACGCGCGAGAACCACGTATCCGCCACCTCGCTTTTCTCTACCGAAAACAATCGCACCTATCCGGACTTCGCATAAATGGCTAGACCCTCGATTATCCAGTACCTGAAGCACGGCAAGATTCTCGCCGGCAAAGTTTTTGGCTCCTTTGTAGAAACCTGGAACTGGATGGTCGCGGGCTGGGCCAACCTCAAAGGCGATTATGATGTTGATCCGGAAAACGGCCTGATTTACATCGACCGCACCGACGAAGAGCACCCGGTCATCCGCCTCCGCACCGATCGGCTGCCGGCCACCGGCGCCAATATTACGACGGAAGATGTCGACGCGATCACCGGGCTCAAGCTGAAGATCAACGACGGCAAGCTCGAGATATTGGTGCAAAAGACGCCTTTGTCGGTGGTGGCCAAGGGTACGCCCGGCAGCTACGCCGCCACGCAAGACACCCAGCTCACGCTCTCCACCAAGGAGGTGGTCATCAAGACCGATTTCGAGATCGCCGCCAACCGTATGACCGACAATCACTACCTCGGTCTCAAGTACAAGACGGCGCAGCTCTCGGTGCTCGGCGTCGGCGCCGATTCCGCCGCCACCATCACCAAGCAGAACATGCGCACCATTTCGGTGGTCGAAAAGTCGGAGTACGACACCACCACCCACAAGTTCGTCAATACCTCCACCGAGATCGACGTGCCGGACTTCGGCGAGTCCGAAGGCAATGACGAGATCTTCGAGGCGACGCCGCACTCGGCCGAGAGCGAGCCTTCGCAAGGAGCCGGCGAGTAAGTTATGGCCGCCCCGTCCGTCACCGTCAGCGGCATCTCGAGCTATTCGCTCCAGCTCTCCAAGTACTGGGGATCCTCGGCGCTGTCGGACGGCCACCCGCTCTGGTACGTACTCTATAAAGTACCGAACGGCAAGCGCATCGTCGTAAACGAGAACGGCGGCACCCAGTCCGGCGGCTTCACCCGGACGAGCGCCACCTACAAGAACAGCCTCGGCGAGACCACCAGCACCTATACCGACCCCTATGGACGTTTGGGCAACGTGACCATGACCGAGCATTACGAGGACGGCGGCTCGATCGACACCAGCTACCTCTTCGCGCCTACCACTCTCGGGAGCTTCAAGCGCAACGAGTTCACCTCCAGCGACCCGGTCGAGCCTACCTTCCCGGGGGTTATGACCGACGGCCTTTGGTGGGGCAAAATGGCCTGCCCGCTCTTCATCTCCGACAAGAACGGCTGGGTCGGCGAAATGTCGTTCGACTATACGGCCGCCATCAATTTCGACCTCTCCAACACTTCGATCCAGTACGAACTCCCCTCCGGCTTTACGATGACGCAATTCTTCGAGGTGCTCGAGAAGAATTGCGTCCTCGGCGAGGGGGCGTCGCCTTGCGATCGCAATCGGGCCTACTGGGTCATCAAGGAGCCCGCCGGCAAGTACATAACCGGCTACACCGTCTACTACCAGGGCGGCGGCTCCACCACCTACGCCCCGCCCTACGGCGGCCCCTACGGCGCCGCCGATACCGCCTCCGGCGATATCGGGGTATCGTCCGGAGTCTCGAGATCGCGCGTCATCACCCGCATCGTCTTTACTGCCACCACCGGCTACCGCGTGCGCGTTCGTTTCACCGGCCAACAGACCGCCAACGGCACCGCCACCATCGGCGGCGACGTCGTGGCCGAGAAGGTCTACCAGGGCGGCGAGCGGGTGGTGGTGAAGTTCGAGGCTACCGAGCCTTCGCGGATCTACCAGGCTACGCTCAAAACGATCTACGGCAACAACGCGACCGAGACCACCTACTACCTGCCCGGCCGCGTCGGCAGCTTGGCGACGTGTACCAGCACCTCGCTCGGCTCTAGCCGCTACCGCGACATCACCTGCACCATCAACTCGATCGATCGCTCCTACGAGTTCACGGTACCCCTCGAAACCCTCTACAACCTCACGGTGCAGAATGATACTGGCTGGTACGTAAAGACCAAAAAGGAGCAGTACTACGCATGGGCCAACAGTAGCGCCGGCACTTCGGGCGGGTGGTTCTTCTTCCCGCAAAACCGCAACTCCGAGACGCGCACGCGCGTCGCGGCGCCCGGCGACGATCTCGTTTTCTCGGCCAAGACCGGCGACAATGACAGCATCATCTACCAGATTCTCGACGCATCCGGCGGCGTGCTTTTGACCAATACCGCCAAGGCGGCCGAGGTGTCGGTGCCGCTTATCATGCCCGCCGGCAACTTGACCGTGCGCATTTTGGCGCGCCTCAAGATGTGCAAGGTGGAGCAGTTTTGGTGGGGGCCGTGGGCCGAGTACCCAAGCCCAAGCCAGGCGCTTATTTCGGCCAAGTACCCGGGCATCGAGTTGAGCACCATCCACGGCGCCGGCGACGCCGACTATGGCGACCGCGTGGAGATCTACCCCCAGCCGGCGCAGGGGTTCCTGTCGTTCGGCATGGGCGAGTTCGAGTACGACCCCACGGTGGCCGACGACGCGCTGCACATCCTGCAGGTCGACCGCAACCGGCTGCGCTCGCCCGACGTGACCCAGGCGGCGCCCTACGTGATCGGCGCCATCGAGGTGCCGGTGGGCGTTATCTTCTTTTACGGCACCGCCAACTTGCAGATCGTGCTCGCGACGGTGGGCGGCGGCACGGTCTCGGGCGGCGGCGCGTTTCTCCAGGGCGCGGCCAAGACGGGCGCCTCGCCCTTTACGCTCACGGCCACGCCCGACACCTACTACCGCTTCGATCACTGGGAGTATAAGCTCACCAAGCGCTACACCTACGACGCGCAGGCGGCGGGCACCTGGGGCGGCGTAGGGCCAACCGCCTACCCGGTCGTCGGCCGCGAGATCGTCGACGATACCGTGGCCGGGCAGCAGGCGACTTTGACGCTCGACCCTACCGCCATTTTGGACGGCGTCGTCGAGATTACGGCCGTCTTTGTCCTTGCCAATCCCGGCCAGCTCCTCTTCGGCGCCAACGGCCGCCTCCTCTTTGGCGCCAACGGCCGCCTCCTCTACCAGGGCTAACCCATGCCCCCCAAGAAGTCCCCCCTAAAACGCATCTACCTCTTGCCCCGGCGCCGCCGGCCTAAAACGCTTTCGATGGAGGCGAATCCAAAAAAGGACAGCGATCTACTCCGCAATGCAAGGGCATAGACACTAGCAACCAAAGTCGCGCATCCCTCCATCCGCCCCGGCTTACCCCGGGGCTTTTTATTGGTCTCTTGCCGGATTTAGTATCTCGATGGCGCAGGCAGGACGGTGCCGGCGGCCGCGTTTAGCGCTGCGCGGATTTGCGCTTCGCCGATGTGAGTGTAGTGCATGGTGGTGGCCATGACGCTGTGCCCCAGGGTTTCGCGGATCAGGAACGGGTGGACGCCGGCGGCCATCATGTTGGTGGCCAGGCTATGGCGTCCGGAATGGAAGGTCTTGTAGGGGTAGCGTCGGCCGTTGACGATGATGTAGGTCTTTATGCCCGCGAGCTCGAACAGGCGCGAGAAGTGCCGGGAAAGGCGCTCGGTGTCGTGGTCGGGCTTGAGCATGCGGATTTGATCGGGGAATACGTATTCGTTGCAGGGGGCCGATTCGCGGCGCCAGACGGCGAGGATGTCGGCCAATCGGTCTGGGATTGGGACGTTTTCGGGGATCCCGGACTTGTGGCGATTGATCGAGATCCATTTGCGGGGGAGGTCTATCGAGTCCCAGCGCATGATGGTGATGTCGATGAGGGAGTAGCCGGCGAGGTAGTTGAGGCCCATGAAGCAGCGTTCCCATGTGGACGCCAGGCGCCAGACGCGCTCGAACTCGTCGCGGGTAAGCGGCTCGCGGCGGATCTGGCGGCATTTGGCTCGCGCCATCTTGTCTTTTGTCCAGGGATTGTATTCTAGGCCGTAGCGCGGCCCTAGGAGCGTCCAGGCGTAGGCGAACAGATTCATATCCTTATTCAGCGAGGACGCGCTCTTGCCGTGTTTTTGGCGCCATTCTATGTATTCGTCGGCGACGGTTTGGCTAACGTCGCGCAAGTTGCGGATTTCCGGGTGGCGCGCGGCCATGAATTTGGCGAACTGGTTGAACTGTCCTTCATAGGATGCCAGGGTGCGCGTGCCCACGGGGCGCCGGTTTTTTGATTCCCGGAACAGGGGGTAGAGTTGTCCGATCGGAATGGTTGCCAGCTTTATCGCGTCGGCTTGGTCGGATAAGGTCGCGATAAGCCGCTGCTGCAGCTTGCGGATCGCTTCCCGCTCCTGGAGCCCTTGGGCCGGTATAGCCATGCGCTGGGCGAACGCCTCGGCCTCCTCGCGCGAGGTGGTGCCGGTGCTAACGGTGATGCGTTTGTTGTTGCGCTGTATACGGAGATACCATATTCCGTTGCGCTGGTACAAAAAGCCGTGACCTCTTGCATTGTGTCTGCTTTTTGTCTGTTTTGTTTTTGTTGCGTTTCTCGCCATGCTCGTACTCCTTTCTTGCCGCCTACGGTTGCAGGACGGTTATATTTTGCTAGGAGCGGAGGCATTTTGGCGACCCCGGCGCTTTTCTCAACAATCACGAAACCCGCGTGTTTATTGAGTGGTGGTGGGGCAAGGATTCGAACCTTGGAAGGCGTAAGCCAGCAGATTTACAGTCTGCCCTCGTTGACCGCTTGAGTATCCCACCGGAAACAAATGGTTGCCTCGCAGGGACTCGAACCCCAACAAGCAGAATCAGAATCTGCGGTGCTACCATTACACCACGAGGCAATCTCGTTTGTGGCCTTCTCGAGAATGGCGGGGTCGACGGGGCTCGAACCCGCAACCCCCGGATCGACAGTCCAGTGCGCTAACCAATTGCGCCACAACCCCGTATTCCGAAAAGTGGCGCATATTATACCATATTCCGGCTTCGCTTGTCAATAGGGTTTTTGAAAAAAGTTTTCATGGTATGGCACGACCGCAAATATTGCCAACTTTCCACTTGATTTTTTCCGGAAAAAAGTGTATAATACTCGTTATATATGACTAGCAATGACGAATACGTGCTGCAGCTCCTGCACGAGCGCGGCTTTCTTAGCGGAGAACAAATCGAATCCGCGCGGCAGTCGATGCGCGCCGAAAACGAGACCACGCTCGACGTGCTCGTGTCGAGCGGGGTGATCGACGAGGATTCGGTGCTGGGCACCGTGGCCGACCAGTTCGGCCTCAAGTACTGCCATGTGGATCCCGAGGCGATCTCGCCTGAAGTGACCAAGGAGATTCCGGCCGACATCGCCAAGAAGTACGGCGTGGTGCCGGTGGTGGCCGACGAATACGCGATTACCGTAGCGCTCTCCGATCCTATGGGCTACGACGCCATCGATTCGCTCCGGTACGTGCTGCACGGGCGCGACGTGGAGGCGGTGGTATCGCCCAAGGCCGAGGTGGCGGCGGCCATGGCCAAGCTCTACGCGCAAGACGAGCCGGCCGACGTGCAGACGCGCGGCGATGACGATTTTGGCTCGGGCGACGGAAAAGGCGACGACGCGCCGGTCGTGAAGCTCGCGACGATGCTCATCACCAACGGCATCAAACTCAAGGCGTCCGATATCCATCTCGAGCCGATGGAGAAGGAATTCCGCGTGCGCTACCGCATCGACGGCGCCTTGCGCAAGATGGACTCGCCCCCCAAGCGTCTGCAGGGCGCCATCATCAGCCGCATCAAGATCATGTCGAAGATGAAGATCTCGGAAAAGCGCACGCCGCAGGACGGGCGCATCCAGATCACGGTAAACGGGCGCGATCTCGACCTGCGCGTAAACTCGGTGCCCACCAACCACGGCGAATCCATCGTGATGCGCGTGTTGGACAAGTCCAACCTCAACTTGGGGTTACCGCAGCTCGGCTTCCTCTCCGACGACCAGACCACGTTCGAGCGGCTCATCAAGCTCCCCGACGGCGTGGTGCTGGTGACAGGCCCCACGGGCTCGGGCAAAACCACCACGCTCTACGCCTGCCTCGGGCAGATCAACAAGCCCGACAAAAAACTCATCACCGTGGAAGACCCGGTCGAATACCAGATGAGCGGCATCAACCAGGTGCAGGTCAACAAAGACGTGGGGCTCGACTTCTCGGCGGCGCTGCGCTCCATCCTGCGCCAGGCTCCCAATATCGTGATGATCGGCGAAATCCGCGACGCGGAAACGGCCGATATCGCCATGGAGGCGGCGCTTACCGGCCACTTGGTGTTCTCCACTTTGCACACCAACGACGCCCCGAGCGCGGTTACGCGTCTGCTGGATATCGGAGTCAAGCCCTTCCTGGTGGCCTCCGCCCTTCGCGCGGCCATGGCCCAGCGCCTGGTGCGCGCCATCTGCGAAAAGTGCCGCGAGCCCTATACGCCAACCGAACGCGAGCTCAAGATGCTGGGCGCCATCTCCAAGACCATCCCCGAAACCATGTACCACGGCGCCGGTTGCGACAAGTGCGGCGGCTCGGGCTACAAAGGGCGCAAGGGCATCTTCGAAATCTTCAAGGTGGACGACTCCATCCAGCGCCTCATCTTCGACCACGCCCCCGCCACCCTCCTGCGCCAGCGCGCCCGCGAAATGGGCATGCGCACGTTGCGCGAGGACGGCATGCTCAAGGTCGCAAGCGGCATGACCAGCCTTTCCGAAATCCTGCGCGTCACCATGGGCGACGCCGACTAACCAACCGCAAGGAGATATACGATGGACATTTCGATGAAAGAACTGTTGGCGGCGATGATCGACGAAGGCGGGAGCGACCTGCACATCCGCGCCTACATGCCGCCGGAACTGCGCGTGCACGGCGAGCTGCTGCCGCTTACCGAGGACAGTCTCACCGAGGAAGAGTCGCTGCAGCTGTGCCGCGAAATCTCCACCGACGTGCAGATGGCCGAGGTGGAGAAGAACGGCGGCTCCGACTACGCTATCGCCTTCCGCGACTTGCTTACGCCCGAAGAGCAGGCGGCCGAGGAGGAAAAGCGCCTCGCCACGCGTTTCCGCGTGTCGGTGTTCAAGGAGCGCAAGCGCTACGGCATGGTGCTGCGCCAGATTCCGTCCACGCTGTTGTCGATGGAACAGCTGGGGTTGCCGCCGGTCGTCAAGGAGCTCCTCTTCAAGCCGCGCGGGCTCATCCTGGTCACAGGCCCCACCGGCTCGGGCAAATCGACCACGCTCGCTTCGATGCTCAACGTCATCAACCACGAGCGCTCGGTGCACATCATCACCATCGAAGACCCGATCGAATTCTACCACAAGTCGGACAAGTCGCTCATCACCCAACGCGAGGTCGGCGATGACGTGCCGAGCTTCGCCGAAGCCATCCGCCGCGCGCTCCGCCAGGACCCCGACGTTATCCTCGTGGGCGAAATGCGCGACATCGAGACGATCGGCGCGGCCGTGACCGCCGCCGAAACCGGTCACCTGGTATTCGGCACTCTGCACACCACGGGCGCCGCCGAAACGGTGGACCGCATCATCGACGCGTTCCCCACCAACCAGCAGGCGCAGGTGCGCACGCAGTTGGCGGCGGGGTTGCAGGCGGTCATTTCGCAGATTCTCCTGCCGAAGCTCGACGAGAACGGCGAGGTGCACGGTCGTGTGGCGGCGTTCGAAATCATGACTTCCACCGACGCCATCAAGAGCCGCATCCGCGACGGCAAGACCAACATGATCAAGAGCGACCTGCAGACCGGCGCCAAGTACGGCATGCAGACCCTGGACTCGCATTTGACGCAACTGTACAAAGACGGGCTCATCGCCTACGAGGAGCTCATCACCAAATCGCAGGATCCGGACTCCATCGTCCAGAAGCTCAAAGAGGAGATGTAAAGGCACATGGATGCGCTACTGCAGATTCTGGTACAGAACGGCTACCTCGACGAGGATTCCGCCAAGGAACTCCAGGATGTGGCCAAAACCGAAGGCAAGACCATCCGCCAGATGATCATCGACCAGGAGATCCTGAGCGAAGAGGATCTTCTGGGGGTGATGGCCGCCTACCAGGACACCGAGGCAATCGACCTCGGCAACCTGACGATCGAGACCGAGGTCACCGAGGCCATCCCCGCCTCAACCGCGCGCATGTACAACGTGTTCCCGGTGGCGGCCGACGACAGCTCGGTCACGCTCGCCACGTTCGATTTGGTGGATCCGCGCATTTCCGACGAGATGCTCTTCACGCTCTCCAAGGAAGTGCGCTTCGTGTTCGCCAAGGAAGCGGACGTGATGGCCCGGATCTCGCAATACTACGGCGACAGCAACGATTCCGTGGCGGACATGATCAAGCAGCTCGGCGAGGGCTTGACCGACGACGAGGCGGCCTTGGGCGCGGCCAACGCCAACGACATCGCCTCCATGGAATCGGCGGCCAACAGCTCTGCGATCATCCGGTTCGTCAACCTCGTCCTCTACCAGGGCGTGGTCGATCGCGCGGCCGATATCCACATCGAGCCGTTCGAGGACGATTTCAAGATCCGCTACCGCGTGGACGGCGCTCTGTACGAGATGAAGGCTCCCGACGTCAAGATGGCGCCCGCCATCATCAGCCGCATCAAGATCCTGGCCAACCTCAACATCGCCGAGCGGCGCATTCCTCAAGACGGGCGCATCGCGCTTACGGTGGCCGGCAAGCCGGTGGACCTGCGCGTATCGTGCCTCCCCACCGCGCACGGCGAGTCGGTGGTTATGCGTATCTTGGACCAGAGCGCCACGAGCCTCGATCTCGAAAACGTCGGCCTCCCCGAAGACGTGTACGAGCAGGTGACGATGGATATCGAAAAGCCCAACGGCATCTTCATCGTCACCGGGCCTACCGGCTCGGGCAAAACGACCACGCTCTATTCGGTGCTCCGGCGCATCAACCAGATCGACACCAAGCTGCTCACCGCCGAGGAACCGGTGGAATACAACGTGGACGGCATCGTGCAGGTGCCGATCGACGCGCAGGCGGGCAATACCTTCGCCAAGGTGCTGCGCGCCTTCCTGCGTCAAGACCCCGACGTGATGATGATCGGCGAGATCCGCGACTTGGAAACCGCCGAAATCGCCGTGCAAGCGGCCTTGACCGGCCACTTCGTATTCTCCACTCTGCACACCAACGACGCCGCGGGCGCGGTAATGCGTCTCGTGGATATGAACGTGGCGCCCTACCTCCTCTCGTCCACGCTCGAAGGCGTGCTGGGGCAGCGTCTCGTGCGCACCTGCTGCAAAGACTGCAAGCAGCCTTACGAGCCCGACGACGAGACGATGGAGCGCATCGAGATGACGCGCGACCAGATCGGCGGGCGGCCCTTCTACTTCGGCAAGGGCTGCAAGACATGCAACGGCACGGGCTACAAAGGGCGCAAGGGTGTGTTCGAATATCTGCGTATGTCCAATCCGCTGAGGGAACTCGTCAACAACAAGGCCCCCACCCTGATCATCCGCGAGAAAGCGCGCGAACTCGGCATGCGCACCATGCGCGAAGACGGCATCCGCGCCATCCTCGACGGCTATACCACGGTGGACGAGGTGTTGCGCTACACCTGAGGGCGCAAGACTAGCGCCAAATCAAAACGCAAACTGCCAAGGGATGAGCGCGAGCAACGCGCTCCTTTCTTGCATTACGGCAAAATAGTCGGGGCCGAGCGCCGTAACCGTCACGGCCGCGATGGCCGCGCCCGTAATCGCCCCCACGGCAAACCCGAATATCGCATCGGCCGGCTGCGCCAGCAGGCCCGACACCAGCTTGCGCACCAAAATGCGCACCAGGCAGAACGCCACCAGCGTGGCGGCCGTAACCGCCAACACCCGGCTCCAGGTTTCATCGATATGGTTCCCGGCAAGGGCCCAGCCGTATTTGGCCGCAGCCCCGCCCCCGACCGACGCCAGCAGCAACGCCAGCGCCCCCGAGAACCCCCCGAAGGCGCCGACTATCGCCACCGCCAGCGCGGCGGTGATTATGGCGTAATCGGGAGCGCAGAGCGTCATTGGCGCTTGCTCGCCAACTCGCCGCGGTATTCCTGATAAGCGGCGGCGATATCGTTTTTGCCGCCCACCTTCTTGATGGCCTTGATCAGCCCGTCAAGCGCGGTCAGGTTGGCCGAATCGGTGGCCAGCGCCCGCGAATAAAGGTCGAGCGCGGAGGCGTGGAAGCCGAGCCGCGCGGCGAGATTGGCGGTGGAAAGTAGCGTGGCGGTGCTGCCCGGCTGGAGCTTGCAGGCGGTGGTATACACCTCCAGCTGTTTCTTGGCGCCGGCCGGCGTCTTGTCGGTTTTGGGGATTACACCCCCCAGGCCCAGCGCCGCCTTGTAGCTCAAGGGATCGGCGGCGAGCGCCTCCTCGAACTTCTTGCGGGCGCTACGGTACTGCGCCTTGGACTGCAACGCTTCGGCCTCCTGGAGGAGACTCGCGGACTTTTCGCTGTCGCGCTGGGAAGCGCCGGGGCGCGAAGCCGCCTTGCGGGCGATGGTCTCTTTGATGTCGGGGATGTAGGAGCGTTGCACCTTCTGGACGCGCACGTCGGCCGTAGGCTCCAGACGCACGTAGATGTCAAACGCCTCCAGCGCCGCCTCGTGATAGCCAAAGCCATCGCGGTACAAAAGCCCCAGGTGGTACCAGCCCGCCGGATTCTTGCGGTCGAGCCGCAACGATTTGAGGAGCGCCACCCGCGCCATATCGAACTCGTTGACCGACATCTGCACCACCCCGATGCCAGCCAGGGCCTGCGCCCGGATTTCGGGCGGCTGCAGGCCGTCATCCGCGACGCTCCGGTAGTCGCGCATGGCGGTGGCGTAGTCCTTGGCGATATAGGCCGCTTCCGCGTCGGTAAGCAAAACGTCGCTGGCCTCCGGCTCCAGTTCCGCCGCGCGCGTCACGAGCTTGCGCGCCTCGGCGATATGCCCCAGCTCCAGTTGCACGCGCGTGGCGTGGAGGAGTGCGTCCACGTTCTTGGGGTTGCACCTGAGCGACTTGGACACCGCCTTGTCGGCGGTGCGCAAATCGCGCCGGGCGTAGGCCGCCTGGGATTCGGCAAGCTCCTTGAGGCCCGTGCCCGAATCGCACCCAGCGAACACCGCTGCCGCCAGCGTGGCGGCGGCGACTTTAGCTACGGATGATTGCCAGAAATTCATCGCGCTTCTGCTCCATGATTGCGGGGGTCTTGCCCTCGAGGTTGAGGCGGACGAGCGGCTCGGTGTTGGACATGCGCACGTTCGCCCAGTAGCCTTCCGTGTCCCACGCGTCAACGCTCACGCCGTCGAGCTCGAACACCTTGGCCTTGGCCGCGTACAGTTCCTTGATCTTGGCGAGGATCTCGGCCGGGGGCGTAACCGTCTTGGTGTTGATTTCGCCCGACTGGCTGTATTTGCGCAAGGGGGCGATCAACTCCGAAAGCGGCTTGTCCGACGCCGAAACGATATTCGCGAGCGCGTAGGTGGCCATGGAACTCGACTCCGCCGTGGAGTTGGCCTTGAAGTAGTAGTGGCCGGAGAGTTCGCCCGCGAAGATGGCATCGTTCTCGCGCATCTGCGCCTTGATGAAGCTGTGCCCCACGCGCGACATCATCGGCTTGCCGCCGGCGGCGAGAATCGTCTCCTCGGCCATCTTGGTGGAACGCAAATCGTAGAAGCAGACGGCGCCCGGGTTGGACTTGAGCAGGTCCTGCGAAATGAGCGCGGTGGTGAAATCCATCGGGATGATGTCGCCCTTCTCGTCGACGAAGCCGGCGCGGTCGGCATCGCCGTCGAACGCCACGCCGAACGCGTACTTGCCGGGATTGGCCCGGATGAGCGCCTGCAGATCCTTCAAGGTCTCGGTGTGGAGCGGGTTGGCGTCGTGGTTGGGGAAGTCGCCGTCGTATTCGCCGTATAGATCGTCGTGCGCCAGTTTGTCCTGCCCCCTGAACGCCGCCGCCTCGGCGATGCCCATGCCGTTGGCGAAGTCCATCGCCACGCGAATCGGCCGGGCGAGATGCGCAAACTTGCGCACGTGTTCGCCGTAGGCCTCGGAGATGTCCACCTTGGTCACGGTACCCGTGCCCGCGGGCGGCTCGTTGTCGGGCATGGCCATGACGATCCCCTCGATGTCCTTGATGCCGGTGGCGCCCGAAATCGGCACCGCGTTGGCTCGGCAGAGCTTGCAGCCGTTCCACTCCTTGGTGTTGTGCGAGGCGGTGATCATCACCGAGCCGTCGGCATGGAGCGTGGCGTTGGCGAAATAGCTCATGGGCGTGGAGGCCAGCCCCACGTCGATCACATCGGCGCCTTCGTCGTTGAGGCCCTTGGCGAAAGCGGCAAAGAGACTGTCGGACGACTTGCGGCAGTCGCGCGCGACCACCACCTTCTTGACCTTGGCAAAGCGCACGTAGGCGCGGGCGATCTTGTAGAAGATGGCCTCGTCCAGATCCTGGCCGTAGATGCCTCTGATGTCGTAGGCTTTGAAGATGCTCATTGGCGTTTACCTTTCTGTTGTCGTTGCGAGTATTATACCATATCCTGACGGAAAAATCAATGGAGAACTCCGTTTTCGAGCGTCAGCACCCGGTCGCAGATGGCGGCCGCCTCGGGGCTGTGGGTAACCATGACGAGCGCCACCGGCGTCCCGCGCGAAAGATCGCCCAGCACTTTGAGAATCTCGGCGCCGGTCAATTTGTCGAGATTGCCGGTCGGCTCGTCGGCCAGCACCAGCTCGGGATTGGTCACGAGCGCGCGGCAGAGGGCCACGCGCTGCATTTCGCCGCCCGACAGTTCTCCCGGCAAATGATTCATGCGGTCTTTGAGGCCCACGCGCTCCAGAAGTTCCTCGGCCCGCGCGCGCGTCTCGACGCTCACCAGCCCCCCGGCGCGTTTGGCCATGGCCGGCAGGAGCACGTTTTCCAGCACCGTAAGTTCCGGCATCAAATGGTACGCCTGGAACACGAAGCCGATGTTCTTGGGTCTGGTCACCGTGCCGCCCGTCGGCTTTTCGAGCCCGCCCAAGATATTGAGCAACGTCGATTTGCCCGCGCCCGAGCGCCCGATGATCGCCACCTTTTCGCCCGGCGCTACCGCGAGATTGACGCCCTTCAACACCTCGATGCGCGGCCCCTTGGGGATGCGGAAGGTCTTGGAGATGTCGATGGTGCCCAGTACCACTTTCATTGTTGGCTCAAAGCTTTTACGGGGTCCTTGAGGGCGGCGAGCATGGCGGGGATGAGCGACGCCAGAAGTCCGAACACGAATACAAGCGCCGCCACCCAGAAAATGTCGCCCACGATCAGCCGGTGGGGAATCGCGGCGAGCCCGTACACCGAGGCGGGGAACACCTCCAGCCCGAGCTTGGCGAGATATTCGACAATATTCTGCAGATTGGCGAGAATCGCCCAGCTGGCCAAGAGCCCGAGCACGATACCCGCCGTGCACTGGATCATGCCGTGCACCACGAATACGCTCATGATCTGCCCCTTGGAGAATCCGAGCGCTTTCAAGAGCCCCACTTCCGGCGTCTTCTGCACCGTCAGCACCAAGAGCGTATTCATTACGCAGAATACCGCCACCAGCGAAATGAGCGAGAGGAGCAGTGCCGTCATGTTTTTTTCGACCGCGAGCGCGTTGAAGAGCTCGCTGTCCGCCTCGCGCCAGGTGATCTGGCGCAGGTTGGGGAACTTGCGGGCGATTTCGGCGCACAGCGCGGAGAAGCGCTTTTCGTCGGTGGGTTCGGCGGTCTTGACGTGGATGGCGAAAACGCCCCGCTCCATGCCCATCAGCTCTCGCACGTTGGCGAGCGAGGCGACGATATAGCCCGAGTCGTACTGGTACTGGCCGCACGCGAAGATGCCCGACACCTTCCACTTCACGGGGAGGTAGATCTCGTCCTTGGCGAGGAGCGTCTTGGGGCTGTAGACGGTTACCTCATCGCCCACTTCCACCCCCAGCTGCCGCGCGGCGTGGACGCCGAGCACCACTTTGTCGCCGTCCAGGTCGAACTCGCCCGCCTTGGGCGCGCCCACCCGGTAGGCGCGGATGAACTCGTCGGCGTCGATGCCGAGGATCACGGGCGCGAGCACCCTGCCGCGGTACGCCAGCATCACGCGGGTGTCGATCTCGGGCGTCACCGAGATTACGCCGTCAAGCCTGCGGAGTTCCTTGGCGATGCCGTCCTCGCCGGCCACCGCCGCGCCGCCCTGCCAGCTGACGAGCGAAATATGGGGCTTGAAGTCGAGGATCTTCTCCTCCCAGGTGTCGCCGAAGCCGGTCATCACCGAGCGGACGATGATGACCGCGGCCACGCCCAGCATCACTCCCAAAACGCTTACGCACGTGATGACCGAAGCGACAGAGCGCTTCGGTCTGAGGTATTTGAGAGCCAGGAAAAGCGCGAACTTCATCAAGGCTTAGATGTCGACCTCGACTTCGACCTGGTTTTTCTTTTCGCGGGCCTTCGATTCCTTGGTGGGCTTGCGCGAGTTGAAAAGCGGAACCTTCTCGGTGCCGATCTTGTAGGTGAAGCCGCCGTAGGACGGTTTTGCCTTTTCGAAACGCTCGGTCTCGGTGAAGGAGAGCTTGCGCGTGGAGAAAATCGGGAATACGGGCTGGCCCGCATTCATCTCGTACTTGTCTCCCTCCTTCTCGATACAGAGGAGCCCGCCGCAAGCGCCGCCGGGCACTTCGCTGCAGGCGATCTCGATCTTGAGTTTCTGGCCGGGCTTTACCTCCCACCAGTCGCTGGGCGCCATGGCGGTGGAGTGCTGCGCGGCCTTGTACTTGCCGATGAGCTTGACCGTTTCGGGATCTTTTGGTTTCCAGTCGGTGCAGGCGCCCGCGTAGCGGAGGTCGTTGCACGGCCAGTTCCATTCGAACACCGTATTGCCGTTGAGGCGGATGAGCATGTAGTCGTCGAAGTACCCCCAGAAGCGGTAGCGCGCCTTCTCGGTGGCGGTGATTTCGCCCGAGTAGTAGGCCACCCAGCCCTTGGGCTCCACGAGGTCGCCCACACCGAACGCTTCCGGGCCCTTCGCGGCCGGACACACCGGGATGAAGAGGCTGCTCAAGGCCACGCGCTTGGGCAAGGTGCGGATGTGCGAACACGCCGCCGGCTTGAAGTTGCCCTGGATGCACTTTTTCATGCGCTCCTTGAAGTTGCCCCAGCCGTTGTAGCCGAGATCCCTACCCTTGGGGTTCGCAGGATCTGGAGCCGTCTTCATATCCATGATGATGCCGATCAGCGCGCCGTTGAGGTCTTGCACCTTGCCGGCCTTGATCTGCACGCCGAAGCCGTCGCCATCGCCGAGGCCGCGCATCTTGGGCGAACCCTTGATGTTGGCCATGGTCACGGGGCTGGGGGCGGCCATCACGGTGTCGGGCTCGCCGCCCGGGGTGGGCGACTGCGCCGCCACCTCGGTGGTGACGTTGGGCACGTCCACCGCCACGTCGACCGTCACGTCGATGTCCTGCGTCATGTCGATCTCTTCGGGCTCGTCCTCGGGCGTCTCCTCCTCGAGAGCGTCCTCGGCCTCCTGCGCGCGGGCGATTTCCACCTGGATGGTATCGCGCGACTTGGCCGAAACGGCGGTGAGGACGATCAGCACGATCACACCCAGCGTCGGCAGCAGAATGGCAAGAATCGGCGCCTGCAACCGCTGCAGCTCGGTCATCGCGAGCTTGTATTCGCGCGTGTTGTGGGGCTTGCCGATGCCGCCGAAGAGTATGCCCATGCGCTTGAAGAA
Source organism: Kiritimatiellia bacterium (assembly GCA_017525475.1). Taxonomy (GTDB): domain Bacteria; phylum Verrucomicrobiota; class Kiritimatiellia; order RFP12; family UBA1067; genus UBA1067. The sequence goes on along the minus strand of JAFXST010000017.1, from coordinate 19,386 downwards.
GCCTTTTTCCTCGAAACGCTCGGCGATCTCGGCCTGATGCTGCTCGAAGATCTCCTCGGCAGTCAGCTCTTGGCCTTCCTCGTATTCTTCGTATTCTTCGCTCATGTCGAAAGTCTCCTTACATGGTGAAGACACTTACGCTGAACAGCCCGTTGCCGTAGCACGCGTCCAGCACGTCCACCAGCGCCTTGTGGGGCGAATCCACCGCGCACTTGATGATGATGGGCGTCTTCTTGGAGGTGAGCGCCACCTCCTTGAGGTTTTTGCTGAGCTCGGCCAGCTTGACCGTGCGCCGGTTGTAGACGATGGTGCCGTTGGGGCTGCCGCCAAGACCTCGGGTGATCTCGATGTTCACCGTGGTGTCCGATTCGTTGCTGCTCGACGAGCCGCTCGACGGGGCCGGGCGGTTGGCGTTGAGCTTGGAGAACAGGTCCTCCTGCTTGATCGTCACCACGAAGAAGATGATGAGCTCGAACACCACGTCGATCATCGGCGTCATGTCGAGCGCCGGATTCTCTTGAGGTTTGCGTGCCATCAGAAACCTCCCCTTCTCTTGATCCGCTCAAGTCGTTCGCGGGCGGGCTTGCCCGGCTTGGAGGTCTTGTCCTCGCCCACCGCCACGAACGAAATCTTCCAGATTCCGTTGGCGGTGCAGGCGTTCATAACCTGCGCCACGGCGCCATGCGGGCATTCGAAGTCCGCGCGGATCATCACGGGGAATTCCCCGATCTTGCGGAACTTTTCCTTGACCCGTCGGCCGATTTCGTCGGGGGTTATGTCGCGGTCGCCCATCGAGATGCGCGCCCGGCCGTCTTTCCTGAGGCCGATGTCGATCATCATGTGGGTGGGCGGCAGTTCTTCGGGGGTCAGAATGATGCCATGCTGACCATCCTCAAGCTCGATGGACTCGTCCTTCTTCTGCGCTTCGGTAAGCGTCACCACGAAGAAGATGATGAGTTCGAACACGACGTCGATCATCGGCGTCATGTCGAGCGTGGGATTCTCTTGTGGCTTTCGTGCCATCTTGAGAGTTTCCTTGGCGTTGCCTTAGGCTTCGACCGGCTCCAGTTCCTCGGCGGTGGGCTCCACGCTCACCTGGCGCAGGCCGTTGAGGAGTTCCATCGTCACCGCGGTCATGCGGAGCACCAGACGGTTGGCCTTGTTGCGGAGCACGTAGAAGATGGTCACGGCCGGAATCGACACGATCAGACCGCCGGCGGTCGTCCACAGCGCCTGGCCGATGGAGTTGGCCAACGCCGACGCATCGCCAGCGCCGCCCGAAGCGAGCGCCTGGAAGGTAAGGATCATGCCTTGCACGGTACCCAATAGACCGCAGGACGGGCCGAGGTTGCCGCACACCGAAATCCAGTTGAGGCGCTGCTGTATCTTCTCCTGCTCGAGATCCGAAGCCGCGGTCACCGCTTCCTGGATCACGTCGAAGCCCTCTTCAACGTGCTGGAACGCCGCCATCACGATGGAGCTCATGGCGCTGGGGCTCGCCTCGCACGCCTGCATGGCCTTGACGATATCGCCCTCGGCCATGGCGGCCTGGACCTGATCCATCAGCTTCTTGGGCATCAGCTTCTCGGGCTTGATCATGATCGAGGAGTCGATGGCGAAGTAAATCACGAACGCGCCGTCGCCGAAGAGCACGAACCACAGGAGCGTACCCACGAGGCCCGACCCGAAGACGATGTCGTAGAAGCCGCCGCTGCCCTGCTGCTGCGTGGCGTTGTCCGATACCGCGTTGCCCGAGGCGTCGGTGAGCTCCTGTCCAAAGCTCTGGAGCGCGGCCATAGGTGCGACGCAGGTGCCGAAGAGAACCGCCGCCGCCATGAGTGTCTTCTTGATCTTGTTCATGTTGGTTTTTTCCTTTTGGTTATATGGTAGGAGATGGTTGGGTTAAATCACTTGGTCTGGGCGCGCAGACGCTCGGCGCGGCTCGCCTGCCCGAGCTTGTCGAAGCAGCCCGCGGCCTTGAGCAGCGCCTCGCGGCGCTCGTCGGGGCAATCGCCGTACATGAGCGCCACCCTCAGATAACCGTCGCGCAGCGCCTGCTTGACGTTGTCGGGCTTGTCGCCGCCGGCGTCCATGATCATGTCGCCGCGCATGATGAGCGCCGCCGCCGAAGCCGCGCGGTCGCCCGAGCTCGCCGCCTTGTCGAGGTTGCGCTGCAGGACGTCGGTCTTGCCCAGTTTCATGAGGCATGTCCAGTAGGCCGGGGCGATGGGGCCGGTATAGGCCGCGGTCTTGTCGGCGTTGATGATGCCCTGGCAAACGTCCAGCCCCTGCTGCGCCTGGCCGGCCGCCACGTAGGCGAGCGCCAGATACCGCCCGGCGGTCTTGTCCCAGTTGAGCATGTAGTATTCTTTGACGATCTTGTTCAACGTCGGCAGCGCGCTCGCGCCCTGGCCGTTGTTGACCGCCTCCACCGCCTTGTCGAACCCGGCGGGCTTGGGGATGTCGAGCCGCACCACTTCGCCCAGGGGGTATTCGGCCTTGAGAATGGTGTTGCCCTTCTTGTACGACACCTCGTACGAGTTGGTGCGCCGCTGGTACACGATGTCGCCGGTCATCGAGGTGGCGTCGGTCACGATGGTGCCCTGCACGGCCAGCGCCTCGGCCGCGGCGGCGGCCAGCGCGATTGCAAAAAGACTTTTACGCATTGTTGGTACTCCTTGATAAATGTTTTAGTTGAGGTCGGCCTTGGCGCTGTTCATGGCGTTGCCGATCGGGGCGGCGTACTTGCCGGCCGGGAAGAGCTGCATGTACTGTTCGGCGAACTTGATCACCTGCCCGGCCTGCGTACGCTTCTCCTCCGGGTCCTGCTTGTCGGCGATCTGGTCGGCCAACAGCGGCAGCAGCGTGCCGTACGCCCGCTCGAGGTTGTCCTTCTCGCCCTGCTCCATCTTGTCGAACGGATGCTCCTCGGTCACGCCGTGCGCCTGGATGAACACCTGGAAGGTGGCCGCCGCGCGTCCGCGCGTTTCCGCCGCTTCCTCCTTGAGGTCCATTGAGAGTTCCGCTTTCATGCGGTCCACGAGCACGTCGCCCGAGAGGAGGTCGAGCTGGTCCTGCTCCCACTGCGGCTTCTTGGCCCAGTAGGTGCGCACCTTCTTGAGCGCGCCCACCGCCGCGCCGAAGTACTTGCCGCGCATCGTTTCGTCCTTCTCGTGGCGACCCTGCTCCTTGGCCACTTCCACCAACAGGAAGTTGGCGTCGGCCGCGATCGCCATCTTGGACATCTTGGGATCCTGCAGGAAGATATCGAGCGCCTCGCGCGCTTCGGCGAACGAATTCTGCTTGTAGGCGCTCCTGGCCTCGCCGAGCCGCGCCTTGGCCACGGTCTGCGGATAGTTGGTGCCCGCCAGCTGAATGGCCTTTTCGAACGCCTGGTTGGCCAGATCCCAGCTCTTGGCCTCGATCAGCGCCTCGCCGGCCGAGACGAACTGCTGCGGCGTGTAGGAGCCGCTGGTGCGGAGCATCTCGGAGTAGATTTCGGTGCCTTCGCGCTTCATGCCCATCTCGATGAGCGACTTGGCGAGGTGCGGCTTGGCGTTCTTGGCCTCCTCGGAATCGGGGAACGCGCGCGAGAGCCTGTCGAGCGCCTCCTTCGATTTGTCGAGCTGCCCTAGCGCCGTGTAGATGGTGCCCTGCTGCACATAGGCCGACTTGGCGTACTTGCCCTGCGGATAGGCGGCGAGATACGCGTCGTAAGCCTCGGCCGAGGCGGCCATCTGCTTGTCGCTCAGCTCGATGCGGCCGATCTTCTTGAGGATCTGCCCCAAACGCCCGCGGCACTGCCCGGCGAGGAAGAGCGAGCCTTCCCTCAGTTCCGCCAAAGTCTTGCGCTCGGCCTCGGTCAAACGCTGGTCTCCGAGCCCCGCCTCCGCCTGCGTCGCGAGGTCGTTGAACTGTTTGATGGCGTAGATGATCTGGACCATGCCCTTCTTGACGGCTTCGTTCTTGGCCTCTTCGGTCTCCGCCTCTTCGCTGCCGTTGAGCATGTCCTGGCCGTCCTTCTGGTACATCTGCGCCAGCTGCATGTTGGCCACGCTCTGGTTGGCCGGGCTCTTCTCCGACGGCAGATACGCCTTGTAGTACTTCTTGGCCTCGTCGCGGTTGCCGAGTTTGTCGTAGCACTGCGCCAGCTGCAGCAGCGCCGCCGAATAGAATTGCGAGTTGGCGTAGTATTCCTCCACGTAGCGCCAGTAGCGGATGGAGTCCTCGAGCCGCCCGGCCTTGGACATCTCGCCGCCCTTGCCGGCCGCGATCGACGGGGCCTTAACGTGATTGCGGTAGTTGACGACAAACCAGGTGAAGAGCCGGTCGGCCCGCTCGGCCTCGCCGCGCTCCAGTTCCTTGCCGGCGCAGGCCAAAACCGCGTTGCCCGCCGTGGTCATGATCACATTGTCGGCGCTGCCGGCGAAGCGCTCGGCCAGATACCCTTCGATCGCGTCGGCGTTGTCACGATACTCGGCCTTGAGGTCGGCGTTGGGCTCGTCGTTGATCGCGTCGAGATAGCTGTAGATCACGTTCTGCACCGCGTATACCGATTCTTCCAGCTCGGGATACTTGGCGAGCACGTCCATATAGTCGGCGATGGCGGGCAAGAACTCCTGCGCCAAAAACTTGTCCTTGGCGGTCTTGAACTGCGCCGCGCGCACGCGGGCGATCTGCTCGGCGGTGATCTTGGTCTTGATCTTGGCCTCGTACTTCTCCTCGGCAAACTGGCGCACTTCCTCGGCGAGTTCGCCGGCGAGCGGCGCCCAGGGCGACATTTCGAAATTGGTGTACACCGCCAGCGACAGGTTGAACGCGCCGATGCCGTCGCGCTTGCCGCTCTCGTCGCGCTCGCCGAACATGTAGTTCTTCACCTGATCGTCGTTGCGCTTGGGGTTGGCGTATTCCTTCTTGGCCTCTTCCCACAGCATCTTGGCCTGGAGGTACATCACCTCGGGGAGGGGCGAAATCTTGAGGAGCCCCAGCCGCCCTTCAGGATCGGACTCGCGGATCTGGTCGTCGATATCCATCAGCTCGGGCTTGAATTCCTCGATGATGAGGTTGGCCCGCTTGATGTTGCCTTTAAGTTGTTCCAGATGCGCCTTCATGCCGATGGCGCGGCCGAACAGCACCGCGTTGTCGCCGCTCTGGGCGATGAGCTTGTCCACCGTATTGCCCACGGTGTTGAGCGCCTGGTCGCGCTTGGCCTTCTCCTTGTCGGTGCAGTTCTCCGCCACGCGCATGAGCATATCGCAGTATTCGGTGGCGAGCGACAGCCAGTTCTTGCCGGTCAAATTGGGCAGGAGCTTGCCGTACACGTCCGAGGCCTTGTCGTAGTTCTTGGCCTGCGAGAGAATCTGTCCGTAGGCGTAGCCGGCGTCGACGTAAAATTTTTCGAGACCCTTGGGCGGCTTGGGGAAGGTCTGGAAGAACTCGTCGTAGATCTTCATGCACTCTTCCTTCTGGTTGCGCCCGAAGTAGTTGTTGGCCACTTCCAGCCGCGCCGCCCAGTATTTGGAGCCCTTGCGGTCGGGCAGCGAGGCGATGAGCTTCTCGGCCTCGTCGAACTTGTTCATCGAGAGCATGCCGCGCACTTCGATGGCGAAAAATCCGGCCTCGGACTGCGGCCATTTCTTCTTGGTTTCGGCGATTACCGGCTCGGCGATATCGGGATAGCCGTAGGAGACGAGCGCCTCGACAAAGGCGATTTCGTTCTCCATGGCTTCGCGGTCGGCTTTCTGCTCCGCCGTTTCCTGCGGTTCCTCCGGCTCGGCGGCCGGGGCGGCGGGCTGCGCCTCTTGCGCCCATACGGGCGCTACTGCCGCCAGCAAGGCGGCCAGCAAAAGATATTTGTTACCCATGGTGCATATATTATACTAAATTTTGTCCAACTTTGGCAAGCGAAATTTTCAACTTTTTTATTCCCACTCGATCGTCGCCGGCGGTTTGGAGCTGATGTCGTACACCACCCGGTTGATGCCGCGCACCTCGTTGATGATGCGGTTGGACATGGTGGCGAGCGTGTCGTAGGGGATGCGCGTCCAGTCGGCGGTCATGGCATCGATGGAGTTGACGCTCCGGATGGCGCAAGTGTACTCGTACGTGCGCTGATCGCCCATCACGCCCACGCTCTTGACCGGCAGGAGCACCGCGAACGTCTGCCAGATCTGGCGGTATTCGGGGAGTTTTTTGATCTCCTCCTGCACCCGCAAATCGGCCTGTTGGAGGAGTCTCACCTTCTCCTCGGTCACTTCGCCCAGAATGCGCACCCCCAGGCCCGGCCCGGGGAACGGCTGGCGCTCGAGGAGCTCCGGGTCCATGCCGAGCACGCGCCCCACCGCGCGCACTTCGTCCTTGAAGAGGTCGCGCAAGGGCTCCACCAGCTCGAACTTGAGGTCTTCGGGGAGGCCGCCTACGTTATGGTGGCTTTTGATCGTCTGCGACGGCCCCTTGACCGACGACGAGCTTTCGATCACGTCGGGATAGATGGTGCCCTGCGCCAGGAACTTGCAGTCGCGGAATTTGCGCGCCTCCTCGGCGAACACGTTGATGAACTCGCGCCCGATGATCTTGCGCTTCTGCTCGGGATCCTCCACGCCTTTAAGCGCCGCGTAGAACCGCCCGGCCGCGCGCGCCACCGTAAGATCCAGCCCCAGCTTGGCGTGGAACATCTCCTCCACCTGCGCCGCCTCGTTGTGCCGCAAAAGTCCGTTGTCCACGAAGATGCAGTGGAGCCGCCGGCCGATCGCGCGGTGGAGGAGCACCGCCACCACCGAGCTGTCCACGCCGCCCGACAGCCCCAATACCACTTCTTCCTCGCCCACCTGCTCGCGCAATTTCTCCACCGTCTCGTCGATCCAGTTCGACAGCTTCCAATCCGCGCGGCAACCGCAGATCTTGAAGAGGAAGTTGCCGAGAATCTGGCTCCCGTGCTGGGTGTGCACCACTTCGGGGTGGAACTGGATGGCGTAAAAACGTTTTTCCTCGTTGCGGATGGCGGCGTAGGGGCAGTTGCCGCTTTCCGCGCTCGCCTTGAAGCCCTGCGGCAGTTCCGCCACCCTGTCGCCATGGCTCATCCACACCGTAAATTTTTCGGGCAATCCGGCGAAGAGCTCGTTCTCGGGGAGCGTCGCCATCTCGGTCTTGCCGTATTCGCGCTCGGTGCCGGGCTCCACCCTGCCGCCCAGCATCTGGCTCATCAGCTGCATCCCGTAGCAAATCCCCAACACCGGCACGCCCAGGTTGAAGATCTCGGGGTCGATCCCGGGCGCCCCCTCGGCGAACACGCTGTTGGGCCCGCCCGAGAGGATTATACCCTTGGGCAGATTCTCGCGGAGCTTGGCGGCGGTGGTGTCGAACCGCACGATTTCCGAGAACACCTGCTGCTCGCGGATGCGCCGCGCGATCAGTTGCGTATACTGGCTGCCGTAGTCCAGGATGGCGATCCGTTCGAGTTTGTCGTGGTCTGTAGCCATATCAGTAACTCATTCTGGCCGGAATGCCGGCCTTTACCATACATGCTTTGATTTGCGAAATCGTCCATTCGCGCGAGTGGATCATCCCCGCCACGATGGCGGCGTCGCAGGCGGTCTTTTCGAATACTTCCACAAAGTGCTCCGGTTTGCCCGCCCCGCCCGAAGCGACTACCGGCACGCCCACCGCTCTCGCGATCCGCCCCGTGATCTCCAGCTCGAACCCGGCGCGGGTACCGTCGGCGTCCACCGAATTGACCACGATCTCGCCCGCGCCCAAATCGGCCGCGCGCTTGGCCCACTCCACGGCGTCGATGCCGGTGAATTCCCTGAAGCCGCGCGTAGTCACCTCGTAGCCGCTCGGGCAATTGGGGTTGTCGGACTTTACCGGATCCACCCCCAATACGATGCACTGCCGTCCGAACGCGCGCGCCCCCTCGGCGATGATCGCGGGGTTTTTGACCGCCAGCGAATTTACCGAAATTTTCTCCGCCCCCGCGAGGATCACGCGCTCCATGTCGGCCAAACTCGCGATGCCGCCCCCCACCGCAAACGGGATGCGTATCGCCTTGGCCACCGCCGCCACCATGCCGATATCGATCGGCCGGCGTTCGGCGCTCGCGGTGATATCGTAGAAAACGAGTTCGTCGGCCCCGCCGTCCGAATACTCCACCGCCATCGCCACCGGATCGCCTAGATCCACGTTGTTCTGGAACTTTACGCCCTTGGTTACCCGACCCTGGCGCACGTCGAGGCAGGGGATGATGCGCTTGGTCAGCATCGCGCTTCCTCCGCGATCGCCAAGAGGCCGCGGATCGCGGCATACGGGTCGCTCGCCTGGCAAACGGCGCGCACCACCGCCCAGTTCTTGATGCCGGCCTTGATCACCTGCGGCAAGTTCGAGGAGTCGATACCGCCGATCGCGACCGCGGGGTAAGGTACGAGCCGGTGCATCTGCGCGGCGGTTATAAGGCCGAGCGTAGGGTCGGGGATATCCTTGGTGGGCGTGGCCCAGCACGGGCCCGTACCGATATAGTCGGGCGCTTCGGCCAGCGACGCTTGCGCCTGGGCGAGGTTGTGGGTGGAGAGCCCCACGATCTTGAGCATGGGGTATTTGTGGCGCACGTCTTTGACGCGCATGTCGTCTTGGCCCACATGCACGCCGTCGGCCCCCACCTCGGCGGCGATTTCCGGGTCGTCGTTGACGATAAAACGCGTGGCGGTGCCGAGCGTAATGCGGCGCAACTCCCTCCCCTCGCGCACGATATCCGCGCGCGGCGCCTTTTTCATCCTGAGTTGCACCATCTTGACCCCTGCCTTCACCGCCGCCTCGCAACACTTGGCGTAGCCGGAAACCGGGTTGGTGATCACCAGATAAAAGCCAAAGTCTTCCATATCAGCGGATATTATACCATAAATCCCGCCCGACTGCAAGCGGAAAATCTACGCCGCGCGCCGATTGCCGCCGAGCATCGAAAGCAAAACCGCCAGCGCCAGGAGCGGCTGGTAATAGAGGCTAGATAAGAGCGATAACGTATCGACCGGAATCTCCAGCCCCTTGGCCACGCCCATCGCAATCAGAATCTGCGCACCGTACGGGATGAGCCCCTGCACGATGCACGAGGCGGTATCGAGCACCGAGGCGATGCGCACCGGCGCCGCCCCGAATTTATCGGCGCACTCCTTGGCGATGGGTCCGGCGATGACGATCGCCACCGTGTTGTTGGCGGTAAAGCAATTGATGGCCGCGACCAGCAAGAATACGCCGAGCTCGCACGTGCGCGGCCCCCGGATGACTTTGGCGATCTTGTTGGTCGCGTACGCGATGCCGCCGTTGGCCTGCACGGACCTGAAGAGCCCGCCCGCCAGCAAGGCGACGATCAGCGTTTCGCCCATGCCGAGCGTGCCTTTGCCCAAGAGATCCATGATATCGAAAAACGCCAAGCGGCCGAGCACGCCCCCGATCGCCGCCGCGATCACCGTGCCCGCAAAGAGGAGCGCCATCACGTTGAAGCCCAAAAGCGCCAACACCAGGATGAGCACGTACGGCAGCACCAGGACAAGCTGCTGCCAGGCGATGGCGGGCGCTTCCACCGTCCCGGCCGCCGCGCCCGAAACCGCATACAGGAAGAGCGCGATTAGCGCCGCCGGCGCCGCAATCCGGCCGTTGGCCATGAACTTGTCCTTCATCCGCACCCCTTGCGTGCGCGTGGCGGCGATCGTCGTATCCGAAATCATCGACATGTTGTCGCCGAACATCGCCCCGCCGATCACCGCCCCCATCAGCAGCGCCGGGCTGAGGCCGAGCGGTCCGGCAAACCCGAGGGCGATCGGCGTTACCGCCGCAATCGTTCCGCATGAAGTCCCAACCGCCAGCGAAATGAGGCACGAGACGAGGAACACGCCCGCCACCATGAGGCGCGTCGGCACCAGCACCTGCGCGATCGCCACCGCCGCATCGACCGCGCCCGAGCCCTTGGCGACCGTCGCAAAGGTGCTGGCCAGGATGAAGATGAGGCACATGATCATGATGTTCGTCTCGCCCATGCCGCGCGCGTAAGTCTCCACCTTCTCGTCGAGCGGCCGCCGCCCCATCAGCAGCGATACGGCCGACGCCACCAGAAACGCGATCGGCATCGACACCTTGTACCACGGCATCTCGTAGCCGAGGTGCGTGGCCCAAAGCGACAAACCAACGTAAAACGCGGCAAACACCCCGAACGGCACCAGCGCCATGGCGCTCGGCCGCACTTTGTTATCCTCTTCCGTCTTCATGCCGTGTAGTATACCAAATTTCCGCCCCGATTGCAATGGGAATGTCGGCGGCTAGTCGTTGACGAGCAGCATGGCCTCGGCGTGGGCGGGTCGCACGTCGGGGAAGTAGGGCCGGTAGAACTCGGGCGTCGCCTCTTCGGCGTACACAAACACCACTTTGCCGGGATAGGTCGACGCCTCGAGCAAACCCATGGCGCGCGACTCCGGCCCGGCCGCAATGGCGGTATAGGGCGCGCGGTTTTTGGTCAAGAGCGACAGCTGCCCGGGGGCGGCGTTGTGCACCGAGGCGCTAAAGCCCGCAGGCGACATTTCGCCCTCGTCGTGCATCTGGCGCATGAGCTTCAAGGTGGTGCCAATTTCGCCCCAGCGCGAGGCAAATACCACCGGCACTTCCTCGCCTTGAGGGTATACCTTGAGGGCGACGCTAAGCGCCGCACGCTCCACCGGCGTAAGCCGGCGCCGCTCCATGGGCGGCACTTGGCTGACGTCCGGTTTGGGTTGGTCGGGACTTTCGGTCCACTCGGCGCGAGAGAGAATCCGCATCACATCCGCCCCGACAAGGCGTCGATCAGATCGCAGAGCCGCTTGTAGCACACTCCGAGATCGTCGTTGGTCACCTGGTACATGTATTCGTGCTGACGGGCGATTTCGCCCTCGGCGTTGGCCAGGCGTTTTTCGATGACGGCGGGACTGTCGGTGCCGCGGCCCACGAGGCGATTGCGCAGCTCCTCCATCGAGGGCGGGAGAATGAAGATGTCGACATACCCAATTTTGAGGGGGTCGGTATCGGGGAGTCCGCGCACGTACTCGCGCACCTTGGCCGCCCCCTGCACGTCGATATCGAGGATCATCGAGTGGCCCTCGTTCAGCACTTCGACGATGGGGGCTTTCAAGGTACCGTAGTAGTTACCGTGGACGAGCGCGTGTTCCATGAATGCGTCTTGGGCAAGCAGCTCCTCGAAACGCTCCTTGGTGAGGAAGTGGTAGTCGAGGCCGTTTTCCTCTTCGCCGCGCGGCGCCCGGGTGGTGCAGCTGATCGAATAGGATAGATCGTGGTACTCCTGGAGGAGCATGTCGATAAGCGTCGATTTGCCGCAGCCGCTCGGCGCCGACATGACGATAAACAAGGGCTTTAGTTTTTGCTGCATACCGCCTCCTTGGCCGCATCGAAAATCTGTTGCAAGTCGGCGACGCGGCCTTTGCCGGTGGTGCCGCAGGCGAGGAAGCCCGAGCCCGGCTCCACCACCTTGACGCCGCGCGCTTCGAGGGCGCTTAAATTCTCCTTGGTCTGCGCGTTCTCCCACATGCCGTCGTTCATGGCGGGCGCCACCACGACGGGCGCGCGCGTCGCGAGGAGCGTGGAGGTAAGGAGATTGTCGGCGAGCCCAAAGCGCATTTTGGCCAAGGTGTTGGCGGTGGCGGGGGCCACCACCAACACATCGGCCCAGTCGGCGAGCGAAATATGGCCGGGCTTCCACTCGGCGACTTCGGCAAACTGTTCGAGGGAAACCGGGTTTTGCGACAGCGTCTGGAAGGTAAGCGGGGCTACGAACTTGGCGGCGGCCTCGGTCATCATGACCCTAACCTCGTCGCCAGCTTTGACGAACATTCTCACGAGCTCGGCCGCCTTGTAGGCGGCGATGGAGCCGGTTACGCCCAAAAGTATTTTAGCCATGGCGCATCGCCTCCACCGCTTTGGCCATATCGGGCTGCTTGTAGAGATAGCTCCCCGATACGAGCATGTTGACGCCCGCCTGGATGCAGAGGGGCGCCGTTTCGCCATTGACGCCGCCGTCCACCATCACGTCGATTTGCGGCTGCCGGTCGCGGATGTACTTGACTTTGTCGAGGCATTCGCCGATAAATTGCTGCGCGCCGAAGCCGGGGTGCACGGTCATCACCAGCACTTCGTCGACAATGCCCAAAAATTCCTTGAGCCGCTCGACCGGCGTCTCGGGGTTGATGGCGATGGCGGGCCTCAAACCCAGTTCGCGGATGCGGATCAAAGTATTGCCCACGTCGCAATTGGCTTCCACGTGGATCTGGATCGTCTGGGCGCCCGCCTCGGCAAAGGGCTTGAGATAGAGGTCGGGGCGGAGCATCATGAGATGCACGTTGCGATAGAGATTGGGGCAGGTCTCGCGCGAGAGCTTGACGACCGAGGGCCCGAACGACATGTTGGGCACGAAGTGCGGATCCATGATGTCGATATGGAGCGCATCGGCGCCGGCTTGTTCGGCGAGCCGGATGCCGCCGCGCAAATCGCCGAGGTCGGCTCCGAGGAGCGAAGGCAGAATTTGGATTTTGCTGTTCATTTAGTCCCTTTCCAAAAAGCGGCCGTTGCGGCGGCCGGTGAATTTGCCGCCTTGGTAGGTGATGGTGCCGTTGACCATGACAAGTTCCACGCCGGTCGTGAACCGGTGGGGATCGTGGTAGGTCGAAGCGGAGCGGAAATTGTCGAAATCGAGGAGGAGGAGATCGGCCATATATCCGGGGGCGACGAGGCCGCGCGCCTTGAGGCCGAACCGGCGCGCCGGAATGCCGGTCATGCGCGCGATCGCATCTTCGCGCGAGACGCCGAGTTTGAGAAGCCGGCGCAGGAATTCCGGCATGGTGGCGTAGGCGCGCGGGTGCGGATGGTCGGCGCCCAAGGGACCCCAGGGGGCGCGCAAGGACGCGTCGCTCCCGGGAACGATCCACGGGCGCAAAAGGATCTTGTCGAGATTGTCTTCGCTCATCCCGAAGAAAAATCCGCCGGTGCGGCACTCGTCGAGCGCGAGAATCTGGCAGACGGCCGCACCCGGGGTAACGCCCAGTTCGGCCGCGATCTTGTCGATCGTCCGCCCCGAGAAGCGCTTGGTGTCTTTGCTCCAGGTGCCGCCTACCATAACGAGCGACCAGTCGCGCCCGGACGCGTCGAGCTCGGAGACGATGCGCGCGCGCGTAGCCGGATCGGCCAGGCGCACGCATTCGGCCTTGGCCGCGCCCTCGCCCGCCCAATCGGGGAACACCACATCGAGATCGGTGCCCGCGGCGGTAAAAGGATAGCGGTCGCTCCCGAGGAGCTTGCCCGCATCCACGGCGCCTTGTATTTTGTCGAGCACCGCGTCGATCTTGTGCCAATTGCGCTTGCCGCTCGTTTTGAGGTGGCTGATCTCGGCGCGGATTTGGGTAGCTTCGACGAGCGCGAGCACTTCGTCGATGGCCTCCAGGATCTTGTCGCCTTCCGAACGCATATGGGTAGCGTAAAAGCCGCCCTGCTTGGCGGTGACGGCGGCTAGGCGTTTGACTTCCTCGAAATCGGAATATTTGCCCGGCTGGTAGATAAGCCCGGTCGTAAGGCCAAAGGCGCCTTCGTCGAGACTGTGCGCGAGGAGGTTTTCCATCCGCTTGAGTTCGTCCGGCGTCGCGAGCCGCCCGGCGTAGCCCACCACCGAAGACCTCAAGGTATTGTGGCCCACGAACTGCACGGTGTTGACGGCCGGGCGCGCCGCTTCCAAAACGGTGCGGTATTCGCCGAGGCTCCGCCAGGTAAGTTTGTCTCCGAGGAGCGAGGCCCAGTCGGACGAGAGCCGGGCTTCCCCGTAGCGCGGGGCGACGCTGCCGCCGCATTGGCCGTTGACCTCAGTGGTGATGCCCTGGGTAATTTTGCTCGGGGCGTCGGGCTCCAAGACAAGATAGGCGTCGCTATGGGAGTGGAAATCGATAAAGCCGGGCGTCACCACCTTGCCGGCGGCGTCGATTACCTGGTCGGCTTCCCCGAGCGTGCCGGGCGCGCCCACATCCAGGATGCGCTCGCCTTCGACGAGCACATCGCTCAAGGATGCGGGGTTGCCGCTACCGTCGATGACGGTGCCGCCGGATAGAAGCGTAGTCATGTAACGATATAGGGTTTCCCGCAGACGGAGCACACGCCGCCGGGATTGAGCGGCGCGCCGCAGTTGGGACAGACGCGTTCCAGGACTTCGCCGCACCACACGCAGAACTTGCCGCCCACGGGATCGCACTCGTCGGGGTGGGGACTGAAGAACGTGCGCCCTTCCACTTGATAGGCGTGGTTGGAGGGGCAAGCGGGATTGGGGCAAAAGCCCGTCTTAGGCGTAGTGCGGACCGGTGTGGCCGCGGGGGCGGCCGGGGCCGCGAGCGACAAGCCGAACTTGGTGGCCATGCGCTCGATTACTTCGTCGCCGAGCTTAGTGCCGTCGCCCTGCTCGAACATCGAAATCGCCGACTGGTTGCAGCCGAACTCTTGCGCTAGTTGGCTTTGCGAGAGCCCCGCGGCGCGACGCGCATCCCGGAACTTCAAGCAAATCGATTTATCAAGATTCTTCATAAGTTATCAACAAGATGGTATTATATCATTTGATAATATCAACTGTCAAGGTAAAAGTTATCAACAGGTGTTGATATATTGTTGATAATTTTAGTACGTCCTTTGCAGAATTTCGCTGATAAGCAGGTATTTGTCGCCGTCTTTATACTTTATACCGTACTTATCAAGTTCGTTGATAACCGTGCCGTTGATAACATTGTGGTTGGCTTCGAGAAACTTCTCGAGCGCGGCGCGCTTGGCCTGGAGGTTGCCCGTAGGCTCGTTCGCGATCAGGACCCCTTCGAGGAGTTGCGCTTTGCGCAGCCGCCCTTCCGCCTCGGCCTTGTCCTTGGCCTCGCGAAGGACTTCGATAACATGGTCGCGCGTTTCGCCCGGGAAGCGATCGGGGAGTTCGACCTCGCGGTCGAGGAGCGCGAGCATATTGGGATTGCGCGCTTGCTCGTCGAACGACTTCATTTCGAGCTCGGCGATGGCGGCCTCGAGGCGGGAGTTTTCGGCCTTGAGGGCGTTTACCTGCGCTTCGAGCCCGGCCTTCTGCGCCTCCATGGCCTTGTTGATGCCGTCTTTTAGCGCGAGTTCGCGGCGCATGGCGGCGAGTTCTTCGGCGAGCTTGGCCTTTTCGGCGGCAAGTTCTTCGACTACCGCTTTCTGCACGTCGAGTTCTTGCGTTTCTTCGTCCGCAGCCGCAGCGGCGGCTTCGGCGGCGGCTTCGGCCGCCTCGAGAAATTCATTGATTTCCATTGTTGGCTTCCTTGAGCTTGCAGCCTTCGTAGACGAAGAGCCGGCAGTCGATGGGACCGTTGAAAAACGGCACCCGGTTGCGATAGTAAAGAGGTACCACCTTGGCGAGATCGGGATTGCCGGTGATGATGCCGCCCGTCCAACCGGCGCACTTTTCGGCCATGAACGTGCCCATGCGATAGTAGATTGGTTCGAGTTCCTCGAAGGTGCCGAGGCGAATGCCATACTCGGGGTTGAAGAAAATGGTGCCTTTTTCCCCCTCGGGGATGGGGGTTTGGCCGAAATCGCACGCCTGGAACTGGATATAGGAGGCGACCGCCGCGTTGATGGCGTTGGAGTGCGCGTTTTCGACGGCCTCGGGGGAGATGTCGGTGGCGATGATGGGCGGGAGGTTGTCGGTACGTTCCTCGGCCTTGACGTCCATCACGATTTCGCGCCAGATCTGCTCGGGCGTGGCGCCGGCATGCTGCCTAGGGGCTACGCGCGGGGCGGATTCGCCGGGTATGATGCGGTCGTACCCGAGGATCGACTGGAAGGCGAAGTGGCTCTTGAGCAACCCGGGTGCGCGGTTCATGGCCATCATCGCCGCCTCGATTGCGGGAGTGCCCGAGCCGCACATCGGCGAGACGAACGGCGTCTTTTTGTCCCAGCCGAGCGCCATGATGCAGGCGGCGGCCAGCGTCTCCTGCATGGGGGCGGAGCCGGGGATTTTGCGGTAGCCGCGCTTGGAGAGCGGCTCGCCAGTGGTGTCGAGATAGACGATAACCTCGTTGCGCTCCCAGTAGACGAAGACGGCCGCGCCCAGGTTGGCTCCGCCGGAATTGGGGCGGCGCTGGCACTTGTCGCGCATGCGATCGGCGATGGCGTCTTTGGTGTAAAGGGAAGGGATGCGCGTATCTCGCACCGTTTGGTTGTGGACGATCGAGGCGACGCTAAAGTAGCCGTCGGGGTCGAAGTGATGCTCCCAGTCGATGGAATATACGAGCTCGTAGAGGTCGCGGATATTGCGGCAATCGGCCCGAAGGAGCGGCACCAGCACGCGATGGGCGGTGCGGAGCTTGAGATTGAGGCGCATCACGTCGCGAATATCGCCGCGCACCACTACCGTATTTTCGGTAACCTCGATTATCTCGTAACCGAGTTCCTTAACCTCCGCGGCCGTGAACTGGGAGAGACCCTTGGCGCAGCTGAGGATGATGGGGTAGTTTTTGTCGGTAAAGAGTTTCATTACTTTTGGCGCAACGGCATCAGCACGTAGATGAACGGTACGCTGCAGGCGATGATGATCGGCGTATGGCCATTGGAAATTTTGATGGTGACCTCGTCGTCGTCGATGGCGCGCAAGGCGTCCATGATGTAAGCGGGGTTGAAGCCGGTCTCGATTTTTTCGCCGATATATTTGATCGCAACTTCATCCTTTACTTCGCCGATGTCGCTCTGGCCAGAGCTGACGGTAAGAATGTTGGCCTCGAAGGTAAGAAGCGTAGCTCGGGATTCGTCCATGCTCATGACGCTTGCGCGCTCCAGCGCCTTCATGAGGAGCTGCCGGTCGACCTGGACGGTTTCGGTAAGATTGGCGGGGATGACGACATTGTAGTTGGGGTAGGTATCGTCGATCAGCTTGGAGAAAATCCTGACTCCATCCACCTCGCAGCAGAGGTTGGCCTTGCGGATGATGATTTTGGCGTCGCCTTCGCCGCTTAAAGAGCGGACGATTTCGGCAACCGCCTTGGAGGGGACGATAATATCGTTTTCGTTGACGGCCGGGAACTCTAGCTCTTGCTCTACCTTGGCCATGCGGCGACCGTCGGTGGCGACCATGGTGAGTTTGCCGTTCTTGAAGCTGAGCAGCACGCCTTTAAGCGCCCGGCGGGTATCTTCCTGGCTCGCGGCGTAAGCTGTTTTGCGGAACATCTCGCCCAGGACCGCCTTGGAGACGGTGTAGACGCTAGTTTCTTCGGATTCGGAGATTACCGGAAAATCGCGCGCACTCTTGCCGGCCAGACGATAGCGGGCGTGTCCGGAGGTTATGGTTGCCTGGTCCTTCTCGTCGACAGCAACTTCTATAACGCCGTCTTCGGCTTTGGATATGGCGGCGGCAAGAAGTTTTGCGGGGAGCGTAGTGGAACCGGGTACTTTGACTTCGGCGTCGATCTGGCACTTGATGGTGATGTCGAGATCGGTGGTGGTGAGGGTAAGGCCGGTTTCGGTAGCGTCGATCTTGACGTTCTGGAGAATGGCGAGGTTATCGCGACCGGAGATTACGTTTTGGACTTTGCGGATGCCGTCGATGAAAGCGGAGCGGGTGATTTGGAATTTCATGGTTGTTGTTGACCTTACTGATATATTGATTTAATATATATTGTTTATTCCTATTATTAAGCGTGTAGACAAGTTGACAACTTGTCAGAACCCTTGCAATCGTTGGCTGTGTTGAAGCAAAAGGTTTTGACAACCGTTTTAAGTGCGGTTGAAAACAGATGACAACTCTTACTTGTCTTCAACTTGTCAATCCTTTATGTCATTCATTGTGAACCCGAGCCGCTCCAGTACTTCGTTGAGCGAAGCGCGCAAATTTGGATCCACATCCATCTGCTTCTGGAACTGTTTTACCCCGTTGAGGATAGTAGCATGGGTCTTGTTGAACTTTGGAGCGATCACCTTGAGGCCCAAGGGGGTGAACTTGTGGGAGATGAACATCGCCATCTGCCTTGGCACCACCAGTTCCATCGTGCGCTCCTTTGAGAGAATTTGCGGGATGGTGATTCCGAACTTGTCGCAGACGACCTCGATAATCTCCTCGCACGTGGTTTTTTTGATTTTGCGTTCCTTCTCGACGAGATCCTGTAGGTGCTTATGGAGCATATCGAGATTGATGGACTTTACGAAATCGGGATCGCTATCGACCATCATTTTGACGCGGCTTAACGCCCCTTCCATCGCGCGCACGTGGCTACGGATATTCTCGGCGATAAAAGTAATTGCGAGCTCGGGAATCTGGTTGCGGTAGTTCTCGGTCTTCTTGCGCAAGATGGCGAGGCGGGTTTCGAGGCCCGGCGCTTCGATCGACTGTACCATGCCACCTTCGAAGCGGCTCATAAGGCGCGGTTCCAAGGCCGGCAGGTATTTTGGCGCCACATCGCTCGTCATTACTATTTGCTTGCCGGCGTTCTGCAGCGCGTTGAAGGTATTGAAGAATTCCTCCTGGAGGTTGTTCTTTGAGACCATGAACTGTACGTCATCCATAAGAAGCACGTCCATCGAGCGATACTTGGAGCGGAACTGGTCGATAGTGTGCTTCTCGAGCGCGTTCATGTATTCGTTCATGAACGTTTCGGTGGAAAGGTAGCAAAGCTTGAGATTGGCGTGGCGGTTGATGAGCTCGTTGCCGATTGCCTGCATCAGGTGGGTTTTGCCGAGCCCCGTGCCGCCATGGATGAAAAGCGGATTGTATTCCTTGGCGCCCGGCTTTTCGGCGACGCCGCGAGCGCTCGCGTAGGCCCAGGAATTGGAAGGACCTTTGACGAATTCGGCAAAGGTGTACTCGGGGTTGAGCGGCATGGTGCTGTAGTTGAACGTGGCTGCGGCCGGCGCTGGCGCGGCTTTGGGCGCGGGATCGCTCGGCTGCGGGAGCGGCTTTTCGGAGGCGCCCGCTTCGCCTACTTCGTACGTGATATCGAGATTGTTGCCGGCGCCCGCGAGCTCCAGGACTTTACGCACCTTGCCGGCGATATCGTTGGCGAAGATGTTCTGAGCAAAGCTGCTCGCGAGAATCACTACCAGACCCTCGCCGCGCCTCTCCACTCGCCGCACCGAGGAAAAATACCGCTCGGCCCTGCCCTTTTCCGCAGGGTCGACAGTCGTGGCCAGGTAAATCTCTCTTGCCCGGTTCCACAACTCTTCAAGTTGCTTGTCGCTCATGGGTTGTAAGCCTTATATACCGTGTCGGCGTATATATTAACATAATTTGGTTCGGTTTGGCAATTAAATCTTATTGAAAGTTGTAAACCGGTTATCAACAAAAAATGTTGATAACTATAT
Organism: Kiritimatiellia bacterium; assembly: GCA_017525475.1. Classification (GTDB taxonomy): domain Bacteria; phylum Verrucomicrobiota; class Kiritimatiellia; order RFP12; family UBA1067; genus UBA1067. Next base: position 21 of record JAFXST010000017.1, on the reverse strand, counting down.
GTGGCCGCGTTTGATGATAAT
>JAFXST010000003.1 GCA_017525475.1 Kiritimatiellia bacterium | reverse complement strand
GGCCAGTGGTCGGTCCACTGGCGCTGGCCCTGGAAGCCCGCCGCCAGCGCATTGCGCCCGGCCGCCTCCTCGCCGAAGCCCATCTCGGCGAGCTTGGGGTTGCCCACCATCATGTCGCGCATGATGATGGCCATCTTGACCACGTACTCCCAATCCCGGTCCTTGGCCTCGCGCGACTTCTGGATAGCCTTGGGGTTGTAGTCTTTGCCCTCCTTGCACCACTTCTTGGTCCAGGCGAGCGCCTTTTCGTACTCGTCCTTGTCGTAGATGCCTTCGGCGATGCGGCGCTCGATCTCGCACATGTCCATGTTTTCGGGGCGCATGCCGAGATACGACTGGAAGAACGAGACGTCCACGAAGCTGCCGGCGATGCCCATGGCGGAAGAGCCGCACGAGAGGTAGCTCTTGCCCTTCATCATCGCGACGGCGAGACCCGCCTTGACGAAGCGCAGGATCTTCTCCTTGACGTCGGCGGGCACGGTCTTGTCGTCCTTCTCCTGCACTTCGCGCCCGTAGATGCCGTAGGCGGGCATGCCGCGCTGGGCGTAGCCGGCGAGCATGGCGGCCAGATACACCGCGCCGGGGCGCTCGGTGCCGTTAAAGCCCCACACCGCCTTGGGGATCTGCGGATCGGCATCCATCGTCTCGGTGCCGTAGCACCAGCAAGGCGTGACCGACAGCGACACGCCCACGTTCTCCTGGCGGAACTTCTCGGCGCAGGCCGCGGCTTCGGCGACGCCGCCGATGGTGGTGTCGGCGATCACGCACTCGACGGGCGTGCCGTCGGGGTACTTGAGCGACGACGAAATCAAGTTGGCGGCCGTTTTGGCCATTTCGTAAGTCTGGACTTCCAGACTCTCGCGCACGCCGCGACGGCGGCCGTCGATGATGGGGCGGATCCCCACTTTGGGGAAGCCGGACCTGTTCCATACGGTTTGACTCATGGTTTTACTCCTTTAGAATCGTAAGTACGGGGTCGGAATACGGGGCGGAGGGATCCACCGCCGAGAAAGAGACGAACGAGGGCGCCCCCCAGCCGGTGCCGGGATTGCGGCCGAACACCGCCACGTCCACGCGGCTCGTAGGCGAGAGCGACGAGCGCTTGACCGTGACCTTGGCGGTGTCGCCGGCGAGCTGTTCGACCCGGCAATCGCCGTGCACGCACGAAAAAGCGAACTCCTTGGCGCCGTGCGCCTTGATGTAGAACTCGCGCGTTTCGTCGGGAGCGCGCAGGATGAACGCCCAGGCGAGGCCTGTGGCGTAAGTGCACTCGGGGATGGATTCGGGGTTTTTGACGGGGGGGGTCGTAACCTTGATGCCGGCGATGGGCGGGATTTCCGCCACCGTCATCGCCTTGGCCGCCGCCTTCATGCGCGCAAGATCGAGACCGCCGGGGGGGAGCGCGGTCGGGTGCGCCTTGGCCGAGAGATATGCAGCCTCGTTGGTCACCGAATGGAGCGACGAGCGCACCAGCTTTTGGATGGTGGGCGCGAGCGCGCCGCGTTTGAGGATTTCGGCCTTGACCTCGGGGCGGAAATTGCGCGAGCACTCGAGCGCCGCCTTGAGGTAATACTGGTCCGACCAGCTTTGGCCCTCGGTCACGAAGAAGTAGGGCGAGACCGACTGGAACACGTCGCCGTACTTGCCGCTTGCGCCGTCGCACGCAGCCGGGAATACCCACACCTGGTTGGAAAGATAGAGTTTGAGCATGAGCCCCAGCCGGTAGCACTCGGCGGTCAAGAGCGAACGCGGGAGGCTGCGCCAGTACGGCCCTTGGGTGAACGCGCGCGAACAGTTGCCGAAGACGGGATAGGGGAAGAGCATGTTGGGCGCATTGAGATCCATGCCGCGCTCGCGCCCGTCCATGTCGAGCTTGACGACGGTAAGCCCCGGGAACTCCGCCGCGTTGAGGACCGAATGCATGCCGTCGCGGTTGAAGTAAAGGTCGCCCGTGTTGCCCGTCCTGGCGCCGTCGGGGGCCAGCTGGAGCCGGGCCGAAAACGCGCCCGAATCGAAATCCCACGCGAAGTTCTGCTCGCCCATGACGACGCTCTTGCCGAAGAGGCCCGTGGCCGGGCAGTTGGCCATGGGGCCGAACATCAGGGGTTTGCGCGCCATGTCGCGCGCATAGTCCACCAGCTCCTTGAAGCGCGGGTGGGTCTTGAGCCGGGCGAGATCGCGATCGGCGACGATTTTGTCGGCGTCGCGGAAGCCGAGGTCGATGGCCTCCTCGAGCGCATCGAGCGCGGGCTCCGGGTTTTTGTAGTAGGCGAGCGCACACGCCAGGTTGAAATGCCAGGTGGGGTCGTCGGGCAAGAGCTCGATGCCCTTGCGGCAGACTTCGGTCATGGTGGCCGTGTCGCCTTCGCGCACGGCTTCGACGAACTGGGCGCGCAGATACTCGTGCTGGCGCCACCGGGCGGGGTAATCCCATACCGAAAGCGTCGCCAACAGCGCAACTAACGCACCTTGCAGCATGTTACTTCCCGAGGCGCATCCAGTTCGGGATCTTGACCATGCGCGCCTCGCGCGACTGGTTGGTGGCCAAAGTCTGCACCGTGCCGATCGACGGCGACTCCAGATGCGCCAGCTTGGCCATGAGCTGCTGCTGGTGGAACGCCTGGCTCTGCTGGAGCTCGTCGATGCGCTGCTTGGCGGACATGAGCTCCTGCTCGCGCAGCGAGAGGCGGCTCTGGAGGTCGGTCACCTGGCGCTGCAGCTGCGCCGCGTCGAGCCCGTTGTCGGCGCGACTGCGCAGGTTGTTGCTGCGCTCCACGTCGAGCTCTTCCTTAAGCCGGTCGATCGTCTCGGCGTTGGCGCGCGAGAGCCGGTCCATGCGTTCGCGGTAGTCGTCGAACTCCTTGCGCAACAGCGCCGTGCGCGGATCCTCGGAACGGCCGGCGAGCGCCCGGCGGGCCATATCCTCCATGTTGCCGCCCAGGCGCTTCTGGAGATTGCGCCGAAACTCCAGCATGCGGTCGTAGCGCGCTTCGTGGCGGGCCTTGAACTCCTCGAATTCGCGCTTCTCGGCGTCGATGGCCTCGCCCAGTTCCTTGACCTCGTCGGTCATGAGCCCGTATACCGCCGTCTGCAGATTGGCGATGTCGGTGGCCTCGGCGGGATAGCGGCGCACTTCGTTTTCGAGCGCGGAAACCTGCTCGCGGAGCTTGGCGATGATGCTTTCGTATTCGGCCTCGGTCATGGGCTAGATCCTTAACGCTTCTTGAGGAACGAAAAATCCATGCCCTTCTGGCGCGCGCGCAAGAGTTCGTTGCGGAGCCGCGCCTCCAAAGTGGCCTGGTTGCCCAATGGCGCCACCTTGGGCGGCGCCGACTTGGCGGGCTTTGCCGGCGGCGGCACCTCGGGCTCCAGCACCTCGGGATCGATGACGATGACGTCGGAATACTCCTTGCGGATGCTCTCGACCTGGCCGCGGG
>JAFXST010000016.1 GCA_017525475.1 Kiritimatiellia bacterium | reverse complement strand
GTCGAGACCGTAGGCGAGGGAAGCGGCCGTAGGCTCGTTCACGATGCGCTTGACGTCGAGGCCCGCGATCTTGCCGGCGTCTTTCGTCGCCTGGCGCTGCTGGTCGTTGAAGTAGGCGGGCACGGTGATCACCGCCTCGGTGATCTTCTCGCCCAGGAACGCTTCGGCGTCCTCTTTGAGCTTGCGCAGGATCATGGCGCTGATTTCCTGCGCCGTGTACACCTTGCCGTTGACGCGCACGGCCGCATCGCCATTGTCGGCGCGCACCACTTCGTAAGGCACCATCTTGATTTCGTCGGTCATCTCGTCGAAACGGCGGCCGATGAAGCGCTTGATGGAGTAAATGGTGCTCTTGGGGTTGGTAACCGCCTGACGCTTGGCCGCCTGCCCGACGAGAATCTCGCCCGTCTTGGTGAAAGCCACGATCGAAGGCGTAGTGCGCGCGCCCTCCTTGTTCGGAATCACGGTAGCTTCGCCACCTTCCATAACCGCCATGCAGCTATTGGTAGTTCCGAGGTCAATTCCTAGTACTTTTGCCATATCTTTTTCTCTCTTTCTTGTCGCATTACGAGGCGACACCAACTATTAAGCAAACGTGGTGCCAAGCCTATTCGCCCCATAACTGGGTCATTCTGTGACACCAGCGCGTAAGAAATGGGACATCCGGGACACGATACACCCGGGTGCGGCCGCCGCTCGTCGGACGGAAGAGGAGATATACGGGACGATCGGGCGTAAAGCGCATAGGGATGGGATGTTCGGACAAGTAACGGCCGCCGAACTTGCCGTTGAAGTCGTAGTCGCCCTTGGCGCCTTCCACTTTGCCGAACAACGTGCGCGGCCGTTCGGCGAGCGACGCGAAAACCTGGGCCATGTAATCCTCCAGGTCGTCGCCGACTATCCACACCGCCTGCATCTCAAGCGTCGGGCCAGAGCGTGCGCGCCATTTCCCGAAGCTTGAACTTCTGGATCTTGCCGGAGGCGGTTTTGGGGTATTCGTCCAGAAATTCGTAGTATTTGGGGATCTTGAACCAGCTGATCAAGGGCTTGAGGTAGTTTTCCACCGCCTCGCCCGTAAGCTTGGCGCCGTCGTGCAGCTGGATGAACGCCGCCGGTTGCTCCCCGTATTTCTGCGAGGGACACCCCACCACCGCCACATCTTTGACCTCGGGCATGGCGCCGATGTACTGCTCCACCTCCTTGGGGCTGATGTTCTCGCCGCCGCGGATGATCATGTCTTTGAGCCGGCCGGTGATATAGTAGTAGCCGTCGGCGTCCATCTTGCCCAAATCTCCGGAATGGAGCCACCCGTTTTCGTCGATGCACTGGGCGGTTTCCTCGGGGAGATTGTAGTACCGCTTCATGTACAGCCCGCGGCAGCAAAGTTCGCCCTCTTGGCCGATGGGGGCGAGCTCCTTGGTCTCGGGGTCGATCACCGCCACTTCCATGCCCGGCAGCGCCTGGCCCACCGTCTCGCACTTGCGGCGGGTGGAGGTTTCGAAATAGCGCGTCATCGTCATCACCGGTCCGCCCTCGGTAAGCCCGTATGGGATGGTGATTTCGGGCATGTACCGGTGCGCCTGCTCCATGCGGTGGACGGGGCAGACCGCCCCCGACATGACGCCCGTGCGGAGCGAAGAAAGATCGTACTTGGCGAGCTCGGGGTGGTCCAGCATCGCGATATACATGGTCGGCACGCCGAAAACGGCCGTGCACCGCTCCCGATGGATGGCCTCGATGACCGCCAGCGGCGTAAACCGTTCCACCAGCACCATGGTCACCCCGTGGTTGAGGCTCCCCACCACCCCCAACACGCACCCGAAGCAATGGAAGAGCGGCACCGGGATGCAGAGGCGGTCGCGCGAAGTGAAGTTCTGGCACGCGCCCGACCAGAAGCTGTTGTTGACCAGCCCGCGATGGGTAAGCAACACCGCCTTGGGCAGATTGGTGGTGCCCGAGGTGTACTGCATGTTGACCACATCGTCCGGGCGGCACTTGGCCTGGCGCTCGTAGTAGGCCGAATCGGACACTCCGATCGCCAGACTCTTGAGCTCGTCGAGCGAATACATGCCCTTGTGCTTGGCGCCGCCAAGATAGAACACCCGCTTGAGATTGGGGAAATGGTGCGGATGCAGTTCTTCGCGCAAGCCGGTCTTGAGCTCGGGGATAAGCTCGTTGAGATCGTCGATATAGCTCTCGTCGCGGAAGCCGTCGGACACGAACAGGTTCTCCGCCCCCGAATTGCGCAGGACGAAATCGATGCCCTTTTTCTTGTAGTGGGTGTTGAGCGGCAACAGCACCGCGCCGATTTTGGCCGCCGCGAGCATCAACACCACCCAATGCGGGATGTTGGTGGCGATAAGCGCGATCCGCTCGCCCCGCTTGACCCCGAGCGCCATCAGCCCCTTGGCCACCAAATCGACTTCGCGCCCCAGCTCGTACCAGTTCATGCGGAAGTCGCGGTCGGGGAGGACGAGCGCATCGTTGACGCCGCAGCGGGCGATCGTCTGGTCCAGAAGCTGGCCGATCGTGTAGCTGCGACGAAGCGGCAGATTGTGCCACGCGACCCCCGTCGAAACCGACTGGGAAAACGGCGCCCGGGACGGCGCGCTGCCGAACGGATCGGAAAGTTTCATGCGTCGGGCCACAGCTCCTTGGCGGTTTCGCGAAGTTTGTACTTTTGGATCTTGCCCGAAGCGGTAAGCGGGAACTCTTGGACGAACTGGTAGTACTTGGGGATCTTGAACCAGCTGATCTTGTCGCGGCAATAGGCCTCGACGTCGCCGGCCGTCAGCGTCGCGCCCGGCTGCGCGATCACGAACGCGGCCGGCTGCTCGCCGTACTTCCTGGAGGGGCACCCCACCACCGCCACGTCGCGCACGCCCGGCATGGTGGCGATAAAGTCCTCCACCTCCTTGGGGCTGATGTTCTCGCCGCCGCGGATGATCAGGTCTTTGAGCCGCCCGGTGATGTAGTAGTAGCCCTCGGCGTCCATATGCCCGATATCGCCCGAGTGGAGCCAGCCGTTCTCGTCGATGCAGCGCGCGGTCTGCTCGGGCATGTTGTAATACCCCTTCATGTTGTTGTAGCCGCGGCAGCAGATTTCGCCGTCTTGGCCGATGGGGGCGAGCTCCTTGGTCTCGGGGTCGACGATCGCCACCTCGACCCCCGGCAGCGCCTGGCCGATGGTGGTGCACTTGCGCACGGTGGACGATTCGAAATAGCGCGTCATCGTCATCACCGGCCCCGCCTCGGTAAGGCCGTAGGGGATGGTGATTTCGGGCATGTACCGCTGCGCCTGCTCCATGCGGTTGACGGGGCACGCCGCCCCCGACATGATGCCGGTCCTAAGCGACGAAAGATCGTATTTGCCGAATTCGGCATGGTCGAACGCGGCGATGTACATGGTGGGCACGCCGTAAGTGGCCGTGCAGCGCTCCTTGTCGATGGCGTGGAGCATCGCGGTGGGGCTGAACTTCTCGAGAAGTACCATGGTGGCGCCGTGGTTGACGCACGCCATCACCCCCAACACGCAGCCGAAGCAGTGGAAGAGCGGCACCGGGATGCAAACCCGATCGCGCATCGACAGGTTCTGGCACGCCCCGATCCAAAAGCCGTCGTTGGCGATATTGTAGTGGGTGAGCTGCACGCCTTTGGGAAAGCCGGTGATGCCGGAGGTGTACTGCATGTTGACGACATCGTCCACCCGGCAACGTTCCTGGCGCTCGCAGTACTCGACATCGGTTATTTCGCTCGCGAGCGCCATGAGCTCGGCCATCGAATAATACCCGCGGTGCTTCTCCGGCCCGAGGTAAAATAGCCGCTTGAGCCGCGGATAGCGCCGGCAGGCGAGATTGCCGCGGATCGAAGTCTTGAGCTCGGGGATGAGCGAATCGAGGACGCCAAGATAACTGCAATCGCGGTAGCCGCCGATCACGAACAGATTCTCCGCGTTCGACTGCTTGAGCGCGAAATCGATTTCGGCCGATTTGTAGTTGACGTTGAGCGGCAACAGCACCGCGCCGATCTTGGCGGTGGCGAACATCAAAATAATCCAATGCGGCACGTTGGTGGACCAGATGGCCACCTTCTCGCCGTACTGAACCCCGAGCGCCATCAGGCCTTTGGCCACGCGGTCGACTTCCTCGCCGAACTCGTACCAGGTAAGCCTAAAGTCGCGATCGGCCAAAACGAGCGCGTCGTTCTCGCCGCAGCGGGCGATCGTCTGGTCCAAGAGCTGCCCGAGCGTATAGCGGCGCGTCACCGGTAGCCCATGCCACGCCACTCCGGCCGAAACCGACTGCGCGAACGGCGCCTGGACGGGGGCGCTGCCGAAAGGATCGGAAAGTTTGAATTCAGTTGCCATGGGTTATGGGTTTCCAGGTGCGGGTCGGGTACACCAGCGTAACCAGCACCGACGCCGACAGTATTAGCGAAAACAGCGGAAACGTGAAAATCGCGAGCCACCCGGGCTTGCCGCCGCCCTTCTTGCTCAGGGCCACCGCCGAAAAGCACATGAACCAGCTCATGAAAACGATGCTCCCGAACACGCTGAAGAAGAAGTGCCAGTTGCGGTTGAGCGCGAGCGCGAGGATGTTGGAAAAATGCACGAAGGCGACGCTCATGCCGGTAAGGATCGCAAAGTAACTGTCGAAAAGCCGCAAACTCGGCTTCTTGCACAGCGCCGCCACCCAGGGCCAGAAGTAGCCGCGCGCCACCTGCCAGCCGCCGGTCGCCCAGCGCCTGAGCTGCCGCCACATCGCCCGCCAGGTTTCGGGCTGTTCGTCGGCGTAGTCGGCGTCGGCCACGTAGGAGACGCGTACGCCTTCGAGGTTGCACTGCACCGAAAACTCCACGTCCTCCACGAGCGTGCGGGTATCCCAGCCGCGCGCCTCGATAAGCGCGTACTTGAACGCGAACCCGGTGCCCGTAAGTTTGCCGGAGAGCCCGAGATTGGTGCGCACCCGGTTGGAAAGCTCGTTCATCACATCCCAATAGGCCGCGTACCAGCCGCTGATCATGCCCGCCAGGCTGTTGGAGGCGTGGCGGCAGCCGGTAACCACCTGCTCGCCCCCCTGCAAGGCGTCGTTCATGGCGGCAAACCAATGCTTGTCCACGCGGTTGTCGGCGTCGAAAACGGCCACCGCCTCGGCCCCCTGGCCCTTTAGCCGTTCCATGGCCCATTCGAGCACGTCGCCCTTGCCGGCGCTGGGTACGGTCTTGACCCACACCTCGGCCCCGGCGATCTCGGCCACCTGGGCGGTGGCGTCGGTGCAGTTGTCGGCGCACACCACGACACGAAGCTTATCCTTGGGGTAGTCGGCCTCGAGGCACGTCTTGACCGGGAACGCGATTACATTAGCTTCGTTGCGCGCGCAGATTATCACCGTAAAATGCAGTTTGTCCTTGGCGCGGCGGTACGTCCGCGAGGGCTTGACCAGCCCCAGAAAGACGATTATCGTCGACCAGAAGAAGACGAAGGTTAGCGCCAGGCAGAGAATGTCGATAAACATCTTATCTCCACCTCTTGTGCACCCACAGATACTGCTCGGGATATTTGCGTATCGCCTCGCCCAGCCGGTCGTTCAAAAGCTGCGTGGCCGCTTCGCGATCGGCATCCTTGGCGAACACCAGCGGATCGCCGCCGACCAGCCGGTACTTGTAGGGCGCCACGCGCACGAAGGAGCCTACGATAATCGGGTAGCCGTAACGCATCGCGAGGCGCGTGACCGAAGTGAACGTCTTGGCCGGCCGGCCCAAAAACTCCAGCTGCATGCCGCCCGAAGTATGCTGGTCCATCAAAATCGTCATGGCGGCGTTGTCGCGCTTCCACTGCGCCATGATCTCGGCGTTGAAGCCGTGGTTCTTGTCGATTACCGTGATGTTGCCGCGGAAGTGGTGGTTCTTGAGCCAGCCCTGCACGAACTTGTTGTTCATCACCCGGGCGATCGCGATCATCGGCCGCACGAAACTCAAGACGTTGGTGGCCGCCTCCCATACGCCATGGTGGGAGCTCGCGATGATAATGGGCGTATCCGGCGTCTCCAAAAGGAGTTTCACCGCCTTGGGGCTCGCCTCGGTCTCGACATCCAGGTGCTCGCGCCAATTGTCGCGCGTGATCACCTTGGGCACGAAGAGCGCCTCCATGATGTGGCCGGTCAAATGCTGCCAGCTCTTGAGCGCGATCCGCTCCGCCTCGCGCTTATCTCCCGTGATCCCGCACTTGAGGATATTGTCGATCGCGAGGCGCCGGCGCTTGCCGAAAAACGGCCACAGGCACCGCGCAAAAGCGCCGCCGATGTCGTATGCGTGAAGGCAAATCCAATTCATGGAAGCGATCCCGTCTATTCGAACCTGATTTCCGCGCTCCGGCCGTGGGCGTCTAGCCCTTCGATACCGGCGAACGCCTTGATTACCGGCAAGGTCTCCATAAGGTCGGCCTTGGCGAACTGCACGTAGCTGTGGCGGCGGCGGAAGTCGTCGGGCGTAAGGCCGCTGAACATGTTGGCCGCGCCGCCGGTGGGCAGGACGTGGCTCGGGCCCGCCACGAAATCGCCCGCCGATTCTGGCGTCCACGGCCCGAGGAAGATGGCTCCGGCGCTGCGGATGAACCGCATGGCGTCGAGCGGGTTCTTGGTCATGATCTCCAAGTGTTCGGGCGCGAAGTCGTTGATCGCCTTGGCGCCCTCCGGCACCGACTTGGCGACCGCGATCATGATCCCGCCCGCTTCGATCACGCGCTCGATCTTATCCTTGCGGCCGAGCTTTTGCGCCTGCGCGAGAATCGCCGCTTCGACTTCGCCCGCAAACCGGCGCGAAGTGCAAACGCACAGCGACTTCTCCAGCCCCGAGCCGTGCTCGGCCTGGCTCAGCATGTCGGCCGCCACCCAACTGGCCGGCACCGAACCGTCGGCGAGGATGGCGATTTCGCTCGGCCCCGCCACCTGATCGATGGCCACATAGCCGTAAACCTGGCGCTTGGCCGCGGTGACGTAGGCGTTGCCGGGCCCGGCGATCTTCTGCACCTTGGGGCACGTTTTGGTGCCGTAGGCCATCATGCCGATGGCCTGGATGCCGCCCACGCGGTAGATTTCGGTGGCGCCGGCGAGCTGGAGCGCGTAGAGCAAAACCTCGTTGACGCTCCCGTCCTTGCCGGCCGGAGTGCACGCGACGATTTCCCTTACGCCCGCCACTTTGGCGAGCGAAACCGTCATGATGGCGGTGGAGGCCAAAGGCGCGGTGCCGCCCGGTACGTAAACGCCGACGCGATCCATGGGCGAAAAGAATTCGCCCATCCGCCCGCCCTTGGCGGTGCCGATTTCCCAGCGTTTCTTGAGCGAAGCCTTGGAGAAGTTGACCACCCGCACATAGGCCGCGTTGACCATGCGCTGGAGCGACTTGTCCATCTTGGAGAAGTTGAGGTTCTTGAGTTTGAACTGCGCCGGCTTCAGTTTGACGCCGTCGAACTTCTCCACGTACCGGGCCACCGCCTCGTCGCCGTTTTGGCGAATGTCCGCGAGGACCTCGGCGGCGGCGCGCTCGGCCGCCTCCGGGAACGCCGGACGCGCATTGAAGGCCTTGAGCCCCCGGTCGCTTACGCCCACTATCTGGATCATCGGCGCCTTACTTGAGTTTGCTGTAGTCCTTGGGGCCGAGCATGCACTTGACCGTGCACTCCACGGCGAGCTCGCCGTTCACGTAGCCCTTGCCGGTGAAGATGCCCATGATCCGCCCGAGCTTGTCGTTGTGGGCCACCGTCACCAGCTTGTGGCCGGGCCTTACGGGCTTGTAGAACCGGGCTTTTTCGATGCTGGCGAGGATGAAGCTCGACTCTTCGCCGAGGAAGCCTCTCGCGACCAGCGCCGCACCGGCGGCCTGCGCCAACGTCTCGCACAGCACCACGCCGGGCACGATGGGGAAGTCGGGGAAGTGCCCCTTGAAGAAGTCGTTCTTCTCGAGGGTGTAGGTGTATTCCGCGATGCCCCCGGTTTCGTCCGCCGCGATAAGCGTATCCACGAAGAGGAACGGCGGGCGGTGCGGCAGCAGCTTGATGCCGGGCAGGTTGTAGGTATTCTTGTACGTCGGGAATTCCATATTACTGAGCCTTCTTGAGAACCAATACGCCATTGTGCCCGCCGAAGCCGAGCGAGGTCGAAACCGCCACGCGAATGTCGCGCTTCACGCCCACGTTGGGCGTGTAGTTGAGGTCGAGTTCGGGATCGGGGTTTTCGTAGTTGAGCGTGGCAGGGCAGAAGCCCTCTTCCACCGCCATCGCGCAAATGGCCGCCTCGGTGGCGCCGGTGGCGCCCAGCATGTGGCCGTGCATCGGCTTGGTGGAGGAAATGTTGATCTGCTTGGCCCAGTCGCCGAACACGCGCTTGAAGGCCGCCGTCTCCATCTGGTCGTTGAGCTTGGTGGAGGTACCGTGCGCGTTGATGTAGTCGACCTGGGTCTTGTCCTCGACGCCCGCGTCTTTAAGCGCGATCTCGATGGCCTTGACCGCCCCGTCGGCCGACGGATCGGGCGCCGTGATGTGGTAGGCGTCGCAAGTGGAGCCGTAGCCCGCGAGTTCGGCGTAGATGTGGGCGCCGCGCGCCTTGGCGTGCTCTTCGCTCTCGAGGATGAGCACCGAAGCGCCCTCGCCCATGATAAAGCCGTCGCGGTCCACGTTGAACGGGCGGCAAGCCTTCTCGGGCGTGTCGTTGAACTTGGTGGCCAGCGCCTTCTCCTTCATGAAGCCGCCCACGCAGAACTCGAGGAGCACCGCCTCGGAGCCGCCCGAAATGATCACGTCGGCGCGGCCGGCGCGGATGGCGTCCATCGCGTAGCCCAAAGCGTCGGTGGAGCTGGCGCAGGCAGTAGTTACAATCTGCGCCGGACCCTTGGCACCGAGCGTTATCGCCACGTTGCCCGCGGCCTCGTTGGAGATGAGCTCGGGGATGGCCAAGGGCGAGAGCCGGTCGGGGCCCTTTTCGAATAGCACCTTGTAGCTGTCGCCGGTGATGTCGAGCCCGCCGATGCCCACGCCGAGGATGGTGCCTACGCGATCCATGTCGGGCTTGTTCTCCTCGGTGTAGCCCGCGTCCTTCCACGCCTCCACGGCCGCCGCCACCGCATACTGCGAGAACGGCGCCATGTGCCGGGCGGCCTTCTTGTCCAAGAGCCCGCCGCCGATGGCGTACTCTTCGAATCCCTTGACTTCGGCCGCCACCTGGCAGGTGCAGCGCGAGGGGTCGAACTTGGTGATGCGGGTAATACCGTTGGTACCCTTCTTGACCGCAGCCCAGGTGGCCTCTTTGCCGTTGCCGACCGCGGTGATCATTCCGATTCCGGTTATGACGACTTTCTTCATTTTCGTTTCTCCTTGAAATTACAGGTTGGGCCAGGTGCAGAACGTGCCGGCGTAGGTAAGGCCCGAGCCGAAGCCGACCATGACGATCTTCATGCCGTCCTTGAGCTCGCCGCTCCTGACCGCCTGGTCGAGCGAAATCGGGATCGACGCGCCCGAAGTGTTGGCGGTGGTCTCGAGGTTGAGCCAGAACTTGGACAAAGGCAGTTTCATGCGCCGCGCCACCGCCTCGATGATGCGCCCGTTGGCCTGGTGCGCGAACACGCGGTCGATCTCGGCCGGCGTCGTCTCCATGCGCTCGCACAGCTGCGAGGCGACGCGCGAAAGCGCCCGCACCGCAAAGGCGAACACGTCGTGGCCCATCAGGTTCATCTTGGGTTCGATGGGCTTGGCGGGCATGGGCACGCCCGTCTCGGGATTGATGGGCAGCGCCTCGCGGGTGCCGCCCGAGCGGGTGATGAAGTCTTTGCCCGAACCGTCGGCCCCGAGGATCGTATGGGCCGTGGTCTTGGTGGAGGCCACGCCCGGCGCCTCGTCGTTGCCGAGCACCACCGCGCCCGCGCCGTCGCCGAAGAGGATGCAGCTCGAACGGTCCGACCAGTCAACGATGCGCGTCAGCGTCTCGGAGCCGATCACGATCGCCTTCTTGTCGGGATAGAAATTGACGAACCCGCGCGCCTGCTCGAGCGCGTACACGAAGCCCGAGCACGCCGCCGACAGATCGAAGGCGCCGGCGTTCTTGCAGCCGAGGAGATCCTGCACCACGCACGCGGTCGACGGGAAGACGTTGTAGTCGGGCGTGGTGGTGGCGAGCACGATCAGCCCCACCTCCAGCGGATCGACGCCCGCCATCGCCAATGCCCGGCGCGCCGCCTCGGCGCCCATGGTGGCGGTACTTTCGTCCGGCCCGGCCACATGGCGCGAATGGATGCCGGTGTGCGAATAGATCCACTCGTCGTTGGTGTCCAAAGACTTGGCGATGTCGTCGTTGGTGACGACCTTCTCCGGCAAATAGCTGCCGGTGCCCAATACTCTTATGCCCATGGTCTAGTGTTCCTTCTTTCCGTGGTATGTTGGTATATTATATCATATTTTCGCCGAAAAGTATATCCTTCATCGTGTAAATTTTCGGCGCCTTGCCCTTGGCCCAGCGTATCGCCTTGAGCGCTCCGGCCGCAAAAGCCTCGCGAGACTGGGCTTTATGCGCGATTTCGACCCGCTCCACCTCGCCCGCGAACATCACGGTGTGGTCGCCCACCACCGAGCCGCCGCGCAGCGCGTGGATGGCAATCTCCCCCTCGCGCCGCTCTCCGGTGTCGCCATGACGGCCAAAGCAAAACTCGCCGCCGCCGCGCCCTTCGCGCACGGATTTGGCCAGCATCAGCGCCGTACCCGAGGGCGCATCCTTCTTGTGCCGGTGGTGCATCTCGGTTATTTCCACGTCGTATTCCGGCCCCAGCACTTTGGCCGCCTGTTCGACCAGCCCCAAGAGGAGATTGACGCCGAGCGAATAGTTGCCGCTCTGGACGATCGGTATGCGCTTGGCGCACGCGTTCACCCGCGCCTGCTCTTCGGCGGTAAGGCCCGTAGTGCCGATCACGTAGGGGATGCCCGCCTGCGCCGCCTTTTCCACCAGGCCCGGCACCGCCGTGTGGTGCGAAAAATCCACCACGCCCTCGCAGTTAGCGCCCCACTCGTGCGCATAGCCCTCGGCCACGTCCACCTGGTAGGCAACTTCCGCGCCTCCCAGTTTAACGAGCATGCGCCCCATGCGCCCGGCCGCGCCCACAATCGCTATTTTCATATCGCTTCTCCTATCAAAATCTGCGCGTGCGCCTCGGTGATGCGCACCTGTACCTTGCTCCCCACCGGTCGCGCGCCCTCCCACACCACGATGCGGTTGCCCGAATCGCGCCCGGCGTAACGCGCCGGATTGCGCTTGGAGGGGCCTTCGGCCAAAACTTCGCGCACGGTGCCCACGAGCGCCTGGTTGCGCCTTAAACCCCGCGCCTCCTGGTCTGCGAGCAGCACCTGGTCGCGCCGCTCCTTCTCCTCCTTGGCGACATCGTCGGGGAGCATCGCCGAGCGCGTGCCGGGCCGGGGCGAATACTTGAACACGAAGCTGTTGTCGAACCCGGCCTCCTCCATCAAGCTGCGCGTCAGCTCGAAGTCCGCCTCGGTTTCGCCGGGGTAGCCTACGATAATATCGGTAGTTATCGCAAACTCGGGATCGAACTCGCGCAGTTTCGCGACCGCCGCGAGATATTCCGCGCGCGTGTAGCGCCGGCCCATCTCCTTCAAGATCCTATCGCTCCCCGACTGCACCGGCAAGTGCAGATGACGGCAGATTTGCGGATAGGTGCGGTAGACCCGGATAAGTTCGTCGGTGCAACCCTTGGGATGCGCCGAAGTAAACCGGATGCGCTCCAGCCCCTCGATCGCGCACAGGCGCTCCAGCAAATGCGGGAACGCATCCGCCTTGCCCTCGCGCGCGCCGTAGCGCAGCACCGACTGGCCCAAGAGGCAAACTTCCTTTACTCCATGGTCGACGAGGCTCCTGACTTCGGCCTCGATCTCGACCTCGGGGCGCGAATATTCGTGACCGCGCACGTCGGGCACGATGCAGTAGCTGCAACGGTTGTCGCAGCCGATCAGCACCGTCACGAACGTCTGGAAGCCCTTGACCTCGTGCGCGCCCATCCCCTCGGGGATGAGATCGTCGCCGAGTTCGAGTACGCCGTGGGGATTGCTCGCGACGATCTTGGGGATGAGACCGAACGCCCGCGGCCCAACCGCAAAGTCGAGCTTGGGCAATACCTTGAACACGTCGCGCCCCAAACGCTTGACCGCGCAACCCATCAGGCCCGTCATCTTGCCGGTGGAGCACAGATACCCCATTTTGCCCACCGCTTTGTCCTCGGCCTTCTGCCGCACCGTGCAACTGTTGACGATGACGAGCTCGGCTTCGTCCTCGCTCGCCACTTTTTCGTGCCCGGCCGCGATCATCAGCGCCTCCACCGCCTCGGAGTCGCGTACGTTCATCTGGCAACCGTAGGTGCGCAAACAGAATTTCATCTAAAGGTATGGTGCGACTGACTGGGATCGAACCAGCAACCTTCGGC
>JAFXST010000098.1 GCA_017525475.1 Kiritimatiellia bacterium | reverse complement strand
GTCGCGGCGCGTTCACGATGATCTTCAAGCAGTACGAAGCGGTGCCCGCCTCCATCGCCAAGACGGTCATCGAGAAGCGCATCAAGGAAGGCAAGGTCCGCGCTTCGGCCGAATAAGGCAAGGGCGCGGCGGCAATTTCTGGCAAGAAAGGCAAAACAACATGAAGAGCAATATCCATCCGGCCTACGGCGACGCCACCATCACCTGCGCGTGCGGCAACGTGATCAAGACCCGCTCCACCAAGAAGGAGATGACGGTCAACACGTGCAGCGCGTGCCACCCCTACTTCACGGGGCAGAAGACGATGGTGGACACCGAAGGTCGCGTTGACTCGTTCAAGAAGCGCTACGCAAAGTTTGCGAAGTAAGCCTTGGTATCCGGGCAACAAATCAAAAACATCCTGGGTCGTTTGGGCGCCGTGGAAGCGGCCCTGGGCGACCCGGCTGTTTTATCGGACCGCAAGCGCTATCTGGAGCTGACGCGCGAGTACGCGTTCCTCAAGAAACTCGACTCGGCCTACGTGATGTGGGAGCTCGCGGTGGACGACGGCACCGATCCGGAGCTTATCGCCCAAAGCGAGCGCGAGCTGATGGAAGCGCTCGTGCCGCCCGACCCCTTGGACGAGCGCAACGCGGTGATGGAGATCCGCGCGGGCACCGGCGGCGAAGAGGCCGGGCTCTTCGCGGCCGACCTCGAGCGCATGTACGCGCGCTACGCCGAAAGCCGCGGCTGGAAGGTGAGCCGCATGAGCGAGGGGTTCTTCACGGTGATGGGCCCGGGCGCCTACGGCGACTTGCGCTTCGAGGGCGGCACCCATCGCGTGCAGCGCGTGCCGGTCACCGAGACCCAGGGGCGCATCCACACGAGCGCGGCCACGGTGGTGGTGTTCCCCGAGGCGGACGAATCGGACGAGCTCGAAATCCCCGACAAGGATATCCGCATCGATCTTTTCTGCGCGGGCGGCGCCGGCGGCCAGCACGTGAACAAAACCGAGAGCGCCGTGCGCATGACGCATTTGCCCACCGGCCTCGTGGCCACGTGCCAGGACGAGCGCTCGCAGCAGCGCAACCGCGAGAAGTGCTACGCCACCTTGAAGGCGCGCATCCTCGATTTGCGTCGGCGCGAGGAAGCGGCGCGCGTTGGCGCGGACCGGCAGGAGATGGTGGGCTCGGGCGACCGCAGCGAGAAGATACGCACCTACAATTTCCCGCAAAATCGCCTTACCGACCACCGGATAAACCTTACCGTCTACGCGCTCGACCGCATCATCGACGGGGATTTGGGCGAAATAATTTCTGCGCTAAAGTCGCATTTTACGCTTGCAAAAATCGCCAAAATTTAGTATAATATACTGCGTGAAATCTAAAAGTCCGCGTTTGAAGTATAAGCGCATCCTCCTGAAACTCTCGGGAGAGGTGCTGGGCAACAAGGAAACGGGCGAGTGCATCGACCCGAAGAATCTGGCGTTCATGGCCGAACGGGTCAAGAAGATCCACAGCCTTGGCGTGCAGGTGGGCATCGTCCTCGGCGGCGGCAATATCTTCCGCGGGCTCCAGGGCGCCGGCAAGGGCGTTAATCGCGTGACCGGCGACTCGATGGGCATGCTGGCCACGGTGATCAACGGGCTCGCGATGATGAACGCGCTCGAGTCGATCGGCGTGCCCACCCGGGTAATGACGGCGATTTCCATCGACAAGCTCGCCGAGCCCTTCATCCATCGCAAGGCCATCTCGCACCTCGAGAAGGGCGTGGTGTGCATCTTCGCGGGCGGCACCGGCAATCCGTATTTCTCGACCGACTCCGCCGCGGCGCTCCGGGCCAGCGAGATCGGTGCGGATGCGCTCCTCAAGGCCACGAAGGTGGACGGCATCTATTCGGCCGACCCCAAGAAGGATCCCAAGGCCAAAAAGTACGCCACGCTCAAGTACGAGACGGCGCTCGAGAAGCGGCTCAAAGTGATGGACAGCGCCGCGTTCGCGCTGTGCATGGATAACGACATTCCGATCGTGGTATTCGATTTCTTTGACGGCAACGCCCTGGAACGGGTGGTGAAGGGGCAGACCGTCGGAACCTTGGTAACCGGAGAGTAAAATGGAAACCGTAGCAGAAGTGCTTGGCGACACCAACGCCAAATTGCAGAAAACTTTCGAAGCGCTCAAGAACCAGTTCTCGGGCTTGCGGACGGGCAAGGCCTCGCCCGCGATGGTGGACGGCATCAAGGTGGACTACTACGGCATGCCCACGCCCATCAAGAATCTCGGCACCATCTCCACGCCCGAGGCGCGGCAGATCAAGATCACGCCGTTCGACCCCACGGTGCTGGACGCCATGAACAAGGCGATCCTCGCGGCCAATATCGGGGTGACGCCGCAGACCGACGGCAAGGTGCTGAGGATCACCGTGCCGGAGCTCAACGAGCAGCGCCGCAAGGAGATCGTGAAGGTCGCCAAGACCCAGGCCGAGGCGCAGAAGGTGGCCATGCGCAACGTGCGCCGCGACGCCAACGAAGCGGTGAAGAAGCTGGAGAAGGACAAGAAGATTTCCGAGGACGACATGAAGCAGGGTCTCGACAAGATCCAGAAGGCGACCGACGAAGGCATTGCCAAAATCGACGCCGAGCTCAAGGCCAAGGAAAAGGAAGTTATGGAGGTCTAACCCATGGCTGAAAACGATACCGCCCCGGCCGTTCCGCCGAAAGCCAGCCCGCTGCTCAAACCCGGGCTCAAACTGCCGCCCAAGCCCGTTCTGGGCGCCGGGCTCAAACTTCCGCCCAAACCTGCGTTGGGCGCCGGGCTCAAACTTCCGCCCAAGGCCCCGCTCGCGGCCGTCAAGGCTCCCGGAGCCCCTGCCGCCCCGGGCGCGGCGATCAAGCCCGGCATCAAGCTGCCGGCCAAGCCGGTGATCCGCAAGCCGGGCGCCATC
>JAFXST010000097.1 GCA_017525475.1 Kiritimatiellia bacterium | reverse complement strand
CGCATCAGCTCGTTGCGGGCGCGCTCGAACAGCGTAAGGTAATTGCCGTAGTAGACTACGCCCATCTGGTCGGTGTCGGCATAGGGTACGCGATAAAGAAGCTTGGTCATGGCGCCTCCCGAATGGTTAATCGATGATCTTGTAGGTGGGGCCTTCGCCGCTATACGAGTCGAGCCCGCCGCCAACGCCCGTATCGTCGGCCTGGACCGTGCG
Organism: Kiritimatiellia bacterium; assembly: GCA_017525475.1. GTDB lineage: Bacteria > Verrucomicrobiota > Kiritimatiellia > RFP12 > UBA1067 > UBA1067. The sequence continues at coordinate 2,875 of JAFXST010000097.1, read as the reverse complement.
CGTAAGCTTGGGCCTCGCGCCAAAGAGCACGGTGCCGAGGCGCACGAAGGTAGCGCCCTCCTCCACCGCCACCTGATAGTCGCCCGACATCCCCATCGAAAGTTCGGGCAGGTAGAGGCCGCTTATCTTGCGCATCTGGATCTGCAGCTCTTTGAGCCGGCGGAAATACGGCCGCGACGCTTCGGCCTCGGGCGCAAACGGCGCCATCGTCATCAGCCCCTCGATTTCGATGCGCGGGCAATTTATCATGGCGTGCTCGATAATATAGGGCGTATCTTCGATCTTCATGCCCGACTTGGACTTTTCGCCCGCCACATTCACTTCGAGGAGCACTCGCGGCCGATAGCCCTCCATTTCGGCCACCGCCTGCAATTTGTCCAGGAGCCGCGCCGAATCGACCGAATGGATATAGTCGAAGGTGGCGAGCGCCTGGCGCACCTTGTTGGTCTGGAGGTGCCCGATCAAATGCCAGGAAAGGCGCGAATTGCACTGCGGCTTTTTCCACATGGCCTCCTGCACCTTGTTTTCGCCGATGATGTCGAGCCCGGCCGCATACGCCTCCTCCACCACTTCGGGGCCGTGCGTCTTGGTTACGGCCACGATCTTGACTTCGCTCCGGTCCCTGCCCGCTTTGCGGCAGGCTTGGGCGATATTTTCTTCGACTAATTCAAGTTCTTTCATACCATGGCACTTTCGAGATCGACCCCTTGCGCGAGGGCAAGGAGCATACCGTAGTTGACGATCGGGACTCCCGCCAAAGTCGCCTTGCCGATACGCCCCAGCATCTCGCGCCGGGTAAGCATGCAGGCGCCGCAATGGACCACGAGCTTGACGTCCGCCAAATCCGCGGTAAAATTGGCGCCCGAAGCAAACTCGAACTTGAGCTCCTTGCCCGTTAGTTTCTTAAGCGCCTTGGGGATTTTGACGGCGCCGATGTCGTTACATTGGCGGTGGTGGGTGCAGCCTTCGGCGATGAGCACCTTGTCGCCCGCCTGCAGCTTGGGAATCGCCTTAAGCCCCTCGCGATAGGCGCTTAAATCGCCCTTCTGGCGCGCAAAGAGGATGGAAAAGGAGGTTAGCCTAATTTCGTACGGGAGCAAGCGGCGCACCTCGCCAAACGCCTGCGAATCGGTAATCGCAAGGCGCGGCGAGTACTTATCGGCCATGGCGGAGACCAAAGCCGGTTGGCAGACGACCGCCGCCGCTCCCAAATCGAGGCACTCGCGGATTACTTGCTGCTGCGGGAGAATGAGGCGGCCTTTGGGCGCCGATTCGTCGATGGGGCAGACGCAAAGTACCGTATCGCCTTTACTCACCAAACCCTCGAGCAAGGGAGGCGGCGTTTCGGCGAGTTTAAGGCCCGCAATCGCCGCTTTAAGCGCCTCCACGCTCTCGCCCCGGTTGTATTTAAGGACAGGGATCTTGAAATAATGCCGCCACTTTTCGAAGCCTTCGCCCACCCATACGGCCACATCGGCTGTTTTGAGGACCGCGAGCGACTTTTCGACCCTAAGCTCGCCAAGCGCCCCTTCGTCGTCGAGCCCGGCCGTATCGGTAATGGTGCAGGGGCCCAAAGGGAGGATTTCCATCGCCTTGGAGACGGGGTCGGTAGTGGTGCCGGCCACCTCGGAGACGATGGCGATATCCGAATTGGTGAACGCGTTGACGAGCGTCGACTTGCCGGCGTTCCTCAGCCCGAAAAAGGCGATGTGGATGCGGCTGCCGCGCGGGGTAAAGTTAAGGCTCGCGAGTTCGCCCATAGCCGTTATAGCTGTTCATGGCCTGATCGGGGCCGTTTTTGACGATGGCGGCGAGTACCTGGACCATGTCGGCCACGACGAGGTCCATGAGCTTACGCGACTCGGGGTCGAACTTGCCGAGCACGTGGCCGATAACGTTGCCCTTTTCCTTGCCGACGCCGATCTTAAGCCGCACGAAATCTCCGGTGCCGAGCTGGTCGATAATGTTCCTTACGCCATTATGGCCGCCGCAGCTCCCCGTTTTGCGGATGCGGATGCGGCCTAAGGGCAGGTCGATATCGTCTTGCACCACGATCAAATCGGCGGCGGAAAGATTGTGGTATTTTAACAGCGGCTTTACGGCCTCGCCAGAGAGGTTCATAAACGTCTGGGGCTTGGCCAGAATAACTTTGCGCCCGGCGAATTCGCCTTTGGCGATCAGGCTCTCGAACGCGCGCTTGTTCTCCCACGTAGCGCCGATCTCGCGCGCCACCGCATCGACCGCCTCGAAGCCCACCGAATGCGGCGTGCTCGCGTATTTATCGCCCGGGTTGCCGAGGCCGACGATGAGCAAGGCGTTACTCGTGGTTGAAGAGGTCGTTGACGCTGTCGTTGGAGTGGATGCGCTTGATGGCCTCGCCGATCAAGGGCGCGATCGACAGCCGCGTAAACTTGAACGGCAGCTTGTCGGTTTCGAAACCTTCGCGCAAGGGGATGGTATCGGTGACCACGAGCTCGGAAAGCTGGTTTTCCTTCATCAGGCGCTCGGCGCCGTTCTGGGTGAGCGGGAAGTGGCTCACGAACGCGTGCACGCTCTTGGCGCCGTGCTCGAAGCACATCTTGGCCGCGGCCGAGAGAGTGCCGCCGGTGGCCGTCATGTCGTCGATCATGATGACGTCGCAGCCGGTGACGTCGCCCACGACGCTGAAGGCATCGACCGTGGAATCGCCCGTGCGCTGCTTGGCCACGATGGCGAGTCCTACGCCAAGCTTGCGCGAGTAGCCGAAGGCGGTTTTGGCGCTGCCGGTATCGGGCGCTACGATGATCGGCTTGGCGAAGTGCTGGTCGCGGATGTACTGAAGGATCACGGGCTCGGCCTTGAGGTGATCGAGCGGAATATCGAAGAAGCCCTGGAT
>JAFXST010000096.1 GCA_017525475.1 Kiritimatiellia bacterium | reverse complement strand
GCCCTAACTGCAAAATTTTGTCAAAGTTTCATCTAGCATATGTACAATTATAAGCGAAGACAACGGGGGATCGGAGGGAGTGAAGTGCAATGAGCAAGGGAGCGAAAGGCGGAGTTTGCTTGTCGGACTTAATTGCCGAGCCGTACAAAAAGCGCTCTCCCAAAGTCAATTCTCTCTGGCGCGGAGGGGACGGGGGGCTACGGGTGAGCTGATCGCTAAAAACGCACTTCGCCCGCGAAGACTGCCTGGCCGTCGACCAGGAGCGCACCGGCGGCGGTAACCCCCATGGCGGTGCCGCTCAAGGGCTCGAGATCGGTATCGGTCTGGAACACGCTTACTTGGCGGTTTTTTAGGTGGTCGCGCGCGGCAAAGTCCTCGAGCAGGGCCGGGAAACCGCCCTGCTCCCATTTTTTGTATAGGCCCCGGAAGCTCGCGAGCACCGATGCGAGCACTGCCTCGAGGTCGAACTCGCGGCCATGGACGACTCTAAGCGAGGTGGCGCGATCGGCGATTTCGGGCGGAAACCGGGTGGCGTTCACGTTGATGCCGATCCCCACGATCACCTTATCGCCGTCGCGCTCGCAGAGGATGCCGCAGATTTTGCGCTCGCCGAAGTAGACGTCGTTGGGCCACTTGACGGTAAAACCCGGCCCCAGCGCCTGGGCCACCGCGAGCCCGGCGACGAGCGGCAAGGTGGCGCTTTGCGCAACGTCGCTTAAGGCCGGCACCACTACCGAAAACGTGAGATTGAGCCCCGCCTCCGCGAGCCATTTATGGTCGAGCCGCCCGCGCCCCGCGGTTTGTTCGCGGGCCACGAACACGTGCCACGGCGGCTGATTGCGGGCGTCGCGGTTGGTGGAGAGGGTAGTGTCGAGACGATGGATGATCATGTTAGTTCCGCCCTCCGGCGCAAATAGACGATACGGATAAGATAGAGCGTAAGCGCCACGAGCGCATACCACCTGAGCGAATCCCACACGCCCCAGGTTTTTACCTCCACGTTGGCGAACGGCAGCGACGAGACGGCGTAGCTTAGGGCGTACATGAGCCGCACCGTGAGCGCCGCCGCGCCGTTGATGAGCTGGGCGAGCGGGGTAAAGACGAAACTCGCCGCGAGCCCCGCAAACCCGAGCGCCACCTCGACGGCCGCGAGCGGCAGGAGGAGGAGATTCGCGAAAAGTCCGCCCGGCGTCACGCGGCCGAAAATATGCGCCACGATCGGCACCCCCGCCGCCCAGGCGGCAAAGGAATAGGCGGCAAACGCCCACGGCGTGCGGGCGAAGGGCTTAAGATACTCGCCCATCAGCAGGAGGCCGAGCATCACCGCAAACGAGAGGAGACTCCCGGCGTCGAGAATATTGAAGGGATTTGCAAGGTGCATGGCCGCAAACGCCAGCGCCCAGGCGATCGTCGCGTTGGGCTGCCGGCCAAAGAGCAGTGCGGCAAAATAGAAGCTGGCCATCGTCGCCGCCCGGACGGCGCTGGGCGCCGAGCCCGCGATCAGCACGTAAAGCCACAACACCGGGATCAGCGCCGCAGCCGCCCAGCGCGGCGGCACCCAGCAGAGCGCCATCGCCACCATCAAGAGTTTGGCGACCATCATCACGTGCAGGCCCGAAACGGCAAAGACGTGCATGGTGCCGGCGGCGATGAACACCTCGCGCGCCTCGCGGCCCACGCGGTAGCGCTCGCCCAGGAGAATGGCGCGGTTGAGCCCCGCGGCGTCGCCGTCGCGCTCGAGCCCCAGCCCCAAACGCCGGGAAAAATCGCGCCGCAGCCGCGCCGCCAACCGGATCAGCGGCTTCAAGCGCCGCTCGCCGGTTTTGCGGGCATAGTCGCCCGGCTCGATCACCCAGAGCTTGCGCGCGCCGCCTTCGGCCTTGCCGAGCCACCCGCGCACTTCGAAAATATCGCCGGTCTCCGGCGGCGGCACGCCCGGCTCGGCCTTGAACACCACCTTGAGCCGCATTTTGAGGTGCCGCGCGTAAAACTCGCGCCAGGCGCCGTCCCGCCCCGCCTCCTGCACCGTGAGCGTCGCCGTGAACGGCGCGGAGCGGCCTTCGTTGAGCGATTGCTCCTCGTTGTCGCGCACTTGGGCGTAAACGGCGAGCGCGGCGGCCAATACCGCCGTCCACACGAGGTATCGGTGTTCCAGCCTCACAGCGCCCAGTCGGGATACGGGGTGCGGATTTCGGCCGGCGCACGCAAAACGGGATGGACGAACTTGGCCGCCAGCGCGTGGAGGCAATGCCCTTGCATGTGCTCCACGGCAAACGCGCCGTAGAGCCGGTCGTTCACGATGTGCATGCCGGCGAGCGCAAGCTGCGCGCGGATCTGGTGGGTGACGCCGGTAAAAATCTTGACTTCGAGAAGCGTGCGCGGTTCGTTGCCGGCCATCACGTGCCGGATCGGCGCAAACGCGGTGACCGCGTGCAGATTGCCGCCCGGCACCATCTTGCAATAGTCGAGCCGCCGGTCGGGCATGAGGTCGTGCTCGAGCGTGCCGCCCGCCGCCACCGTGCCTTCCACCAGCGCGAGATAGGTTTTTTCGACCGTCTGCGCCTTGAATTGGCTGCGCAGGTTGTCGAACGCCGCGGCGGTGCGCGCCACCAGCACCAGCCCCGAGGTGCCGCCGTCGATGCGATGGAGTGCGCCGGCCATGAGCGGCCGGTCGCCGAGCAAGGCGCATTCGGGGAAGCGGGCGACGACGCCGTTCATCAAGGTGCCCTTTTCGTGGCGCGAGAGCGGCTGCACGCTTTGGCCGCGCGGCTTGTCGAAGGCGAGGAGATGGTCGTCCTTGAAGACGCACTTCACATGCACGGCGGGATCGGGCGCTACCCGGTTGTCGTCCGCCTCGGCGAGCTGGCGCACCGTGACGGTTTCGCCACCCTTGAGCTTGAGCCCCTTGACCGCGCGGCGGCCGTCGACCAGCACCTCGCCCGCGGCAATGGCCTCGCGCACGAACGCGCGGGTGGAGGCGGGGAACCGGGCAAGCAAAACGGCGTCCAAACGGACGCCGCCAGCTTCAACCGTTATGGTGGCCGCCTCAATCATAGCGATCCATCATCGTGGGGGCGATGGGCGCCATGCCCTCCCACGAGCGGTTGGACGCCCAGGGGAGGTCGGAATCCTCGGCCGTGTCGGCGATGCAGCCGGCGAGCGGCGCGAGGAGCGCGGCGGCCAATGCGGCCTTGAGCAGCTTAATCGGCAAAGGCGACATCGTCGGCACGGAGCTTGTCCTGTTCCCAAGCGGCCAGGATATCGCAAATCACGTAGGGCTTGCCCTTGACTTCCTGGCGGATGCGGATGCGGCCCACGAACTCGCCCGCGGGACCTTCGAAGCCGGGACGGCGGATGCCGAACTCGAGGAGCGGCAGCGAGCGGTTGGCGTCGCCGCCCTTGAGCTCGTTAATCGCTTCTTCGGAGAACTCGACGATGGCGAACATGTTCTCGTTGTCGGCCTCCACGATCTTGCCCTTGTCGCCGGAAGACAGCGTGGAAATGGCCGCGCCCACCGTGGCGCTGGAACCGCGCGACTGGAAGGAGCTCTGCAGGAGCTGGCGCAGATTGTTGATTTCCTCCTGGGCCTTGGCGAGGTCTTCTTCCTTGAGCGCGAGATCGTCCTTGGTGCTCAGGAGTTCGTCCTCCTTCGAGACGAGCGCGGTGTTGGCTTCTTCGAGCTGGCTCTTGAACGTGGTGATCTGGTTTTCGAGCCGGCCCTTGTCGCCTTCGAGCTCGGCGATGATCTCCTGCTTCTCCTCGATCGTCACCTTGTCCTGGCGCGCCACCAGCTTGAGCGCGTTGAGCTCGGCCACCACCGACTCGAGCTTGCCGCGGAGCATCGCCATCTCGTAGCGCGTGGTGTTGAGGCGCGCCTGCTGGTTCTTGGAACCTTCGACCAGCTGCTCCAGGAGCTTGTCGGCGTCGGAGCCCACGGTCTCGGGCTTGTCGCCGTCCATCACCCACTTGCCTTCGTTCATGGGATCGGGCTTGAACGCGCGGTAGCGCAACGTATCGCGCTGGGCGTCGTTCCAGCTGAAGGTGGCGAGGTTGGCCTGCTCGAGCTCGGCCTTGTATTCGTCGAGCACGTTCTCGGTATCGGGCGTATCGACGATGCGCGCCTCGACGGGAGAGACGTCCTTCTTGAGCTCGAGCGCCGAGCCCTTGTCGGGATCCTTCATCTCGATCGTCTTCGACAGCTTGATGAGATATTCTTCCTGCAGGCGGTTGCGGGCGCCGAGCTCGCCGCGCTTGGCGTTGAGTTGCATTTCGAACCAAAGTGCCGCCGCAGCGAGCACCACGAACAGGTATACGAGACCGTGCAATGCTTTGTTCATGAGTAGTTTCCTAGTTGAACTAAAGAATATTTTACAATATTTTCTTCCAAATTGCAACCGATTTTTGATATAATTTACAGTATGCAATTCGAAATACTGGCCAAAGACGGCCGCACAAACGCGCGGCTAGGCTTGATAACGACCGCCCACGGGACGGTCGAGACGCCGGTTTTCATGGATGTCGGCACCTTGGGCACGGTCAAGGCGCTGGAGCCGCGCGACCTTGTGGAGACCCGCGCGCAAGTAATCCTGGGAAACACCTACCATCTCATGTTGCGCCCCGGCAAAGCGGTCATCGAGGCCGCGGGAGGCCTGCATTCGTTCATGAATTGGCACGGTCCCATTCTCACCGACTCGGGCGGCTTCCAGGTTTTCTCGCTCGCCAAGATGCGCAAACTGACGAGCGAAGGTTGCCGGTTCCAGAGCCATCTCGACGGCCACGAATTCTTCCTCGGGCCCAAAGAATCGATGGCCATGCAGCGCGCGATCGGCTCGGACATCGCCATGGTTTTCGACGAATGCCTGCCCTACCCGTGCGAGAGGGCCCGCGCGGAAAAATCGGTCGCGCAGACCTTGAAGTGGGCGCTAGCCTCCAAACTCGAACCGCACGCCGACGGGCAGGCGGTGTTCGGAATCGTGCAGGGCGGCGTGTACGACGACCTTAGGCGGCATTGCGCCGAGGAGCTGGTGAAGATCGGTTTCGACGGCTACGCGATCGGCGGCGTGTCGGTGGGCGAGCCCGAGGAATGCATGTACCAGGCGGTGGACGCCTCGGTGCCGTACCTGCCCGAGAACGCGCCGAGGTACGTGATGGGCCTTGGCGTAATGCACCAGATGGCCGAGTGCGTGGCGCGCGGGGTGGACATGTTCGACTGCGTGCTCCCCACGCGCATCGCGCGGCACGGCACCGCCATCACCGGCAAGGGCAACGTGGCCATCAAGGCCGCCAAGTGGGAAAAGGACTTCTCGCCCGTGGAGCCGGGCTGCGAGTGCTACTGCTGCCGCAACTTCTCTCGCGCGTACGTGCGCCATCTCCTGCACAACCACGAGATTCTGGGATTGAGGCTCCTCACCATCCACAACGTACATTTTCTCAACCGCTTCATGGCCGAAATGCGCGAGCATATAAAGGCCGGCGATTTCACCGAATGGAAAGCACAAGTAAAAAAGGATACAGCCAATGAACGAAACTGAAGTTACCGCAACCGAAACCGTCGCGACCGAAGTCCAGCCGGCCGAGGGCGCCGCCGGTACCGCCGCGCCGCGCCAGCAGCAGAGCGGATTCGGCATGATGGTGCCGATGCTCCTCATCCTCGCGATCTTCTATTTCATGATGATCCGCCCGCAGCAGCGCAAGGAGCGCGAGCGCCGCAAGATGATCGAGGAACTGCGCGCCGGCGCCAAGATCGTGTTCGCCGGCGGCCTCATGGGCCGGATCGTCGAAGCCACCGAGAAGACCTTCAAGGTGGAAATCGCCACCGGCACCGTAATCGAAATCGACCGTGGCTCGGTAAGTGGCGTTTGCGCGGGCTAAATTCGGGCTGGAGTACAACCCGCATCCGCTGCCGGAAGGCGACGACTTCCCGTGGCTGACGGTGCTGGTGGCGGTGGCCGTGCTGTCGACCGCCAGCCTCGTGGCCCGTCGTACCTTGCACCGCAGCGAGGAGGAGCCGGTGACGGCGCCGCCGACGGCCGTGGTCGAACCGGCCGCCGCGCCCGACGCCGCGCCGGCGCCGGCCAGCGCCTCCTCCTCACTCCCCAATCTCGAGAAGCGCCCGGCGATGGTCAAGAACCTGCTCGCCAAGCTCGAGGGCGCGGAGGCCCGGCGCGACACCGAAATGGCCATCGACACCATCGAGCGGCTGCGCGCCTTGCCGGGCTCGCCCGCGGCCGATCTCGACGACAGCCTCGCCCGGCGCCTCGGCACCCTCAATCTGCGCAAGCTCTTCAAGCTCAAGTCGCGCGAGTGGACAAAAGAGGTTACGGTCCGGCGCGGCGACAACCTCGAGCGCATCTCGCGCGAGAACGGCGCCACCGCGGCGAGCACCCGCAAGCTCAACGGCCTCGCCGGCGACGAGCTGCGCATCGGGGACAAGGTGCTGGTCATGAACCACCCGCGCTTCAACCTGGTGATCCACGCCGGCGGCAAATACGCCGATCTCTTCTTCATGGGCAAGTTCTTCAAGCGCTATTATCTTACGGGCGCCGTGGAGACGACCGAAAGCGACTACCGGCTAAAGGCCGTACCGCTCAAGCCCGGCGACCGCGAGGAGCTTGCGCTGCTGCTCCCGCCGGGCGCCACCGTGCTCATCGCCGAATTCTAAAGGCCGCGCCGCGCGAGCGCGAGCGGCCACACTTCCCTGGCCCCGGCGGACTTAAGCGCCTCGGCGGCCGCCGCCAAAGTGGCGCCGGTAGTGTGGATATCGTCCACCAAAAGAATGGTGCGCGAGCGCACCCGGGGGATGGCGCGTTCCGGCACCGAAAACGTGCCGATCGCGTTTTTTAGCCGCGCCTTGCGGTCGAGGCCCGACTGCCGCCGGGGGGAGCCTTTACGTTTCAGCGCACCTTCGAGGCAAGTGCGGCCGAGCCGCCTGGCCAATTCGCGGGCCAACAAACGCGACTGGTTGTAGCCGCGCAGAAAACGGTGGAGGAGCGTAAGCGGCATGGGGACGATCGCATCGACCCGGGCCACGTCGTAGCGGGCGATTGCCGCCCCTTCGAGAAAATCGGCGAGATCCGCTTTAAGGTACAGGCGCGAGCGCAGCTTGAAGTCGAGGATGAGCCGCCGCGCGATACCGTCGAACTCCAAGGCCGCCGCGGTGCCGTCGTCGGGCGGCACCATCACCAGGCGGTCGAGACAGCCCGAACAAACGAAGCGGCCCTCCCGATCGGAAGGGCCGCCGCATACGGGGCAGTTACGCGGAAAGCAAAGATCGAGGATATTCACCCGCGTCCACCAGCTTGGCGATCTCGGCCATCACGAAGGGCTTGTCTTCGCGGTAGGTCACGCCGAACCAGCTGGAGTCGGTGGGCAGCACCTTGCACGAGGCCTTGCCCTCGTGGATGAGCTCGTCCACCACGAAGGGGATGTACCACTCGCTCTTTTCCTTGGCGCCGTTCTCGGCCAGCCACTTGGGGAAGCGCGCTTCCAGCTCGGCGAAGAGCTCGGGCGTAAAGCCCCAGAGGTTCATCGAGACGCGCGCGTCGAGCGGCACCTTGACGGGATGCTCGGGGTCTTCGCGGTTCTCCGCCGTTTCGCCCGCGCGGACGAGCTTGGTCATTTCGGTTACGCCCTTGAGGTTGCCCTCCGCGTCCACGTCGCAGATGCCGCGCGCGACGCTGCCGTTCTCCGAAAGCGTAAGCTCCAGCTTGTAGCCGACCATGGCGAACTCCATGGGCTTGGCGGCCATGAGGTAGGCGGCCAGCTTGGCGAACGCGTCGCGGCCGTAGAAGTCGTCGGCGTTGATGACGGCGAACGGCTCGCCCACCACGGTGCGGGCGGCGCGGGTGGCGTGCGCGGTGCCCCAGGGCTTGGTGCGCCCTTCCGGCACCTTGTAGGGTTCCGGCAGGTCGTTGATGTCCTGGAAGGCGTACTCGACCGGGATGAGCCCCTCGTACTTGCGGCCGACCTTCTCCTTGAACTCGGCTTCGAAGTCGTGGCGGATGATGAACACCACCTTGCCGAACCCGGCACGGACGGCGTCGAAAACGGAATAGTCGAGAATGGCCTCGCCGGAGGGACCCACGGGATCCACTTGCTTGAGGCCGCCATAGCGCGACCCCATGCCGGCCGCGAGCACAACGAGAGTAGGTTTCATGTTACTTGGTCTCCTGGATTACTTTGGAACAGGTCTTGATGATGCCGGCCACGTCCGCGAGGTTCGAGGGGATGATCATCGAATTGTTGGCCTTGGCGAGATTGCCGAACTGCGCGATGTACTGCTGCGCGAGCTGCATGTTGACCGACTCCTTGCCGCCGGGCGCGTTGATTGCGTTGGCCACCGCGTTGATGCCGGCCGCCTGCGCCTCGGCGACGAGCGTGATCTCCTTGGCCTTGCCTTCGGCAAGCGCGATCTTGGACTGGCGCTCGCCCTCGGCGCGGTTGATCTTGGACTGGCGCTCGCCTTCCGACTCGGCGATCATGGCGCGCTTTTCGCGCTCGGCGCGCATCTGCCTTTCCATGGCGTCGCGGATCGACTGCGGCGGCGTGATGTTCTTGATTTCGTAGCGCGTCACCTTGATGCCCCAAGGATCCGAAGCCTTGTCCACCGCCGCCACGATGGCCGCGTTGATGGAGGTGCGCTCCTCGAAGCTGCGGTCGAGATCGAGCTTGCCCATTTCCGAACGCATCGTCGTCTGCGCGAGCTGGGTGGTGGCGAAGAGATAGTTGCTGATGCCGTAGGAGGCCTTGGCCGGATCCATAACCTGCATGTAGAGGATGCCGTCCACGTCCACCGCGATGTTGTCCTTGGTGATGCACTGCTGCGGCGGCACGTCGATGGCCTGTTCCTTGAGCGTATGGCGGTAGGCGATGCGGTCGAGGAACGGGATGAGGATATGGAAGCCCGCATCGAGCGTGCAGCGGTACTTGCCGAGCCGCTCCACGATAAACGCCGTCTTCTGCGGCACGATTACCGCCGTCTTCAATATGGCGACGATGACGATGAAGGCGACCAGCGCCAAGAATAACAGACCTCCGCTCATTTTATATTTCCTCCACTTTTAGGGTGATGTTGTTTTGTGAAATAACTTTGACTTCGCGCCCGGCGGCGACGGGCCGGTCGGCGACGGCGGTCCATTCGGCGTCGCCGATCAGCGCGCGCCCGGCGTGCGGCGGCTCGATGGCCTGGACGATCGTGCCGGTGCGCCCGGCGAGGTCGTTGCCGAAATCGGTTTTGGAGGTCTCGCTGCGGCCGGAGAAGACCGCCTTCAAATAGCGGCGCAGCACGAGGATGTAGAATACCGCAAAGGCCGAAAACGCCGCCAGCTGCCACGTACCCGAAAAGCCCTCGCCGAACATAAAGCGGCAGAGCCCCACCGTGGCGGCCGAGAGCCCGAAGAAAAAGACCACGAAACCGGGCACCATCAGCTCCATGAGCATGAGTGCGCACCCGACGTAAATCCACAGCCAAGCGCAACTGAACATTATCTTTGCCTCCCGGGTTTGATGTCGAGAATATCGACGTTGTTGCCGAATGCGTTAAGTACGCGGTCGAGCTTGGGGTCGCTCAAAATCTCCTGGTTGCTGAGCGGCGCCGCCGGCGCGGGCGCAGGCGCGGGCGCGGCAACCGGCTTGGGTTCGGGCGCCGGCGCGGCGGCCGGCGCGGGTGCGGGCGCGGCCGGAGCGACCGGGGCGGCCACCGGTACGGCGAGCTGCGCGGCGGGATCGTCCTTGAGCGTCTGGAGGCGTTTGAGCACCTCGTCCACCGTGACCGTGACCGCGATGCGCGAACAGCGGATAAGCGTCATCTCCATGAGCGTACGCACGCTGAGCACGTAGCGGAGCTTGTCTTCCATGTCCGCCAGTTGATCGCAGATCCTGAAAAGCCTCCCCGCATCGATCCGGGCGGCCTGCTCGGACAGTACCTTGATCTGGTCGCCGGTCGCGAGGAGCCCGGTGGCGCCCGGCCCCAGCGCCTTGACCACCACCAGATTGCGGAAGTGCAAAAGGAGTTCGGCCGCCAGCCGCCGCATGTTCTTGCCGGCCGACTCGAAGAGCTCGATGGCCTTGAGGATGCCGGCCACGTCGCCGATCAAGACCGCCTGCGCCAGCGCTTCGAGCGACGAGCGCGACACGAGGCCGAAGACGCCGAGCGCGTCTTCCTCGCGGATGGTGCCGCCCTTGAAGGCGATGAGCTGGTCGAGCGAAGAAAGCGCGTCGCGCATGCCGCCTTCCGCGCCGCGGGCGATGGCCAAGAGCGCGTTGGCGTCGGCCTCGATCCGCTCCTTGCGGCAGATCGCCTCGAGCCGGGCGACGATGTCGCCGGTTTGGATGCGCCGCAAGTCGAAGCGCTGGCACCGCGAGACGATAGTGGGCAAAACCTTGTCGCCCTCGGTGGTGGCGAACACGAACCTTACGTAGGGCGGCGGCTCCTCCAGCGTTTTCAAGAGCGCGTTCCACGCGGCGTTGGAGAGCATGTGGCATTCGTCGACGATGAAAATCTTGAACCGCGAAGCGACGGGCTTGAACTCCACCGCCTCGATGATGGGCTTGACGTCCTCCACCTTGTTGTGGCTCGCGGCGTCGAGCTCGGTGACGTCGAGCGAACGGCTCGCGGCGATTTCGCGGCAGTTGTCGCATTCGCCGCACGGCTCCACGCCCTTGGGCGACTTGCAGTTGAGCGCCTTGGCGAAAATGCGCGAGAGCGTGGTCTTGCCGATGCCGCGCGGCCCGATGAAGAGATAGGCGTTGGCGATGCGGCCGGCGGCGATGGCGTTGCGCAGCGTGGCGACCACCTGGCCCTGGCCGATCACGTCGTCGAACGTCATCGGGCGGTATTTGAGCGAAAGCGGAACGTGAGCTTCCATGCTATTCCTCCGTCACCTTGCGCCGGGCGGCCTTCTTCTCGGCATGGGCGTGCTTGTCGTCGAGCATCTTGTCGCGCTGCCGGCGCGAACGGCGGCGCTTCTGCCGGCGGATCTTCTCGCGCGCCTGGGTGGCCGCGCTCTTGCGGTGGTGTTCGCGCTCGAGGATGGTTTCGGCGAGTTGGCGCCGGGCGAGCCAGCGGTTGTCTTCGCGGCTGCGGGTTTCGGAACACTTGACCTGCAGGCCGCTCGGCACGTGCACGAGCCGGACGACCGACGAAGTCTTGTTGACCTTCTGCCCGCCGGGGCCGCCGCCCAGGATGAAACTTTCCTCCAGGTCCTCCTCGTAGATCTTGGCTTCGGCCATGAGGGCGGCGATTTGCGCCTGCTTGCCCGGACAGATCACCGGCCGCCCTTCTCCGCCGCGCGGCGGCGATGGCGCACCACCAGGCGCTTGACCGTGAAATAGGTGATGGGGGTGGCGACGATCGCGAGGAACATCCCGCCCAAAAAGAAACTGACCATGGCCTCGGCCCCCAGCCGCCGCACGGCCTCCCACGACCACGACGTCTCCACCAGCCGCTCGAACGACAAGGAGCCCTCGCCGAACAGGATGCGGGAGGTGACGTAGGTCTGGGTAGGATAGAGGAGGAGGCAGGTTACGGGATTGGAGACGAACGTCCCCAGCGACGCGCCGAGCTTGGAGATCCGGCACATGATCGCCAAGGGGATGGCGATTATAAGCTGCAGGCCAAAGGGAATGGCGAAACCGATGCACACCCCCAATGCCCAACCGGCGGCGATATCCTCCGGCGGCAGCTTCTCGCGCACCATCTTTTGATGGAGGGTGTCCAAAGCCTGCCTGCAGCGTTCGCCGAGCGTCATACCTTGTGGATGAAAAGTCCGCTCCGGAGTTTGGGTTCGAACCAGGTCGACTTGGGCGGCATGATGGCGCCGGCGTCGGCGATGGCCATCATCTCCTCCACCGTGACCGGTTCCATCGCGAACGCCACCGCCGCGCGGCCCGCATCGACCTCGGCCGCCAGCGACTCGTCGCCACGGATACCGCCCATGAACGCGATGCGCGGGCTGGTGCGCGGGTCGTCGATGCCGAGCACGGGCTTGAGGAGATGGTCCTGCAGATACGAAACGTCCAAGGCCTCCACCACGCCGGCGCCGGCGGGGATCTCCCAACCGAGCTCGCGCCATTCGCCCGCAAAATACATGCGGCACTTGCGGCGGCCGCCGGGGAAGACCGCGGCGACCTTGGCGAGAAACTCGTCGGGCGAAAGACCGTTCAAATCCTTGACGAGGCGATTGTACGAGAGGATCTTGAGCTGCGAGGCGGGGAAGATGACCGCCATGTAGCGCTGCGCCTCCACCGACTCCGGGTGCGCGGCGGCATAGCGCGTGGCCGCCGCCGAGCGGTGGTGGCCGTCGGCGATGTACGCCTTGTCGATGCGCGCGAACAGTTCCGCGAGCTCGTCGGCGCGGCATTCGTCGCCGAGCGCGATCTCCCACACCGTATGGCGAATGCCGTCGTCCGCGACGAAGTCGTAGAGCGGCGCGCCGGCGCAGGCCTCGGCCACGATGGCGTCGATGGCCGGATCGTCGCGGTAGGTCAGAAACGCCGGGCCCGTCTGGGCGCCCAGAGTCTCGATATGGCGCGTGCGGTCGTCTTCCTTGTCCTTGCGCGTCTTCTCGTGCTGCTTGATGACGCCGCTGCGGTACTCGGCCGTGTCGAACACGGCGACGATCCCCGTCTGCGAGTGCGCGCCCATGATCTGCCGGTAGGCGTAGTAGGCGGGCGCCGGGTCCTGCACCAGCACGCCTTGCGCCACGAGGCCGTCGAGCGCCTTGCGCGCCTGGGCGTAAGCCTCGCTCGAAGAACAGTCGGTGCCGGCGGGGAGATCGATCTCCGGGCGCGACACGTGGAGGAAGCTCTTGGGGTTGCCGGCTGCGAGCGCGGCGGCCTCCTCGGTGTTCACCACGTCATAAGGAACGGACGCGACCAAAGCCGCGTCCTTGGCGTTGGGCCTTACGGCCGCAAAAGGATAGATGTGCATGGGGACTTACCAGCCGATATTGACGCCGAACATCACCGGCCACTCGCTGTCGCGGATGACGTTGATGAGACCCGCCTGGATGCCGTAGAGCGTCTCGGCGCGGTTGATGAGACCCACCTGGAAGCCCTGCGCGTCGCCGGTGAGGTTGACGAGGCCCGCCTGGATGCCGCGCACCGACTGCGTTTCGTTCCAGAGGCCGATCTGCACCGCCCCGAGGTCGGCGCGGTTGGCGGTGTTGTAAAGGCCGATCTGGAGACCCCCGAGCGTATCTTTGACGTCGTTGCGCAGGACGCTCAGGCCAATACCTTCGAAGTCCTTGCAGCGCCCCCAAAGGCCGAGGTCGATACCGGTGATGACCTCCTGCCGGGTCGAGAACGGGATCGAGAGCCTAAGGCCCACGAGATCGGGAGTGGAGGGCCATTCGCACAGGGCGATTACTGCCGGCCACAATGCCGTTTCGGTTTCTTTGACTTCGGTTTCCGCCGCCTCTTGGGCGAGGGCCGAAAACGCGAGTGCACCTGCGATTGCAGCGACGAACAGTTTCTTCATGGCTAGTCTCCTAGTTAGATTACTGATATTATATGCTTTTTTGCGGAATTTTGCAAGATTAATTTACAGAAATTTTTCGGATGACCACCGCCTCCACCGGCACGTTCTGGTGGGGCCCGGCGTTGCCGGTCTGGACTTTGGCGATCCGGTCCACCACTTCCATGCCGTCCACGACCTCGCCGAAAACGGCATAGCCGAAGCCCTGCGGAGTGGGGGAGGTAAAGTCGAGGAAGTCGTTGTCGACGAGGTTGATGAAGAACTGGCTGGTGGCCGAATCCACCACCATCGTACGGGCCATGGCGATGGTGCCGCGACGGTTCCGGAGGCCATTCATCGCTTCGTTGCGGATAGGCGCTTTTGTGGGCTTTTGGTTCATTTCGCAGGTGAAGCCGCCGCCCTGGATCATGAAGCCG
>JAFXST010000095.1 GCA_017525475.1 Kiritimatiellia bacterium | reverse complement strand
GCGCGAACCGGTAGTCGTAGTCGCCGTGGCTCGACATGTCCTTGTCCAGGATCTCGATCAGCGTGAACCTCGGGTCGAGCCCCCGGCGTATCTCCGCCCGGGGCGAATTCTGCCACGACTGCAATACCCACGTAACCCCCGGGAACGCTTCTTGCTGCAGCCGCTGCACCTTGCGCGCCGCCGCCGTGATCGCCTCGCCCGCGAACGCCTTGGCGTCGCCGCCTTCGTGGAAGAGGTCGCCTCCGAGGTACTTGGGCTTGATGCCGTAAACCTTTTCGAGGTTGCGATACCAGACGCGCGCAAACCTGTCGAAATTTTCCGACTCCGGATCGAGAATGGCCGGCCGCACGTAGATGTTGCACCAGCAGCCCTGCTCGACCGCGCCTGCCGTGCCCGACGGCACCAGCCCGGCGAAGCCCTGGAGGATGGGCTCGATATGGCGCCGGCGCATTTCGGCGCACAGCCAACGTCCGAGTTCGGCGTCCGCCTCGATGTCGGCTTGGGCCACTGGGCCGCCCAGCCCTTCCAGGTTGCCCATGTTCCACCATGCCGCCGCCGCGCGATCGGGGATGAAGGCGGCGATGCGTTCCGGCGGATAGCCCAGCTCCTCGAGGGTGAGCTGCCACACCTTGGGGAGGCCCGCCGTGACCAGCGCCACGTTGAAGCCGTTTTGCTCCAGCCTATCCAGCTCCGGCGTCCATTCGGCCTTGCCCCAGTCCGCCATCGTATACGACAGCGTACAGTAGTTGTAGGCTACGAGCAACAGCGACGCGAAGAGATTCACTTGGCTTCCGGCTTCTTGAAGAGGTAGATCTTGTTTTCGTTACCGTCTTTGAGCCGCTTGAGGTTGGCCCGGTGCTTGTAGATGACGAAAACGGCGATGAGCGTGATCAAAATCGCCTGCGGCAGATCGCCGTAGCCCTTGAAGGCACCGACCGGCACCCACACGCTGACGCCCAAAAACGCCGCCGCCGTGCACGACCCGAGCGAAATGTAGTTGGAGGCGGCGAACACCGCCGCGAACAGCGCGAACGCCAGCGCGCAGTGCGCCGGGATGAGCGCGATCATCATGCCGAACCCGGTGGCCACGCCCTTGCCGCCCCTGAACTTCATGTAGGGGGTGAGCATGTGCCCCACCGCCGTCATCACGCCCACGCACAGCGGCAGCCACTGGGTTCCGGCCGTGAGTTTGCAGACGAGCGTGGGCACCAGGCCCTTGAGGATGTCCAGAACGAGCGCCAGGATCCCCCACTTCTTGCCGACGGTCCTGAACACGTTGGTTGCACCGATGTTTTTGGACCCCACCGTCCGCACGTCCACGCCGCGCAACTTGCCGATGATGAAGCCGAACGGGATGCCGCCTACGAGGTAGGCCGCCAAGAGCCACAGGGAGATTTCAGTTGCCATGGGCATGATCCTTTCCGATGAATTCGCACGGAGCCTTGCGCGCCAGGCAACCCTGGGCGAACTTGAACCCGTACCACAAATGCGTAGATACCACCCCCAGGGCCGTCATCAGCCACACCAGGGGATTGAAGGCGAAACTGCCGGCCGCCACCAGCGCGAGATAGGCGTAAAGCGGCCACAGCGCGATGCCGCCCAAGAGCCACGCCGCCGGCGCGCACAAGAGCGCGTACGCCAAAAGCGCCGTCGGCAAGAAGTACGAAAGGTGCAGCGAATTGGACGGGTAGCGTTTGCAGAAATACCCCCGGTGGAACGCATACCGCCCGAGCTGCCGGAGATGCGGCCTAAACAGCGGCCGGCGGTGGTGGTAGACGACCACCCACGGATCGTAGACGATCCTTTTGCCGGCGTCGACGATGTCTTTGCACAAGAGCGTATCTTCCCCGGGCCAGAAATCGGTGCGGTAGCCGCCGATCCGGTCGAGCAAATCCTTGCGCACCCCGCCGGCCTTGTAGCGATAGCGGTAGTTGCCCGACACGAAAATATTCTCGTACACCCGGCCGCCCAACCGCGCCATCCCGCCGTCGTCGGGCGGAGTCACGGCCGGCCCGCCTAAGGCCCCCACGTCCGGTTCCGAAAAATACTTGACCGCGTACTCCAGCCAGTGCGCGTCGGGATAGGCGTCGTCGTCGATGAACGCCACGATCTCGCCCCGCGCCGCCTTGATGCCCTGGTTGCGCTTTTCCGCCGGGCGCACCTTGCCGGTAAGTTCGTCGGGGAGGACGATGGTTTCGAAATTGCGGTAGGTCTGCCGGTCGATGGCCTTGAGGCACTCCTCCAGCATCCAGCTCGGTTTGGGGCAGGCGATCACGATGGACACGAGCGGCTCGCGGTCGAGTGGGCGCGGCACCATGGCCTTGGCGTAGTACTTGAGGAGCCGGAGCCGGTAGAACACCGCCAGCGAATCCATGGCCATGCTGTAGACCGTGCGGGGCTTCAAGGCGCCGAACTTGGCGCCGAAGCGGATCACCACCGGCGCCTCGCTGATCTTGGCCCCGCGCGAAGCGGCGATGGCCAGAAGCTCGAGGTCGAACGCGTAGGTCTTGACCAGCATGCGCGCGAGCGCGGGCCCCAGCGCTTCGCGCTTGAACAGCTTCATGCCCGTTTGCGTGTCGGTGACCTGCAGCCCCACGAACAGCCGCACCAGCGAAAAATAGACGAACGACACGAGCCTGCGGTGCCACGGGTATTTGACCACCGAACGCTTGTGGCGCTTGGAGCCGCAGACGATGTCGCTCTGGTTGCGCACCATCGAGGCGAAGAAATACGGCGTCTGCTTGGGATTGATGTCGAGATCGCCGTCGAGGAGCAGCACGTATTCGCCGGTCGACGCCGCGAACCCGGCCCGGAGCGCCGCACCCTTGCCGCCGTTGCGCTTGCAGACCACCGGCTTGATGGTGTCGGACTTGAGATCCTCCAGGATCGCGTCGGTGCCGTCCTCCGAACCGTCGTCCACCGGAATCAGCTCGGCGCGCACGCCGTGTTCGCGGTAGAGGCGGTCGGTCGCGAGGATGTTTTCCCGCGCCGCCGACGCCAGCCGGTAGAGCGGCATTATAACGCTGAGGCGACCGTCGCCGATCGTCTCACGCGTCAATTGCCACAGCTCTTCGCGCTTGGTCAATTTTTGGTGCTTGCGCCGGTTACTTGTGCTTGAGCGCCGCCTGCGCCGCCGCGAGGCGCGCGATCGGCACGCGATAGGGCGAGCAGCTCACGTACTTGAGCCCGATCTGGTGGCAGAACTCCACCGAGGTGGGATCGCCGCCGTGTTCGCCGCAGATGCCGCAATGGATCTTGGGGCGCGTGGCCTTGCCGTCGGTGACCGCCATCTTCATGAGCTTGCCCACGCCCGTCTGGTCGAGCTTGGCGAAAGGATCGTTCTCGTAGATCTTCTTGTCGTAGTAGGAGCCCAGGAACTTGCCGGCGTCGTCGCGGCTGAAGCCGAACGTCATCTGCGTAAGGTCGTTGGTGCCGAAGCAGAAGAACTCGGCCTCTTCGGCGAGATCGCCGGCGATCAGCGCCGCGCGCGGCACCTCGATCATCGTGCCCACCTCGTAGTTGAGCTTGATTTCGGCCGCCTGGATCTCCTCGTTGGCCACGTGGACCACGATATCCTTGACG
>JAFXST010000094.1 GCA_017525475.1 Kiritimatiellia bacterium | reverse complement strand
GGCCGAACTGCCGCACCGTGATTTTGCCTTCGTCCACCAGTATGGTGCCGCGCGTGCCGAAAAACCGCGTGAACCGGCCGCGACGGCTCGAGAGCGCCTCGAGCTCGAAGTTGACGAGCGGCCCCGCCTTGCACTCGATGAGCGTCGACTGGTAGTCCACCACGTCGGCGCCGCATTGGTAGACGCACTTCTCGCCCGCCACCTTGAACGGGCATTCGGCCCGGCAGCCGTCGCACTCGCCATCGGCGCCGGCAGGCGCGTTGCGGGGCCTGAATTCGTGCTGCTCGCCCATGCTCACGATCGACTTGAGTTTGCGGCCCCTGAGCCACCAGGCGATCAGATCGAGATCGTGCGACGCCTTGGTGAGGATGAGCGGCCCCGACTCCGCCGTCTTGGCCCATTGCCCCCGGCAAAACGATTCGATCGTTTTCCGGTAGCCCATGGAGTTCAAATGATGGATGCTGTGTACGGTGCCGATGGCGCCCGACTCGAGGAGCTCGGCCACTTTGCGGTATTGCGCGGTATGCCTGAGGACGTAGCCCGGGAACACCTGGCGGCCATAGCGTTTGACGGCGTTGCGCAACTTGCGGCATTCGGCCCAGTCGCACCCCACCGGCTTTTCCATGAGTACGTCGAGCCCGCGCTTCAAGGCCGCGATTCCGGCCTCGCAATGGAGCCGGTCGGGGAGCGCCACGATCGCAAGCTCGGCGCCGGTATCGGCTTTGAGCGCCTCGCGCCAATCGGCGAAATCGCCGGAACCGTCGAGATCGGCGACCGCCACCACCCGGAATTCGCCAGGGTGGCGGCGGGCGTAGTCGGCATAGACCCTGCCGCGTCCACCGTTGCCGAGGATTACGGTTTTGACGGGCGCCATTTAGCCGAGCTTGCTCTGGAGATAGGCGCTGTACGCCTTGTAGGTCATGTAGCAGTCGAACTTGCTGGCAAGTTCGCACGGCGCATGCATGTTCCAAAGGGGAGTGCCCATGTCCAGCACGTCCATGCCGAAACGCGACATGTACTGCGCGATGGTGCCGCCGCCGCCCTTCTCCATCTTGCCGAGTTCGGCCATCTGCCAGGTGACCTCGCCCTCGTCCATGATCTGGCGCACCGTGGCCACGAACTCCGGCGAGCAATCGCTGGCGCCGCCCTTGGAGGTGCCGCCCGTGTACTTGCTGGCCGCCGGGCCCTTGTGGAACTTGGCGCCGTTGCCGGTGGAATCCTGGTCGGCGAAGTGCGGATCGGCGGTGGCGGTGACGTCGGCCGAGAGCATGCTACTCTTCTCGAGCGCCCGCCGCACCATGATGTCGCGCGCGTTCTTCTCCTGGCGTTCGATAAGCTCGGCGACCGTGTTCTCGAAGAAGCTCGACTGCATGCCGGTGGAACCGACCGAGCCGATCTCCTCCTTGTCGCACATCAGGATCGAGGCGGTCTTCTCGGGCGTTTCGTCCGAAGCGTCCAACAGCGCCTGCAGCCCCGCGAACGAGCACACGCGGTCGTCGTGGCCGTAGCCGGCGATGAGCGCGCGATCGAAGCCGCATTCGGCGGGCATGCCGGCAGGCACGATCTCGAGCTCGGCAGAGAGGAGATCCTCCTCGGTGATCTTGTAGGTCTTCTTGAGGAACTTGACGAGCCCGTCGCGATCGGCCTTGTCCTTGTCCTCCTCCTTGTCGCCCTTCTTGGGCGTGGTCCAGGCGACCACGTCGAGATCTTCGGCGGGGAAGAACTCGTCGCGCGTCTTCTTGGCCTGGTCGTAGCCGAGGTGCGGCAGGATGTCCGAGATCATGAACACGGGGTCGCCCGGCTTGTCGCCCACTTCGATCTGCACCTTGGTGCCGTCTTTGCGCACCACCGTGCCGTAGAGGGCGAGCGGACGCACGAGCCACTGGTACTTCTTGATGCCGCCGTAGATGTGGCAATCGAAGTACACGTAGCCGCCCTTGTCGTAGATGGGTTTGGGTTTGAGGTCGAGCCGGGGCGCGTCGGTGTGGCCGCCCACCACCTTGAGGCCCACTTCGGAAATCGGCTTCTTGCCGATGACGGCCGCCATGATGGTGCGGTCCAAATACCCGCGGTAGACCTTGTCGCCGGGCTTCAGCGTCTTGAACGCGGAAAGCTCCTTGAAGCCGCGCGCTTTCAACAGCCGCTCGCTCTCGGCGAAGCTGCGCCGCTCGGTCTTGGCGATGCCGAGATAGCGCATGTATTCCTTGCAATACTGGTCCTGGTTCATGAATTTCATGCGATGATCCTTTCTTTGAAACGTTTACGACATTTCCATCAGTTCCGCGTACAGCTTGGCGTAGTCGGTGCGCTTGTCCTTGATGAACTTGATCGCCGTGGACGGATGGCAGTTGAGGACGCCGGTGAGCATGTAGGGGATGTCGTAGCCCCACACCACGCCCTCGGCCTTGAGCTTGAGCATGTGCTTGGCCACGAAGTTGATGATGGGGATGGCGGTGTACTTGGGGTTCTTGAGGAAACTTAGGAGCTGCTCCGCAAAGCAGTTGCCCGCACCCCGGCCCATGCCGTTGACCGTCATGTCGAGATAGTTGGCGCCTACGCGGCAAGCCTCGATCGTGTTGGCGAACGCCAGTTGCTGGTTGTTGTGGCCGTGGAAGCCCACCTGTTTGCCGGCGCCGCCGATCACGTCCACGTACTTGGCCACCAGCTTGCGCATCTGCTCGGGGTAGTAGTTGCCGAAGCTGTCCACCACGTACACGGCGTCGGCCTTGCTCTCCGCGAGGATCTTGAGCCCCTGGTCGAGATCTTCGGTGTTGACCTTGGAAACCGCCATCAGGTTGCAGGTAACCTCGTAGCCCTTGGCCTTGGCGTCGTCGATCATGTCGAGCGCCAGCGGGATCTGGTGGATGTAGCACGCCACCCGCACCATGTCCACCACGCTGTCTTCGCGCGGGAGAATGTCGGTCTTGTAGTCGCAGCGGCCCGCGTCGGCCATGACCGCGATCTTCATGGGGCTGTCGTTCTCGCCCACCACCGCGCGCAAATCGGCCTCGTCGCAGAACTTCCACTTGCCGAAGTCCTTGGGGTCGAACATCTTCTTGCTCGCGCGGTAGCCGAATTCCATATAGTCGACGCCGGCGGCGATATTGGCTTCGTAGAGGTCCTTTACGAACTCCTCCGTGAAGCCGAAGTTGTTGACCAGCCCTCCATCGCGCAGAGTGGCATCCACCGTCCGGATTTCCGGGCAGTACGTCATCAGGTTTCTTTCGCTCATGTTGTCCGTGTTTCCCGCCGACTGCATTATCGGCGCATGTCCGTATATTATATCATATTTCCGCCCGGAAATCAAGGGGTAAGCGTCAGCCGAGGCCGATGCGCTCGAGCACTTGCCGGAGCTGGGCGCGGCAAACGGGCAACGAAAGTTCCTTCTCGAAGAAGTCCCGCGCGGCCTTGAAGTAATCGTCGCGATGCGCCCAATCGGCGCGGTATTCCTCCACCGCCTTGACGATGGCGTCGGCGTCGCCTGGCGGCACGAACTTGATCGCCTTGCAGCCTTTGGCGGCAGGCGGATAGCCGGTGCAGAACTCGTTGATCGTCGGGCGTCCGCAAGCCATGCATTCGAACACCTTGTTGCCGATTACGCGGCTGGCCTTTTCGGTGGTGCCGAACACGCCCACCACCACATCGTGCGCGCCGAACACCTCGGGCACCTTGACGTAAGGCACCTTGTCGAGGAACTTGACGTTCTTGAGGCCCACGGCAGTCGCCTCGGTTTCGGCCTTGTAGGCTCCCCAGCCGAGGAAGTTCCACTCGATCGGCAAATGCTGGGTGCGCCGCGCCGCCTCCACCAGATACTTGGTGCCGTGGAGCGGCAGATAGGCGCCGTGGTACAGCACCTTGAACGGCTCTTGATAAGGCGCCTGCGCCGGCTGGAACTTGAACACCGTTTCGTCCGTGCCGGTAAACACCTCCTGCATCTTGTCCAAGGATACGCCGAACATGCGATGCGCGAAGTCCACGTGGCAGCTCGTATCCCAAGTGACGAAATCGGGCGCGTTCATCATCTTGGTTTCGCGCGCCAACAGCCGCTTGGCCCGGCCCTCCTCGGCCTTCCACTTCTGCTGCTCCAGCACCTTCTTGTCCCACGCCGAAATCATCGGGTCGAAGATCACCTTCACTCCGCGCCGGTGCGCCCAACGGCATGCGGCCAGAATGTCGCGTTGGCGACAAACCGGCACCCAGACAAGATCGGGAGTCTTGACGCCACGGAGCCGGGCTTCCACGTCGCCGAAGCGCGTCGAAAACTTGACCAGGAAATATTCCACCTCCCAGCCCAAGTCGCGGAACAGCTGCGCAGCCACGCGGTTGCGCGAATACCCCGGGTCGAACCTACCCCAAAACAAGACTTTCATAGACTTTGAGCCCTCCTGCGATCATTTTGTCGAAAGCGAATTTCTCGATGGCCGGCGTGCGCACGTCGCCGTAACCGGTCGCCAGCGCCTTGGCGATGGCCGCGGCGAAACCTTGCGCGTTGGCGTTTTCGAGCGGTACCAGTTCGCCGTTGACGCCCGGTTCCACGATGTCGAGCGCGCCGCCAAAGGCCGTGGCCACCACCGGCTTGTTCATGGCCAGCGCTTCGGCCATGCTGCGCCCGAACGCCTCGGGCTTGCGCGTGTTGGCGCTTACCACCACGTCGGCGAGCGACAGGCACTCGGCCACTTGCTGCTGGTTGCCGGCGAATACCACATGGTTTTCGAGGCCCAGGGCCTTGACCTGCTCCTTGAGCGCAACCTCCACGTCTTTGCGCAACGCCTCGGCTTCGCCCACGATCACCGTCAAGACCTCGGGCGTTTGCCGACGCACTATGTCGGTGGCCGCAATCAGCGTATCGTAGCCTTTGAGCTGGGTGATGCGCCCCAAACCCATCACCACCTTGCGCCCTTTCGTGCCCCATTCCCGGCGCTTCCGCTCAACGAACTCCAAGTCGAGCCTGGCGGGGTCGAACTTGGCGCGGTCGATGGCGCGCGGGATCACGCGCAGCTTCTCCTCGGCGATGCCGTAGGCCTTTTTGAGATACTCGGCCATGAAGCGCGAGGGCACCACCGTGACCGTACCCAAAGTCATCACCCGCGAATACGCCGAAACCGAATTGGGCCCGTGCGCGAACGAGATCCACGGCAACTTCAGTTTGCGGTTGGCCCACACGAAGAGCCACGCGGGCACGCGGCTATGGGCGTTGACGACATCGGGTTTTTCTTGGGCCAGGAGCTTGCGCAGCTTGGCGGCGCGGGAGAAATAGGTAAAGGGGTTCTTGCTCTTGACGTCGAGGCGCACTACCCGGCCGCCATCGCGCTCGATCTGGTCCAAAAGGCGGCCGCCCTTGGCCACCACCACGTTCTCCCAGCCTCGGGCCACGATGGCGCGGTTCATCTCGACGACGCCGCGTTCGACGCCGCCCTGCTCCATGGCGGGCACTAGTTGCACGATCTTCACGCGTGCGCCTCCAGATATGCCTTGGCGGTCGCAAGCGCCGACTCGATGGATTTGTCCATGTCGAAATACTTGTATTGCCCGAGGCGCCCGCCGATCACGAGGTTGGGGTATTGGGCGGCTTCATCCCGGTAGCGCTTCAAGAGCGCGGCGCTCTCCTCGTTGTTCACGGGGTAGTACGGTTCGTCGCCAGGCTGCCACTCGGCGGAATATTCGCGGCAGACGATCGTCTCTGGATATCCCATGACCCGCTTGTCTTCGGGGTGGTAGTGCTTGTATTCGTGCTGGCGCGTGTAGGGTACGTCGGCATCGACGTAATTGACTACGCTGGTGCCTTGCGCGTCGGCTACCGGCAAGCGCTCGGTTTCGAACCGCAAGGTCCGCCACGGCAAGGGCCCGAACTTGAAACCGAACAGTTCGTCGATGGGCCCGGAATAGAAGACCGTTTCGGTCCCCAGTTCCTCGAGCGTAAAGGCCTGCGCCGTGCTCAAAGCGATATCGGGATGATCAAGCATCCGCTCGAAGAGGCTATTGTAGCCGCTTGCCGGGATTCCCTGATGATAGTCGTTGAAGTAGTTGACATCGTACGTGGCCCTTACCGGCACGCGCTGGATGATCGTGGGATCGATATCCTCTGGCGCCTTGCCCCACTGCTTGGAGGTGTAGTTGCGGAAAAACGCGTCGAAAATCGCGCGCTTGTGCGCTTCGTCGGCCATGAACGCCGGCACTTCCCGGGGCGTCAGCTCCACCCCGAAGAATTGGTTGACGAGCGCAAGCCCCAAGGGCAGAAAATACGTCTTGCCTGCATGCCTTGCGAGTACCTTGTGCTGATAGCCGTTGAACTCCACGAAGCGGTTGACGAACTTCCACACTTCGGGCAGGTGCGTATGGAAGATGTGCGAGCCGTACACATGCACTTCGATGCCGGTCTTGGGATCGGTTTCGCACCGCACATTGCCGCCGATCTGGCTGCGCTTCTCCAGGACGCGCACCTTATAGCCCGCCTCCGCCAATACGCGCGCAAGCGTGCAGCCCCAGATGCCGGCCCCGGCTACCGTTACTTGTCGATTGTCCATACTATTGCTCCGTTTTCGAATTCGTCCACAATCCGCTTGGCGGCCTCCGTGGCCGGCAACAGCGCCGGCCTTTGGTCGGGAGCGAGTTTGTCCACCCACCCATGCGCCATCTTGGTGTCGACCGGGGGTAGCCGCAACATCGCCACCCTTACCCCCTGCGCTTCCAGCTCCGCCGCCGCCACTCGCGCCATCGCCTCCAAAGCACCCTTGGCCGCCGCATACGCCGCATGGCCCTTGGCCTCGCCCGACGAGAGCACCTCCGACGATACCAGCACCGCCGCCGCTCCCGGGCCGTGATTGCGCTTTTTGCCCATCCAGCCCAAAAACCGCATGGGGAAGAGCGCATGGATGCGGTAGAGATCGTCGGCCGTCAAATCGTCGATCATCCCGAGCGGCGCCGGTCGATCGAAGCCGGCCAAATGCACGAAACCGTCTACGCCTTCGTATTCGGCCTTGACGAGCCCTTCCACTTCGTCGAGCGCTTTGGGGTCGGTAAGGTCGAGTTCGTGCCCCAAAGCGAGCACGTGGCGGCCTTTGGACTTGAGGAGCTTTATCGTCTGCGTCCCGATGCCGCCGGTCGCGCCCGTAACCAAAGTGCAGTAGCTCACGCTTTGCCTCCCGTAAGTTCGAAAAAGTCCCGGAGGCTCGCGATTTTGGGCACCTGGTCGATCGGGATATGGATGGCGTATTTCTCCTCGAGCTCGAGTACGAGACGCAAGTGCATTACGCTATCCCATTCGCTCACGTCGCCTTGCCGCAAGTCGAGGCTGTTTAGTTCGCGCCCGAGCAGGCCCGAAACGAACGACAAAAACTCGGATTCGCGCGTATTCATACGTCGATTAGCGCCACCCCCGCCGAAAGTCCGCCGCCAAAGCCCGCCAACAGCGCCTTGCCGCCAAAACCGCCCGCCATCGCCTCCGCGAGCCCCACCGCCACCGAGGCCGAGGCCAAGTTGCCGTACTTGTCGCCGATTATCGCAAGCCGGTCGGCCAAGTCCAGTTTGCGCGCAAGTTCCCTGGCCATGTACACGTTGGCCTGATGCGGCACGAACAGATCGGCCTTGCGGCCCTGCATGAACCCGGCGATCAGTTTGACGACGTCGATCGCCACAAACCTAAAGACGCCAAAACCGTCCATCACGAGCTTCCCGTCGAGCTTGAGTTCTCCTGCGCGGCTGCCATCGGTGTAAAACGCAAATTCCCACGCGCCTGAATCATGGTCAGGCACGAGGAGCGTGGCCGAGCCCGCATCGCCGAGGATGGCCGCCGTATTCATGGTGGCATAGGGAGTTTGCACGTCGCCGTCCAAGAGCAATACCGGCTTTTGCAAATCGCGCACGAGCGATGCCGCCACGTAGAGCCCGTAAGGATAGCCCGCGCAAGCGTGGTTCAAATCGATGGCCGCAACGTCGTTACCGAGCCCCAGCCGCGCTTGCGCCAATTGCGCATTGCCCGGCATCGCGAGTTCCGGAGTGAACGACACCGCCACCACTCCGCCGATCGTCGTTTTGTCTACGGCCAAAGTTCCGAGCAGTTCCTCGGCGGCTTGGCAAGAGAGGCCGAGCGAAGTTTCGCCCTTGTCCGCCACGCGCCGCTTCAAAATGCCCGAGGTCTTCAAGATCGACTCCGCCTTGTCGCCAAAGAGGAGCTGGCACGTCTCGCGGTTGTCCACCTCGCGCTTGGGTAGCGCGAAGCGCACGCCCGCGAGTTTCACGCCTGCGACTTGGAGTACGTTCATTAGATCGCCTCCAGTTCCGCAGCCGTCAAGTCGCGCCATTCGCCGGCTTTTAGCCTCGGGTCGAGCTTAAGATTCCCTACCGCCACGCGCTTCAGTTTAAGCACCACCAGATGCGCCGCCGAGCACATGTAGCGGATCTGCCGTTTGCGCCCTTCGCGCAGTTTGAACACGAGCTCGGTGGTGTGGTCGCTACGAACTTCGCGCACCTCCACCGGCACCGGCCGCGTCAGATACCCGTCGGGCATTTCCACGCGTCCGCGCAGAATCTTGAGCTTCTCCTCGCTCCAGCGTCCCGCCACCTTGACCTCGTAAGTCTTTTCGTGCTCGTAGCGCGGATGGGTAAGGCGGTTCACGAGCTCGCCGTCGTTCGACATGAGGAGCATGCCTTCCGAATCTTTGTCGAGCCGGCCTACCGGCACCAGCCGCTCCTTGACGCCCGCAAGCAGATCCTTAACCGTTTTGCCGCCAAAGGGATCGGCCAAGGTCGACAAGACCCCCACAGGCTTGTAGAGCATGATGGTGCGCTGCTTTTCGCTCGCCGCCAATTCCTTGCCGTCTACGCAAATCTTGGCATTGCCGGGCTCGAACCGGAGCCCCGGCTCCGTAATCGTCTTGCCGTCCACCGTTACCCGCCCAGCCTCGATCATCGCGGCCGCATGTCGCCGCGAGGCGACTCCGGCATGGGCGAGAATATTCTGCAAGCGTTCTTCCATGGTTACGCCGAATGTCCGGGGTTGCCCGTGGGCACTCCTACGATCCCGGTCGAGAGCCCCGTCCTCACCATCACGTAACGGGTTGGGCCGTCCGGCTCCATAATCGTGGCCGCGCCATCCAAAAAGCGCACCCAATTCTCGGGCACGTACGCTTCGCTGCGGTTCATGGCGCTCAAGAACGCGGCGATGTACAAGTCGTGCGTGGCGGCGATCAAGAGCTGCTTTTTAAGCTGCGCCTTGAGCCACCGGTCGAGCTTTTCCGACGCTTCGTAAAGCGGATTAAAGCCCGGGAGCGTGCCTGTCTCCATGTACTTTTTGCACGCCGGGAAAAAATTGGCCACCTGGAAAACTTCCAGCACTTTGGAAGTATCCCGGTAGTAAAAACTCTCGTTGCCCAAACAGCCGCAAGCCGGGATTTCCGCGCCGCCAAGCCCCATGCCCTCGGCGATCAGCTGGGCCGTCATCATCGTGCGCGTCAAGGGAGACGCGACCAAATCCGTAACCGCCGCAAACTCGCGCAACTCCTCGCCCAGTTTCCTCGCCGTACGGCAACCCTCGGCGGTTATCGCAAGCCCATCGCCGAAGCTCGGGTCGTCCGGCGCCATCTTGGGCCGTTCGGCGTGGCGCACCTGCAGGATTACGCGCCTGCCGGCGTTAAGTTCGGCCTTGAGGCCCGCGAGATCGATTTCTTCCGGCAGCATACTATCTCATCCGGTGGAAGCCCAGCACTCCGCAATTTTTCCCCACCCAGTACGAATCCTTGATGGCGTTATACACATACTCCTTGGCGCCCTTCACCGCCGCCGCCAAATCGGCGCCCAGCGCCAGTTCGGCCGCCAACGCCGCCGCCAACGAACAACCGGTGCCGTGCGTCGAAACGGGATTTTCGATGCGTGGCGCCGCGCAAGACAAAACCTCGCGTCCGTCGAAGAGCACGTCCACCGACGTGCCGCCTTGGCCATGGCCGCCCTTGACGAGCACCGGCACGCCATACTTGCCGCACAGCGCCCTCGCGAGTTCTTCGGCGTCGTCCGTCTCGCGTTTCGCCAGGAACCGCGCTTCCATGAGATTGGGTGTCATGATCGCCGCTTGCGGCAAGAGCTCCGCCTCCAGCGCCTGTACCGCCTTATCCTCGATGAGCCGCGCTCCGGAAGTAGCGATCATCACCGGGTCGATCACTTTGGCGATCTTCGGGTACGCTTTTAATTTGGCGGCCACCGCCGACACCAGCGCGGGCGTCGCGAGCATCCCCGTCTTGAGCGCGCGGATATCGTATACGCCCAGCACCGCCGCGAGCTCGGCCTCCACAAAATCGATCGGCACCGGATGGATGGCGCTTACCCCAAACGGATTTTGCGCCGTCAGCGCCGCAAATACCGTACAGCCGTGCAATCCATAAGCATGGAACGCCCGTAAATCGGCCTGAACACCGGCGTTGCCGCCAGAGTCGCTGCCGGCGATCGTCAAAGCACAAGGTGCGACAATTTTCATTGTTGTAAGGATATTATACCATATTTACCGGCTTGCGTCAACCGGTTTCTTGGCCCAAGCGCTTTAAGCTCTCCACCCACGCCACATAATCGGCCATAATCCGTTTGGCGTCGAACTCCCGCAGCAAGCCTTGCGCATCCCAATCGGCGTTTGGCGCCTCGGCCAATCGGGCTAGCGCGGCTTCAAGCGATTCGAGGTTCCCGGGCTCGTAATGCACCCCTGCATGGTAGCGCGACACCAACTCCCCGGTTTCGCCGCCCAGACACTCCAAGATGCGCAATCCCGCCGCGGCATAATCGGCGAGCTTGTACGGCACCCCCACGCAAGAAGCGGGGAACATCGGCACCACGCCCGCATCGCTCGATTCGAGGAGTTTGCGCATCGCGTCCGCCGCCAAATACCCGTGATAACGGATGCGTGCGCAAGCTTGGGCCTGTGCGCGCACTTGTTCGGCTTTGGGGCCGCTCCCCGCCAAATCGAGCGTTGTTTGCGGCAGCGCCTTTACCGCCGCGATCAGCGTCTCCAAATCGTACGAAGCGCCCATCGCCCCTACATACGCCAACTTCAAAACGCCATCGTTGCGCTTGGGTCTGGCGATCGGCGTGCCATCGAGTTCGATCCCGTGGTAGCTGAGGAGCATCGGCTGCGTGGCCCCGTAGGCTTTGGCCAACTCCAAATACCGCGTCGCCACCGCCGACACCGCCGTGGCACCCCGGTAGATCCGGCGCGCCAAGACGCGTAGCGGCCACAAGCACCACGCGGGCACTACCCGGGTAAACGTTTCGGGCCAGGCATCCATGATATCGGCTACGAAAATGGCGCCCTGCGCCTTGGCGAAACGCCGCGCCGCCTCGCACAAGCCCAAAGGCGGGAGCGACGCGATTATCGCCTCGGGCTTGTCGCCGCACGCCTTCGCGAGCCGCCGCCACCTTTGGGCAAGCACCCGGTGGCTCCAGATCCGGCGTAGGCAAATATTGGCGGGATAGGCGGGCGTCGGCACCAGCCGCACTTCAATCTCGGGCTCGCGATTGTCAAGGCGCAAGTCCCGCCGCCTTTTGAACGCGTGCGAAAAGTCGCTCGTCCAATATGTTACCTTATGCCCCGCCTTCGCAAAGGCCCGGGCCATCAGCCAATAGCGCTGCGGCCTAAACCCTTCCATCGGCAAATTATCGAAGGGATTGATGATCCAAACCGTCATTTCCTCGCTCCCGCTTGCGCCTTTATGTCGCCGATCGCCGCCGCCAATTTGGCAACCCGAGCTTGGGGCGTAGCGGTCACAAAGCCATCGATAACCTTAAGCCTCCCGCCATAGTCGCCCGCGTTTGCCCATGCCGGTGCACCATCGGTCGTGATTACCCGCTTGCCTCGCGCCAGCGCCTCCGCGATCACCAACCCGAAATTTTCCGACAAGGTAGGCAATACCAATACGTCGCACCACTCCCAAGCCCGAGCCTTGTCCGCCCCGGCCGCTTTGTCGACGATTCTTAGCTCCACGCCTTTGATACCTTTGACGGCCAGCTCCAGATATTCCCAG
The DNA here is from genome assembly GCA_017525475.1 of Kiritimatiellia bacterium. Taxonomy (GTDB): domain Bacteria; phylum Verrucomicrobiota; class Kiritimatiellia; order RFP12; family UBA1067; genus UBA1067. The sequence goes on along the minus strand of JAFXST010000094.1, from coordinate 2,751 downwards.
CCTTTAAGCGGATGCTTCCTCCCCAAATAGAGCAAATGCGCCGGTTCCCTGTTGCCTAATCCCTGTCTCGACCTCCGTAGCCTTGGCGAAGGAGGTTCCCTGTTCCCAAAATCGAAAAACCGCTTAAGGTCCGTAACTTCCGTTTGCTTTACTTGCGGCGCATATTTTAAAATCCATTCCTTTTCCGCCGCGCAAGTCGCGACCACCTTGCGAGCTTTATTCAGCAAATAGCGCTCGACCGGCGAGACCAAACGCTTCTTTAGGCGGCTTTGATGTTGGAGATACACGGGGCTGAGGCTCCCATGCGGCATCCTTACGAGCCGCTTGCCGAGCCTAAGCGCCTTTAGACACGCGCACCATATTCCAGGGAGCCACAACCCATGCACCCACACTTCTTCGACCGCCTCATCCTCCTCGATCGCCCGCACCCCCTCGCGCAAATCGACTACATTCGCGTCGCCCTGCTCTTTGGCGAGCATTTGCGCCACTGTCGCCATGCCGTTGGCCACATCCTCGAGCCCCGGTACGATATGGAGCACCTTGCTCACTTGGTCGCCCCCACTCTTGGCCACGCGCCCAAGATGCGGCCGAGATTCTCCGCCAACGTCACGTTTTCGATCGCCATATTGCGGCAAGGTCCGATAGTATAACCCTGCCTGGTATAGACGGTCTTAAGCCCCAGTTCGGCCATCTGCTTGTCGAGTTCGCTCGTGCCGCGACCAAACGGCCAGGCTAGCCACTTAGGGCTGCGGCCGGTCCATTCCGCCAGCGTCGCTTGCGCTCGTTTGACTTCGTCCACCACTTCTTCGATTGGCCGATGCGACGCGGAAAGATGGCTCCAAGTATGATTCTCGACCGTAATTAGCGGATGCTTAGCAAGTAGACGCACCCCCTCCTCGTCCAGCAAACTCCGGTCGATGCGTTTGCCGGCCGTCCATCGTGCCAACTCCTTGTAGCGCTCCGGTTCGCCAAGCGCATACCAACCGCGCCACACTTTCGCCGGCACTTTCGCCTTTATGGCGACATCGGTCCATACATTGCCCCGCAAGGTTTCGCCAGGCGCCACAAACACTTTGGCCTTAACCTTATACTTTTCCAATACGGGCACGCTCGCTTTAATGGTCGTCCACGCATCGTCAAACGTAAGCCACAGCTTGTCCAACACCCCTTGCGTCTGTAGCCACGCCAACAGCCGCTCGAGTTGCGCTGCCGGCAAATTATGGATCACTACCGGCAACTTGTCCCCGGCTTGGAGCCGCCGCACCACTCGCCGCCGAGCGCCCAGCATGACGTAAATCGTCGCGACCAGCCATCCTAACGCCCGTCTCATTTGTTTTTGACCAAGCCCTTCACGTATTCGTTGAATCGCGGCACCAGTACGTCGATATCGTATTCCGCCAATGGCGTATTTGAGCGGGTTTCGCGCCACGCCACAATCTTCTTGCGCAAATCGACGCTGTCTCCCGCCTTGAAGGTCCAGCGCGCTTGGTCGGCCGCAATCAGCTCCGCCACTCCCGCTTGGTCCGAGCAGATAAACGGCACGCCGCTTGCCGCCGCCTCCAAAAACACGCACCCCATACCCTCGTAGGAGCTCGGCAACACGAACAAATCGAGCGTGCGGTACCAAGCGCCCATTTCCGCATGCCACCTTTCCGGTTCCCAGCGGCAATTTACGCCCAACAGCTCGGCCCGACGCTCGCATTCGTCCCTAAGGGGCCCCGTGCCGATAAACTTCACCTCCGCCTTGTCCAATCCCGCCGCAGCCTCGATTAGCACCGCCTGATCCTTGCCCGATTCGAAATTGCCCACGCAGCCGATCGTCAGCCGCTCGTTGTCGGGCAGCTTCGCCCGCTTCGGGAACAACCTTGGGTCTACGCCGTTATAGAGTACGTACCCTTCTGCCTGCTTGCCCATCGCCGCCTCGAAATTGCGCCTCACGCGCTCGCTGATAAATACGTGCGCCGTCATCGCCTCGTGGTAACGCTTCAAGATTCTCCGCTCGATCGCGCCATAGAGCCGGCTCCAGTTTAGCCACCCCAAGTGCAGCCCAAAGCTCTCGCAATCGTGGTGATGCTCCAAGCTTACGCAATCGAGCTCCTGCGCATAGATGGTGCAGATGGCCGTATGCGTATGCAATATACCAATTTCTTGTTTGTCGATCCCGTGGCGCTTCAGCACCTGCGCAAACGCCCGGCGATTCGCCCTCGCGTAAAACATCGGCCAGCACATTCCCGGCAACCGCTTGAACGGTAACGCCATCACCTTGATGCCGTCCACCTCGAAATCTTCAATCGCACCCCGGTAATCGAGCAACATCACCCTTACGTCCCAATCGCCTGTCCTCGCCATCGCTTTGGCGAAATCCTCCACATACGCGCCTCGCCAATCGTCCTTGAACGGGAAGAACGGCGTCACAATGAGATATATGGGCCGCGTTTGCATCTTACAGCACCTTAAAAAGCATCCCGGCAAGTCTGAGCGCCCAGCGCCAGTACCCAAGCCTCAGCGCCTGCGCTGCAAGCGGCCCAAACCCTTGGGCCACAAACTTCCACGCTTCTTCGTTGCGGCTCCGGCGCCACACCCAATAGCATTCTCTTGCCGCGGCGAACCGGGCAAGTTGCCGCCATTGGGGTTTGGCCAAATCGGCTCTCCCGATTATCCGGCCGATACTCTTATCTTCGCGTTCGCGCGTCGAGGTGTTGACGAGGCTCCCGGGCCTGTTGATATACCGGTAAAGCGGCTTGGCGGTAT
>JAFXST010000093.1 GCA_017525475.1 Kiritimatiellia bacterium | reverse complement strand
GGGCTGCGGCTGGCTAATTGTCGAGCTAAAAAGACCACGCATGGCTAGACGCCACGGTCAGTCTCGACAATTCGCAGGCCGAGACTCATGAGTCGGCCGTCAGCCGCAGACCCCCGCCCCCGTAGCGCCTACTGTCGAGCGGTCCGGCAAGCATTCTCCGCCTGGAGCGACCCGACTACACCCGCAGACCCCGCCCCCGTAGTGCCTACTTCCGTGCCATTCCGTGTATTCCGTGGTTAAAAACGGCTAGGGGCGGGAGGAATAGGAGAGGCCCGGGACTTCGCGCGGGTGATCGCTGGTGCCCAAGACGGGCGTAAAGGAGCCGATCCACTTCCAGCCGCCGCGTTTGGGGAGGGTGATGACCACATGGTTCACGCCTTTTTCGAGGCGGATGGGCGTAGGCGCGCGGTACCAGTAGTCTTCGTCCACAAGCGGCGTTTCCTTGGGATTGCCGCCCACCCCCGGATGCGTCCATTTGGGGGGAGGAATCGCCTTGCCGTTAAGCTCGATAGTGGCGCCGTGCTTGTTCCACTCGCCGAGTTTGGGCGTGGGCGCGTCGCGGCTGCGGCCGTCGGAACGCGAAAAGCCGGTCATGCCGATCCAGGCGCCGCACTCGACGGTGCGCTCGCTCTTGATCCACGTTTCGAGCTTGACGACGCCGTCGTTGGCATTTATATAGGCGGCCTTCGGGAACCAGAAATGGCGGGGATAAACGGTCGCTTGCGGGATATTTTCGGCGATTACGCGCCCTTCGCCGTCGGTCAAACGCCAGCGCATCGCGGTTTGGGCGACGTACGGGAACGGGTGCTTCAAACCTTTGAGCACCTTGTCGCGCTGGGCCAAAGTGCGGCGCTCCAAGTCGGCCGCCAGCATGAAACACTTATCGCCAGGCTCGGGGAGCCGCGCGTAGAGGCCGGGCTCGTCCTGTTCGCGCCCGCGCCAGAAATTGTCGGAGAGAAGCACGATCGCCGGATAGACGGCGTTCATGCGCACCACGTCTTCGGTATCGGCGATGGCGTCGTCGTGCCACACGCCGATGATCGCGCCGAGTTTCTCGGCCTTGCCTCCCCACCGGCAAGGCTGCTGATAGGCCGCCACCGACAGCAATTCCTCGGGGTCCACATGGTTGATGTAGTAGCTGTTTTGCGAATCGATATAGGGCGTTTTATCGCCACGCGGATCGTTGGCGCCCATCCAAAGCTGCTTGATCGACTGCCCCGGGAGCTTGAGCCCCGGGCTCCACCCCATGAGTATGCGGCCGTTGTCCGTAACCTTTTGGGCCCAATAGTCGAGGTGGCTTTGCGGCACTTTTTCGCCGCGCTCGCGCGCTTCGTCGGTACCCAGGTGGATTATCGGCATTTCGGCGGCTGGCGCAAGCGCGCACAGTTCGTCGATAAGTTCGCCCAAAATCGCCTTGGCCTTGTCGTCGGCGAGGCTCCCGATGTCGGTCGCCTTGCGGAACGCGAGCGTATGGCCCGGCATGTCGAGCTCGGGGATCACGGTTACGCCGAGTTTGCGGGCGAAGGCGAGCACCTCCTTGAATTCCGCCTGGGTGTAGAATTTGCCCACATTGCGCGAAAACGCTTCCTTTTTCTGGAGCTCGGGATGTTTTTTGGATTCGAGCCGCCAGCCGTAATTGTCGGTAAGGTGCCAATGGAAGACGTTGAACTTGTAGGCGGCCAGCATGGCAATGACGTCTTTGATCGACTCCACGCTCTGGTAGTTGCGCCCGCAGTCGAGCATGAGGCCGCGGTACTTGAACTCGGGCCAGTCGTCGATGGTGCAGTCGGGGATCTCCTCGCCCTCGGCCTCGGCCAGTTTCTTGAGCTGGCGGAAAGTGGCCATGGCGTAGCGCCTCCCTTCCGCATCGCCCTCGATTTTGAGCTTGCCGTTTTTGACTTGGAGCCGATAGGCGCCAGGGCCGGCGGGCGCCTGGCTCGCGACCTTGGCCCCACGCTCCACCTGGCGCGGACGCGGCATCAGTTCGTCAAGTACGTCGCCCCTGGCCGCCAATCCCGCAAGGAGCACCGCCGAAAATACCGCCAAACCGCAAGTTTTCATGAGCTTAGCCTTTCAGTCTTCGCGAGGCAAGGCCACGCGGTTGCCGGGGAGGAAGCGCAAGCGCCCCTGGAGCCTGAGCGACATGCAGAGCGCCGCCACTTTGCCGGCGTCGAGGCGGGTGAGCCCAATAAGTTTATCCATGCTTACGCCCTCTACGCCCACATTGCGCATGACGAGCGACTCCTCGAGCGAGAACCTCGGCCTCGGTGCGGCCGCAGCAGGCGCTTCCGCCTCCACCTTGATGCCGAGCTCGTCGCAAATATCGGCGGCATTGCGGATCATGCGCGCGCCATCGGCGATAAGGTCGAGACAGCCGGCGCTGAAGCGCGAATCCACCCGGCCCGGCAAGGCCATGACCGGGCGCCCCAGGTCGAGCGCGTCGGCGCAGGTGAGGAGCGTGCCGCTTTTGACGGGGCTTTCGATGGCCACCACCCCGAGACTCAGCGCCGCCACCACTTGGTTGCGGATGGGAAAGGTAGTGGTGTCGCACTCGCGGCCGAACGGAAATTGGCTTACCGCCGCGCCACCCGCCTCGACGATATCGCGGGCGAGCTGGCGATTCTGCTCGGGGTAGAACTTGTCGAGCGCCGAGCCCAAAACGCCGATAGCCGTACCCTTGCCCGCCAACACGCCTTGGTGGGAGGCGGCGTCGATACCGAGCGCGAGCCCCGAGACTACCGCCACTTGCCGCTCGGCCAGGCCCTTGCCGATCGCGTACGCCTGATCGAGCCCGTATTGCGAGGCTTTGCGCGTGCCCACCATCGCGACCGCGCGTTCCGACAATGCCGAGACCCGCCCCTTGACGTAGAGGACGAGCGGATGCCGGGCGCAAGCCTTGAGGATTTGGGGATAGTTGGGGTCGACCGCCGTGACGATCTCGACCCCGTAGCGCTTGGCGAGTTTTATTTCGCGCCCGATATCGATATCCTGGCCGCTCCGGGAAATCCGCTTGTCGCCCGGGAGCATCTCCCACGCTTTGGCGGCGCTGCCGTACTCGGCCTCCAGGCGCGACAGCGCCACATTGCCGATGCGGTCGGTGAGATTGAAAGCGATATAGGCTTCAGTCTCGGTCATGGCCGCGAGCCGAATTTATCCTTGAAGAATTCGTAGATGCGCCGCGGATAGCGGTTTTTGACGGCCTCTTCGCGAGCTTGGCGTTCGGCCTCGGCTTCGCGCGCCCTCAGCTCGCGCAAATGCTCGGCCGCCGCTTGTGCGGCCGCGGCCGCTTCGCGTTCGGCCTGGAGCTTGGCGGCGCGTTCGGCGATGATGCGGTCGGCTTCGGCCTGGATGCGCTCGAACTCGGCCTTTTCGCGGCGCTTGCGCTCGATTTTGGCGCGGTATTCGGCTTCTTCGCGCGCCCTTTGCTCGGCCTGTTCGCGGCGCTTGGCGGCCTCGCGCTCCTCCGCTGCCTTAAGGCGACGCTCCCGCTCCTGACGCGCGGCCTCTTCGCGCGCACGCGCCTCGGCTTCGAGCCGCTCGCGTTCCTCCTCCTCGAGCCGCGCCGCCTCGAGTTCGGCCTTGAGCCGCTCCTCTTCGCGCTTCAGCTCCGCCTGCGAATGCGCGAGATTCTGCGCCGCCATTTCGGCGAGCTTGAGGCGATTGGTCTCGGCGGCTTCCTGCTGGCGCTTATCTAGCGTCTGCTCGATGGCGGAAAGTTCGTTGTCGTCGGGCGCACAACCCGGGAACAGCAAGGCCGCACACGCGGCAAACAGCAACATCCTATTCATAGGCGGGAGGGGCAAGATAAACCTTGTCGTCGGGATTGAAAGCGTAATCGGTGGCGGGCACCACCTTGGCGAGGGAAGAGAGGAACGCCGAATTTACGGCTACGCGGCCTTCGCCCCTCAATGTCGCCTTGACTACCGTGCCGTCGCGGTTGCGGAAGTTTACTTCGACCGGCAAGCTCCCGGGATGGGCGCGGATGGCGGCCGCGAGTTCGCGCGCCCGTTCGGCATCGCCTTCGCGGCCGTATTCGAGGCTGATTTCGAGCGCCTTGGCGACTTGCGGAATGGCGTCTTCGAGGAGATAGGCCTCGCGCAAGGTAAAGGCGATATCGCCCAAGGCCGGATGGAGCTTGGCGAGGCGATCGTCCTTCTCGTAATTGACGCGGTAGGAAAGTTCGCCCGCGAGATAGACGAGCTGGTCGACGGCGCCCTCGAGCTTGCCGGCGCACTGCTTCCAGCAACGGGCGAACGCAAAGCCGTCGAGACGCGCGGTGCCGTCGTCGATCTCGATGATGGCCCACTTTTCGCCGGGTTCGCCGCCGGGTCCGGGCTTGCCGTTTTTGACGGTTACGGAACTCGCGATGCCGACGAGCCGGATGTCCAGCTTCTTGAGCCCGCGCTTGTCCTTGAGGTGCGGATGCTGGCGGCTGCGCCAGCGATCGACCTTGGCGTCCTTGACGAGCGCGTCGAAATATTCGGGGTTGACGAGATCGGCGATGCGGTGGGCGTTCAATTCCTTGATGGTCTTGGAGCAGGACTGGAGCGGATGTCCCGAAATGTACACGCCCAAAAGATCGCGCTCGTTCTTGAGATCTTCGTCGGGCGAGAACGGCGGCATCGCCACGATTTCGTCGTCGCTCCAGCTTTCGGTGCCCGTGTCGCCCAGGATGTCGAAGAAGTTGGTTTGCGCCGTCTTGCGCTCCTTGGTCTTGAGCTGCGCCTTTTTGATGACGTATTCGATATTGCCGAAGAACCTCGCGCGATTGGCGTCGAACGACGAAAAGCACCCCGTGCGCACCAGGTTCTCCAACACGCGCTTGTTGCACACTTGCGTACCCGCAAAGCGCATGCAGAAATCGACGAACCCCTTGTAGGGCCCGTTCTTGCGCCGTTCCTCCACGATAAGTTCGCCGGCGGCGCCCACGCCCTTGATGCCCGAAAGCCCGTAGCGGATGCCCTTGGAATCGGGCGTGGGCACGAAGCGCGCGCCCGACTCGTTGACGTCGGGGAGCATGAGCTTAAGGTTCATTTCCTGCGCCTCGGCCACGAAGCCGGGGAGCTTGTCGAAGTTGCCGATTTCGGAGGAGATCTGCGCGCACATGAACTCGGCCGGGTAGTGCGCCTTCATGTAGCCGGTCTGGTAGGCGATCCAGGCGTAGCAGACGGCGTGCGATTTGTTGAACGCGTACGAGGCGAACGCGCGCCAGTCGTTCCAGATCTTGTCGATGAGCGCCTTGGCCTTGTCTTCGTCCTGCCATTCGCCCACGCGGAACTCGGGATTGGCGAGGCACCCCTTCTCGAACTTGACCTTGAGCGCCTCCATCACGTCGAGCTGCTTTTTGCCCATGGCCTTGCGGAGCTTGTCGGAATCGCCGCGCGAGAAACCGCCCAAGAGACGCGAGAGCAGCATCACCTGTTCCTGGTAGACGCAGATGCCGTACGTATCCTTGAGATACTTTTCCATCAGGGGATGGTCGTAGGTGATCGGCTCCTCGCCCTGTTTGCGGCGCACGAAGGCGGGGATGTAGTCCATGGGGCCCGGGCGATAGAGGGCGTTCATGGCCACGAGGTCGGTGAGCTTCTCGGGCTTGAGGGCGATAAGCCACTTCTTCATGCCGTCGGATTCGAACTGGAAAAGGCCGGTCGTTTCGCCGCGGCCGAAGAGCTCGTACGTCTCGCGGTCGTCGTCGGGGATCTTGTCGGGGTCGAGGAGCCCGTCGGGCCCGCGCAGGAATTCGGGGACCCGCGGGTTGTTGGGTCCCAAAATCGCCACGCACTCCTTTTCGACGGTAAGCGTCTTGAGGCC
>JAFXST010000092.1 GCA_017525475.1 Kiritimatiellia bacterium | reverse complement strand
CGGCCGGCGCCACGGGGGCCGGTTCCGCGGCCGGGGCCGCCGCCGCGGACGAACCCATCAACTCCGCAATCTGTTCGGGCGTCATCAGGATCGAGCGCGGGCCCGCCCCCGAAGCCTGCGGGCCGATAACTCCCGCGTCCTCCAGCCGGTCGCACAGCCGCGCGGCGTTGTTGTAGCCGATCCCGAGCCGCCGCTGGAAGTGCGAAACCGACGCGCGCTTGGTGTTGACGATAACCTCCAGCGCCTTGACGAACAAATCGTCGGAGCCAGAGCTGACCTGCGGCGCGGCGGCGCTCTCCTTGGGCTCCTGGTTGTCGGGGTCGTCCTCGTTGGAGGCGAAGGGATCTTCGATGCCCGCTTCCTTGACCCGCCCGAGCTTGGTGGCGAACTTCTCGTCGAACTGGGTGTTGGAGTGTTCCTCGATGAAGGTGACGATCCGTTCGATCTCCGGGTCGCTGATCCAGGCGCCCTGGGCGCGGATCAAGAGCCCCTCCTTGGTCTTGAAGAGCATGTCGCCCTTGCCGATCAGGTTCTCGGCGCCGGTGTCGTCGAGAATCGTGCGCGAGTCGATGGAGGTGGAGGTCTTGAACGCCACGCGCCCGGGGATGTTGGCCTTGATGGTGCCGGTGATGATCTTGGCGTCGGGACGCTGGGTGGCGAGGATGAGATGGATGCCCGCCGCGCGCGCTTTGGCGGTGAGGCGCGAGATGTGCGGGGTGACTTCCTTGGAGGCGGCCAGCATCAAGTCGGCCACTTCGTCGATGATGATGACGATGTAGGGCACGGTCTTGGGCATGTCGCCGCCCACCGCCGCTTCGTCGCCGCCGAACATGTCGGGCTGGGTGTAGGTCTTGCGGGAATTGAAATCTTTGATGTTCCTGACCTTGGCGCGGGCGAAGAGCTTGAGGCGTTTTTCCATCTCGGCCACGGCCCAGGCGAGCGAGTAGACCACCTTGCGGTTGTCGGTGATGACCGGCACCAACAGGTGCGGGATCTTGGCGTAGCTCGTGAATTCCACGCTCTTGGGATCCACCATGATGAGCTTCAGCTGCTCGGGCGTGCGGGTCATCAAGAGTCCGTTGATGATGGCGTTGAGGCATACCGACTTGCCCTGGCCGGTGGCGCCGGCGACGAGCAGGTGCGGCATGGTGGCCAGATCCGCCACCAGATCCTTGCCGGCCGCGTCCTTGCCGAAGAGGAGCGGCAGCTCGTAGCGGCAGCGGCGGAAGGTGTCGCCCTCGAAGATTTCGCGGAAGCTGATGCCTACCGGCTTGGTGTTGGGCACTTCGATGCCGACCCGGTCTTCGCCGGGGATGGGCGCCTCGATGCGGAGCGACTTGGCGTGCAGGGCGCCCATCAGGTTGTCCGACAGGCTAGTGACCACCGAGTACCTGGTGCCCGCCTTGAGCTCCAGCGCGTACTTGGTGACGACCGGGCCTTTGATGTCGTAGGCGAGTTTGGCGTCGATGCCGAACAGGTTGAGGGTGTCGAGGAGCCGCTGGGCGGTGGCGGCCGAATCGCTGTGGTCGGCCTTGGTGTCGGGCTTGGGCGCGAGGAGATCGATGGGCGGGAGTACGTACGGCCCCTTGTCGGGCACGCCCTCGCCTTGTTCGGCTTCGGCGGAGCGGGCGGCGGGCTTGACGGCGCGCATCGCCTTGGCGGCCTGCCGCGCGGCCTTGGCGGCTTCGGCCTCCTGCTCCTTTTCCTCGCGCATGCGCAACTTCTCCGCTTCGCGCGCGGCTTTGGCGGCGGCCTTGGCTTCGCGTACCGCCCTAAGCTGCGCCTCGCGCGGATCCTCGGTCTCGCCCGCATGGGGCGGCATGGCCTCCGGCAGGGCGGAGGCGGCCGGGGCGGTCTTGCCGCCCAGCATGGCCCAGTAGTAGACATCCTTGAGGAACTTGCCGATGTTCTTGAGCCCGATGGTGGCCACTACCGCGAACACCATCAAAATGACCATGATGACGCTGGAGCCGAAGTCGCTCAAGAGCGGCGAGAGGAAGCGGCTCATCGTGAGATACCCCACCACGCCGCCCGCGTTGGCGAGGTTGACCTTGGCGAGAATGGCGGTGATGGCCGGCACTTGCCCCTGCACCACCTGCAGCAGGCACGAGGCGGCGAAGATGAAGAGGAGGATGAAGAGCTTGCGCATGCCGGTCTCGAGCCGCTTGCCGAAAAGCCTGAGCAGCCCCGCCAGCACGCAGATCGCCGGCACCACCCAGATCGCGAGCCCTACCGTCATATACCCGCAGTAGGCGAAGCCGTCGCCCAACGCCCCGATCCAGTTGGCGCTCGGTTCCGGCGGCGTGCGCAGGAAGCCGATGGCCCGCCAGTCGTAGGTCATCAGCGCCACCAGCGGGAAGAGCGACAGCGGGAAGAGCAGCCACCCCACGAACCGATGGGCTTCGCGCCGGGTCTCGCCGTCAGAATTTGAAGATGATGCGGTCATTGGATTGCTTGTCGTGCGGCCGTTCGTTCTTGAGCGCGTGGTAGATCACGATCGCCAAAAGGAGCGCCAAGAGCTTGAGCCACCAGTTGTTGGTGAAGAAGGAGAAGAAAGATTTCATTTGCTTTTGCCCTGCTGCTGCAGCCATTCGATGAAGCGCACCGCCGGCGATGGCCGCGGCGTCAGCTCGGACCGCATGGCCTTGTTGATCCAGCGCCGGATGCTCGCCTCGCGCTGGCCGCCGGTGTAGCGGAAGAGCTTGCCGTTGTGCGCCACCGAGACGCTGCCGGTTTCTTCGGAAACCACCACCACCAGCGCATCGGTCTCCTCCGACAGGCCCACGGCCGCGCGGTGGCGCATGCCGCTGGCGATGAGGTCGGGATTGTTGGACACCGGGAAGATGCAGTGCGCCGCGGCGATCCGGCCGGCGCGGATGGTCATGCCGCCGTCATGCAGCGGCAGCGGCGGCGTAAAGATGGTGCGCACGAGCTGCAGCGAGAAGACGGCGTTGAGGACCACGCCCTCCTCCTCGTAGCTCCTGAGCGAAATCCCGCGCTCGAAGGCGATGAGGGCGCCCATCTTGAGGTCGGAAAGGGCGATGATGGTCTGCACCACGAAATCGGGATTGGCGCCGCCGTCGGCGTTGTGCTTGGGCCGGTCGAGAAACCCGAACGCTCCGAGTTCCGCCAGCGTGCGGCGGATTTCGGGCTGGAAGATGACGACCGTCGAGAGCGCCATATAGAGGAGCATCGACTGGATGATGCGCGTGAGGACGTCGAAGTTGAAGAAGAACGTGAGCGCGAAGGCGATGGCCGCCACCATCCCCACGCCCATCAGCGCCTGGCCGAAGCGCGAGCCTTTGGCGCGTTTCAAGATCGCGTAGATCACCAGGTAGAGGATCGCCACCTGGACGATGGCGCTGATCGAGATGGTCATGTGCATAGCGCTTTAACCTCCTCGCCGTCGATGGTTTCGACTTCCAAAAGCTTGTTGGCCAACGTCTCGACCTTGCCGCGATTGGCCTTGATCAGTTCTTTGGCCTTGCGGTACGCTTCGCCCACGAGGCGCGTGACCTCCGCGTCGATGGCGCGGCTCGTCTCCTCGCTGAAGGCTGGGGGCAGTTCCGGGCTCGACCACTGGTTGGGCTCGATGAACGCCTGGAAGCCGAACTTGTCGCTCATGCCGTAGGTGCACACCATCTTGCGCGCCGTCTCGGTGGCCTGGCGGATATCCATCGCCGCGCCCGTCGAAATATCGCCGGTGAACAGTTCTTCGGCGATGCGCCCGCCGCACATGACCACGAGCTCGTCGAGAAATTGGCTGCGGGTGCGGTTGAGGACGTCCTTTTCGGGGAGCGACATCGTGGCCCCCAGCGCCCGTCCGCGCGGGATGATTGTCACCTTGTGCAAGGGATCGGTGTTGGGCAGGAGGAGCTGGAGGATCGCATGGCCCGATTCGTGCCAGGCGGTTATCTCGCGATCGCGCTGCGAATAGCCGGCGCTCTTGCGCTCGCGCCCCCACAGCACCTTGTCGCGCGCTTCCTCGAGCGTCGGTTCGTCCACGCCCTCCAACCCCTTGCGGGTGGCGAGGAGCGCCGCCTCGTTGAGCAGGTTGGCGAGATCCGCCCCCGAAAAGCCGGGCGTGCCGCGCGCGATCTTGGAAAGATCCGTCCCTTCGGCGAATTTGATCCGCTTGCCGTGCAGGGCCAAAATCTCCTCGCGCCCCTTGAGCGTGGGGAGCTCCACCATCACCTGGCGGTCGAACCGCCCGGGCCTCAGGAGCGCCGCGTCGAGCGTGTCGGGCCGGTTGGTGGCCGCGATTACGATCACGCCCTCGTTGGGATCGAAGCCGTCCATCTCCACCAGCATGGTGTTGAGCGTCTGCTCGTAGGCGTGCTGCCCGCCCAAAGCCCCCGCGCCGGTGCGCTTCTGGCCGATGGAATCGATTTCGTCGATGAAGACGATGCAAGGCGCGCGCTTTTTGGCCTCGGCGAACATGTCGCGCATGCGGGAGGCGCCCACGCCCACGAACATCTCCTCGAAGTCCGAACCGCTGATGGCGAAGAAGGGCACTTTGGCCTCGCCCGCGATCGCTTTGGCGAGGAGCGTCTTGCCCGTGCCGGGCGGGCCCACGAGGAGCACGCCCTTGGGGATGCGGCCGCCCAGCTTGCCGAAGTCGGCCGGGTTCTTGAGGAACTCCACGATCTCCTCCACCTCTTCGCGCGCCTCGTCGATGCCGGCTACGTCCTTGAAGGTCACGGGCTTTTTCCTAGTGTTGCCGTCGGCGCCGTTCAAAACCTTGGCGCGCGACTTGCCGAAGCCGAAAATCCCGCCTTCGCCGCCCATGCGGCGGTAGAAAATCCAATAGAAGAGCCCCAGGAAGCCGAAGAAGAAGACGAGCTGCATCACCCACGGCGAGATGGCGCTCTTGCGCTCGACGATCTTGACCTCCACGCCGAGCGCGAAGAGGTCGTCCATGAGTTTTTCGTTTTCGCCCGGCACCAGCGTCACACGGTAGCGTTCGCCGTCCGCCGCGCCGGTAAGGAAAGTCTCGTTCTCGTCGCGGTTGACGACCCGCTCCACGGGCGAGGCGATTTTGCCTTCGCCCAAGAGCCGGAAAAATTCGATTTGCGTCAGCTCCCGCACCCGTTCGGGATTGGGGTTGAGGCGGTACATCGAAAAGAAGACGACTGCGACGAGCGCAATCATCAGCCACGAACGGAGCGGGCTTTTCTTCATGCCTTGGGCCAGAACTTGTCGGACAGTTTGGAGGGAATGCCCACTTCGCCCTTGTCGAAGTTCTCGGCGAGGATCTTCCAGCCCAGATCGAGCGCGTCCTCGAGCGCGATGTTGACCGAGAGGTCCATCATGTTCTTCTCGAACGCCGCGCCGTATTTGAGGAGCTTCTGGTCCCAGGCCGACATCTTGAAGCCCATCGACTGCTTTTCGACCGTTTCCTTGTATTGGGCGTAAAGTTTGATCATGGCGTCCATGATCGTGCGGTGGTCTTCGCGGGTGTTCTTGTTGACCTGCTGTTTGAGACGGCTCAGGGAACCGAACGGTTCGATGCGGCCGTTGCGCAGATAGAACTGGCCTTCGGTGATGTAGCCGGTGTTGTCGGGCACGGGGTGCGTCACGTCGTCGCCCGGCATGGTGGTTACCGCGAGAATCGTGATCGAGCCCGCGCCGTCGAAGTCCACCGCCTTTTCGTAGCGCGAAGCGAGCTGCGAGTAGAGGTCGCCGGGGTAGCCGCGGTTGGAGGGGATCTGCTCCATGGTGATGGCGATTTCCTTCATCGCGTCGGCGAAGCTCGTCATGTCGGTGAGGAGCACGAGCACGTCTTTGCCCTTGAGCGCGAACTTTTCGGCCACCGCGAGCGAGATGTCGGGCACGAGCTTGCATTCCACCGTGGGATCGGCGGCGGTGTGGACGAACATCACCGTCTTCGCCAACGCGCCGGACTTGTCGAGCGTGCTGCGGAACTTGAGGTATTCGTCGTACTTGAGGCCCATGCCGCCGATGACGATCACGTCGGAGTCGGCCTGGAGCGCGATGCGCGCCAGAAGTTCGTTGTACGGTTCGCCGGCCTTCGCGAAAATCGGCAGCTTCTGCGATTTGACGAGCGAGTTGAAGAGGTCGATCATCGGGATGTTGGTGCGCACCATCTTGTTGGGCATGATGCGCTTGGCGGGATTGACCGACGGCTGGCCGATGGGCGAGGGATCCTCGTCGATGGCCGGACCGCCGTCGCGCGGCGCGCCCGCGCCCGTGAACGCACGCCCGAACAGGTTGTCGGAGAAGGGCACCTTCATCGTCTCGCCCAGGAAGCGCACCTTGGCGCTGGTGTCCACGCCGCGCGCGCCCGCGAAAATCTGGAGCGTCACGTTAGGCCCGTCCAACTTGATCACCTGCGCCATCGACGTGCCCGCACGCGATTCGACCTGCGCGATTTCGTTGTATTTCACGCCCTCGGCGCGAAGGGTGGCGATCGACCCCGACAAGGCATCGATCTTGTGGTACACTTTGTTGTTGAACATGGGTTTGTCTACTCCTTAAATGCTTACCTTATATTATACCATATTTCACCTGCGAAAAGCAAGCATAATCTGCAACTATTTTCCACTTGATTTTTCGGACGGGATATGGTATAATACTCCCCAACCATGAATATTGTAATCTTGCTAGGCGCCCCGGGTTCGGGCAAAGGAACCATCGCCAGCCGTCTTGCGGCCGACGATCCGCAGCATCTCAAGCACGTCTCTTCGGGCGATCTCCTGCGCGGAGCCGTGGCCAAGGGCACCCCCGCCGGCCAGGCCGCCAAGGCCGCCATGGACGCGGGCCAATTGGTGGCCGACGAGCTTATCGCCGCCATGATCAAGGACGTGATCGACGAGACCGAAGGGGAAGTGACCATGCTTCTCGACGGCTTCCCGCGCAACGTCAAGCAGGCGGAGATTCTCGAGGGCATCGGCGCCAAAATCCGCAGCGTCGTGCTGGTGGACGTGGCCGACGAGGCCATCACCGAGCGCATCGCCGGGCGCCGCACCTGCCCCAAGTGCAAGGCCGGCTACAACGTTACCGCGCTGCCGCCCAAGGTGGAAGGCATCTGCGACCATTGCGGCACCGCGCTCGTCGTCCGCGCCGACGACAATCCCGAGACCGTCCGCGACCGGTTGCGCGTCTATCACGCCCAGACCGAGCCGCTGATCGAATACTATCGCCAGAAGGGCCTGTTGCGCACGATCGACGGCGATCAGGGTCCGGAAAAGAACGCCGCGGCGTTCAAGG
>JAFXST010000091.1 GCA_017525475.1 Kiritimatiellia bacterium | reverse complement strand
TCAACATCGTCGGCGGCATCTGCGTGGGCGTGCTGATGAACGGCAAGGAGGTCGGCTGGGCCATAACGAAGTACGGCATCCTCACGATCGGCGACGGTCTCGTCTCGCAGATCCCCGCGCTGCTCGTCTCGATAACGTCGGGCGTGATCGTCACGCGCGTAGGCGACGTGGACAACAAGCCGCTCGGGCAGGATATCATCAACCAGTTCTTCGCGCAGCCCAAGGCGATTCTTTTGGGTTCGGTCATGCTGGTGGCGATCGGCCTCATCCCCGGCTTCCCGAAGATCCAGATTTTCGGCCTGGCGGCGTTCGTGGCCGCCACCGGCTACAGTCTGATCCTCAAGGAGAAGCTCGCCGCCGCCAAAGCGGCGAAGGGCGAAGATCCGCTCGCCGCCGCCGCGCCGTCCGAAGGCACCGCGCCGCGGCCCAAGAAGAAGGACGGCGACGACTTCTCCATGGTGACGCCGCTCACCGTGGATATCGACGCGGATATCCGCGGCGCCCTCACCTACGACGCCCTCAACGAGCAGATCATGTCGGTCCGCCGCGCGCTGTACCACGATTTGGGCGTGCCGTTCCCGGGCATCAACCTGTCGCTCAATCCCGCGTTCAAGGACGGCAAATACCGGTTGCTCGTCAACGAAGTGCCGGTTTCGGAAGGCGCGCTGCGCAAGGATTACGTGTTCGCGCTCGAGGAACCGGAGAACCTGTCGGCCACGGGCGTGGCGTTCGAGACCGGCAAGCCGTTCCTCTCGGGCTACGAAACCTGCTGGGTCAAGGCTTCGGACAAGCCGCGGCTCGACGAATGCGGCATCCGCTCGCTCGACATCGGCGGCGTGCTCACGTTCCACCTGTCCGGCGTCCTCAGGCGCTACGCCCACGAGTTCCTGTCGCTGCAGGAAACGCGGCTCCTCTTCGACCACATGGAGAAGGACGCCGGCGAACTGGTCAAGGAAGTGCAGCGCGTTTTGCCGCTCCAGAAGATCACCGACGTGCTGCAGCGCCTCGTCCAGGAGGGGATTTCGATCCGCGATTTGAAGCGCATCACCCAGACGCTCATCGAGTGGGGCCAGAAGGAGAAGGATTCGGTGCTGCTCGTCGAGTACGTGCGCGCCGCGCTGTCGCGCTACATCTCCTACAAGTTCTCGGGCGGGCAGAACATCGTGGCGGCGTATCTCCTCGATCCGTCGCTCGAGGAGAAGATCCGCAAGTCCGTGCGCCAGACGTCGGGCGGCAGCTATCTCGCCATGGATCCTTCCACCGTGCGGTCGATCATCACCGTGGTCAAGCGCACCATCGGCGATCTCAACAAGATCCCGCAGAAGCCGGTGATCATCGTTTCGGTGGATATCCGCCGCTACTTCCGCAAGATGATCGAAAAGGAATACTACGAGCTGCCCGTGCTTTCGTTCCAAGAGCTGAGCGCCGAGATCAACATCCAGCCGTT
This sequence comes from Kiritimatiellia bacterium, assembly GCA_017525475.1. GTDB lineage: Bacteria > Verrucomicrobiota > Kiritimatiellia > RFP12 > UBA1067 > UBA1067. The sequence continues at coordinate 7,558 of JAFXST010000091.1, read as the reverse complement.
GGGGAGGATTAAACTGTGAGCTTTCTCCTGAAGATAGTCGAAGGTAAAAACAAGGGCGCCGAAGTGGCGCTCGTCGAGGGCGTGGCCGTGACGATGGGCAAGAGCGACGCTTGCGACATCATTCTGGCCGACGCGGCCTTGCCCGAGGCGCCGATGAAAATCGAAGCCACCGCCGAAGGCGTGGCGGTGGACGGCGAATTGCTGGAGCCGTTCCATGTGCGGCTTGCCGGCAACACGGCTTTTGCCGTCGGCCCGGCCGAAAAGGCGTGGGGCAAACTCGTGTGGCCGGTGGAGGAAAAGGAGCCGGAAAAGCCGGCCGAACCGGCGGTAGCCAAGGCACCCGAGCCGGTGGCGCCGCCGCCGGAAGAAAAACGCGAATCGCACGGCTGCCTTATGGCTTTCATCGGCTTTTTGATCTTCATCGGCATCATCGTGGGGCTCGGGTGGTATTTCCGCGACTGGCTCGCGCCGCAACTGGAGCCCTACCGCCCGCAGGCGGAGGCCGCGTGGGACTGGACCCAAGACCGTGCGCAAACGGCGTACGGCTGGTGCCGCAACTGCTACCGCAACGCGCGGGAGCGCTTTGGCCAAACCGAGATCGAAGCGGAACCGGCGGTGGATCCCGCCGAGGCGATCGCCGAAATCGCCGCGCGCTACGGTTTGGAAGTTGCCTATGTCGACGACCAGCCGGTGGTGGCCGGCAACCTCAAGACGCGCGCCGAGCGGCTCTCCGCCACCGCCGAGGCCTATGCGGCGATGCCGTGCGTGGAGCTCAATATTTCGGACGACGAAACGCTCAAGACGGCGGTGGAAGATACGCTCTCCTTGACCGGCGAGATCGGCTTGCGTGTGCAGACCGTGACCAACCGGGTGGCAGTGCTGGAGGGCCGGTGCGCCGACTTTGGCGCGGTGATGATGCATATCGCCCAGGAAGTGCCCAAGCTCAAGGGCGTAATCGGCGATGCCGTAAAAAGGGCGCCGGCCGCGCAACCGGCCATGCAAGCGTCGGGCGAGGGCGGAGCCGCCGAAGGTCGGCCGGCAGCCGCTCAGGCGCCGCGCGTCGAGACGCCGTCGTTGCCGGTTTGCGGGATCCTGACCGTGCCCTATCCGTGCCTCGTCACGCGCAATGGCGCGCGCATCATGGAAGGTGCGGCGATCGGCGAGTGGACGGTAGCTCGCATCGGGGCCGACTCGGTGGTGCTCGAGGGTCCCAAGGGGAGGTTCGTATGGCGGCCGTGAACGAACCGGTGAGACTACTGGAGATCGAGAAGGATCTCGCGGGACCCGACCGGGACGCCGCGCTGGCGCGGTATGATGCGGTGCTGATCGGCGTGAGCCGGCGAATCGAGGCGGCGATGAAAGAGGGGTTGCCGCCCGACGAATTCGCGAGGGTCGAGGCCTTGCGCGAAGCCAATACCCTCGCCAGGAAGATTTTGCGTCTGACCGCCCGGGTGGGCGGCTAGGCGCGGAAAGCGGAACCTAAAAAGGTGACGTTCAACAACAAACAACAAACAAAGGAATAAACAAATGGGATACGGAGTAGATGACAGCGGTATTACAGGCGCGCCTGGAATCACCAACTTCGGCAACACGATACATCGCGTCGATGTAGACAGCGATCAGTATATCCATACCGACGCGGTATACACGGCGCTGATCAATGCGGCCGGACAGATGGAGGCCCGCCTCAAGGAGTCGCTCGAGAACTATCAGGCGCATCCTGACGTTCAGGCCAATCTGCAGCAGCTCCAGTACGATCTGCAGCAGTGGAACCTCGCGCTCACCACGATGACGAACATCAACAAGAACATGGGCGACGCGCTGAGCTCGATCGCCTCCAACTTCCGTTGATTTTCGACCTCAACAGCGAAGAAGCGCGTTTGTTGCTGAACGTCGCCTTGATGGCGACTGGGCAAAACCGGTTCCAGTCCGCCGCGAAGATCCTCGCGGCGCTGGAACGGTTCCGTCCGGAGGAGGCGTCCGTCGCCGTGGCGAACGCCATCCTCCTCATCAGCATGCTCGACTTCAAGGGCGCGGTCGAATATATCGACCACGAGGCATTGCCGCGATTCCCGGCTTCGGCCATGCTGAAGGCGTTCAAGGGAATGGCGCTGATGCGAATGAACAGAAACGAGGAGGCCAAGCTTCCTCTCGGCGAAGCCGCGTCCGACGAAGCGGACCCGGCGGCGGCGCAATTGGCAAAGGACTTGCTGTTATGACAGAATCGATGATGGTGGAGGCGATCAGGGCGGCGGGCGGCCCGCAGTACGCGACGACCGCGGAACAATTGGCGGGGGCCGAGCGGGTGGCCGACCCGGCGGCCGTCGACCGCTTCCAAGCGGCGATGGGCATCGGCGGCGTCAAAGCGCCCGATCCGATCCCGTTCGCGGCGGAGGCCGCGGCCGCATGGCGTACGGCGCAGGAAAACAACCAAGGCATCTTGCACCGCATCAAGGCGCTGTCGGAGCTCGGCCGGATGCACGGACCCTCCGCGCACGACATGATCGAACTTCAGTACGAAGTGATGAATCTGTCGTTCCAGCAGGAAGTCGTGACGAAGGTGGCCGACAAGGCTTCCAACGCCATCCAGACGCTGATCAAGAACCAGTAACGGTCGAAAGGGTGGAATGATGAAAACGATAAAACAGTTGGTCTGGGGTTTGGGCGCCGCCGTGTTGCTGGCGGGATGCGATCAAGAGACGACCTTGCATTCGGGGCTGCCGGAGCAACAGGCGAACCTGGTGATGGCCGCGCTGCTGGATTCGGGTATCGCCTGCCACAAGTCGCCCGGCGAAGAAGGCACCTGGAACGTTACGGTGGTGGAATCGCGTTTCGCCGACGCCGTGAATATTCTCGGCAAGGCGGGGCTCCCCCGGCGCGACTACCAGGGCATCGGCGAGGTGTTCAAGAAGACGGGCATGATCTCTTCGCCGTCCGAAGAGCGGATCCGCTTCATGGATGCGCTCGCGCAAGACCTCTCGCGCACCATCGCCGGCATCGACGGCGTGGTGGACGCCAGGGTGCACGTGGTGCTGCCCGAGAACGATCCCTTCGCGCGCAACAGCCTGCCGTCATCGGCGGCGGTGGCCATCCGTTCGCGCTGGGATGCGGATCTCACGGATATCGTGCCGTCCGTGAAGGGCTTGGTCAAGAACGCGATCGAAGGGCTCCAGTACGAGAAGATAATGGTCACCATCTTCCGCGACAGCCCCCCCAAGAGATAATGACGACCGACGAGCGGCAGTTCCTGATGACGGCGATGTGGCTCTTCATGCGCCACGGGCAGCCGTCCCGCGCCCGCGCGATCTGCGAGGCGCTGGTGGAGAACGACCCTCGTGACGGCATCGCGGCCGTGGCGTTGGCGGAACTGCTGCTTGACGACGGCGAAGGCCAACGGGCGCTGGAGGCGTTGCGCGCGGCGGACGTTCCGCCGGAACTGGCGCATGCGGAAGCGGTGCTGGAGACCCGGGCGCTGCGCCGCATCGGGCGCCGGGCCGAAGCCGAATCCCGTTGGCGCAGGTATATGGAGGCGAGGAAGGGAGCCGGAAGAAAATGGCTGTAACGATAGACGACGCCCGCAAGCTGGTGGCCGATGCCGCCTTGTGGCCGCGCGTGCGCGAGACGCTGTGGGATTTCGCGCCGCAGGTCCATGCGAGCTGGCTGGAGGGTTTGGCGGGCGGACCGACGGGCGCTTTGGATCTGGCGTCGCCGCGCGTAAAGGCGTACGTGCTCGAACAATTGGGCGTCAAGCCGCATTTGCACTTGTTCCCCAAGGACGACTGGAGCCGGCTGGTGCTTTTGCCCGGTGCAACGTTGCTCGCGCTTTGCGAATGGCTGGGCGTGCTTGCCTGTGCCGATACGCTCCGCCAGGTGACGAACGGCGCTACCGTGCGCTCGCTGAAGGCGGCGCTTCCCGGCGTCTATCCGGAGGCGTTCGGCTATTGCGCCTATTTCGGGCGGCTCAAATCCGCCAAAGTCCCCTTGCCGGAGGGCGAAACGCCGGCGGACGACGTGCTGGCCGCGGGCTACCGCATGTTGCTTAAGGTTCTGGCCAAGCTCGATGGTCAGCTGGTAACGCTCTTCCGGCTCAAACTCCCCAAGGCGCTCTCGGGCCTCAAGCCCCTCGATATCGACCCCAAGGACGTCAATCTCGCTTTGCTCATGAAACTCAAATTCCCGGAGGCGTACGATTTATGCTGCTCCTAAGCAAAAAAGATTTCAAACTCGTTTCCGACCGCCGCCTAGTGAAGGCGACGGAAGTGGCCACGGTGCGTTCGTCCGAAGAGCTGATCGCCGCCGCCGAGGCGGAGGCCGCGCGCATCCGCGAAGAGGCCAAGGCCGCGTTCGAGGCCGAAAAGCAGCGCGGCTACGAAACCGGGCTCAAAAACGGCAAGATGGAAATCGCCATGCAGAAGCTCGATCTCGTGGATCAGTCGGTGGCGTTCATGGAGAAGGTCGAGGGCAAAATGGCCGATGTCGTCCTCAAGGCTCTCAAATCGTTCGTCAACGAGGTCGGCGACAAGGAAATGGTCGTGCAGATCGTGCGCAAGACGATGGCGGCCGTCATCCGCACCCAGCGCCGCGTGACGCTCAAGGTGGCGCCGGATATGGCGCCTACCGTCCGGGAACGGCTCGCGGAACTGCGTATCGACTATCCCACGATCGAGACCATCGACGTGGTGGAGGACGAACGGCTGAACGGCGCCGCCTGCGTGCTCGAAACCGAGGCGGGCGTGGCGGATGCGTCGGTCGAAACGCAGCTGGCCGCCATCGAGCGGTCGCTCAAGCGCCACCTTTCGGGAGGTAACGGCTGATGGCCGGCGTCTTCGATTATATCCCCGAAGTGCTGAACCGCGCCGTCGAGGACGCGCAGCCCATCGACGTCAAGGGTAAGGTCATCCAGGTGGTGGGCACGATCATCAAGGCGTCGGTGCCCGGCGTCAAGGTGGGCGAAGTCTGCATTTTGCGCAACCCCTGGGAGAATTTCGAGGTCCAGGCCGAAGTGGTAGGCTTCACCAAGGAGGCGGTATTGCTCACGGCGCTCGGCCAGATGATCGGCATCTCGGCCGAAACCGAGGTTATCCCCACCCGGCGCGTCCAGATGGTGCCGGTTGGCATGAATCTTTTGGGGCGCGTGCTCGACGGGCTCGGCCGGCCGCTCGACGCCGACAAGAAGGGGCCGCTCCGCCCCGATGGCTACTACCCGGTCTACGCCCCGCCGCCTTCGCCGCTGGAGCGCAATATGATTTCCAAGCCGATCTCGCTCGGCATCCGCGCCATCGACGGCCTGCTCACCTGCGGCGAGGGCCAGCGTATGGGCATTTTCGCGGCCGCCGGCGGCGGCAAGTCCACTTTGCTCGCTTCGATCATCCGCAACACCGAGGCCGAGGTCACGGTGCTGGCGCTGATCGGCGAACGCGGCCGCGAGGTCAGGGAGTTCATCGAAAAGGATCTGGGGCCCGAGGGGCTCAAGAAGTCCGTGCTCGTCATTTCCACTTCGGACCGCTCGTCCATGGAGCGCCTCAAGGCGGCGTATGTGGCGACCTCGATCGCGGAGTCGTTCCGCGACCGCGGCATGAAGGTGCTGCTCCTCATGGACTCGGTCACCCGTTTCGGCCGCGCCCAGCGCGAAATCGGCCTCGCCGCCGGCGAACCGCCCACGCGTCGAGGCTTCCCGCCGAGCGTCTTCTCGGAGTTGCCCAAGCTGATGGAACGCGCCGGCAATTCGGCCAAGGGGTCGATAACCGCGCTCTACACGGTGCTGGTGGAAGGCGACGACATGACCGAGCCGATCGCCGACGAGACGCGCTCCATTCTCGACGGGCACATCATCCTTTCGCGCAAGCTGGCGCAGATGAACCACTATCCGGCGATCGATATTTTGGCGTCGGTGTCGCGCTGCCAGTCGGCGATCATCCCCAAGGATCACAAGGCTGCCGCCGCCAAATTGCGCACGCTGTTGGCCAAGTACGCCGAGGTGGAGCTACTCTTGAAAATCGGCGAATACAAGAAGGGCACCGATCCGGAGGCGGACGAGGCGATCGCCAAGAACGCCGCGGTCAATGCGTTCTTGCGCCAGGGGCTCGACGAGCGGCCGGCGTACGACGCGACCATCAAACAGCTCAAGGAGTGCGTCGCGTAAATGGCCTATCTCCTCCAGCCGCTCCTGAAAATCCGCCTGATGCGCGAAGACCGCGCCGCCGGCGAACTTACGGCCGCCCGCCGCACGCGCGAGGCGGCGGAGGCGGCGTTGGCGGAGCGGCGCGACGATCTGGCGCGGTACGAGGCCACCAAGGAGGAGCGGCGGGACCGGATTTACGCCACCATCATCGGCCAGACCGTCAGCCGCGACAAGCTCGACATCGCTTCCGAGGGGGTCGCGCGCATCGACGAAGAAGGGATCTTGAAAGCCGACAACGTCAAGCGCGCCGAGGCCGAAGTGCAAGAGCGCGTGGCGCAGGAGCATACCGCCCGGCAACGCTTCAACCTGGCGACGAAAGAACGGATGAAGATCGACGAACACAAAGCGATTTGGCTTCAGGCCGAGGCCGCCGCCGAGGAGTATCGCGCCGAAGGCGAACTCGAGGATTTTATCGTGAGGAAAGAAGAGATATGATGGTAGATGCGATATCGTTTGGGGCTTTCCCGTTGCAGATGCCGGCGTTCGTGTTGCCGGACGATAGCGGGCTAACGCCGCTGGAGTTGCCGCCCGAATTCGTCGCGCTAAGCAACCCCCAGGTCGCCAACGCGGCCATGCCGCGCGAAGCGCCGACGAGAGCGGTGCCCAGCGAAGATACGGTGCGCAGGTTCCAGATGGCGATGTCGATGGCGCCTAGCGAGGTGGCTAAGCCTACCGAACTGGTTAAGACCCCGGAAGCGCGCGATATCCGCTTTTTTGCCGCCTCGCCCATCATCCCGGAGGCGCCGGTAATCCCGGAAAATCCGGATATTCCGGAAGCTCCGGTATTTGTGGCCAAGCCCGCGCCGGTAGTACGTGAGGCACCGATTGCAACCGATCGCCCCGTAGTTACCCCTGAGGCTCCGGTTGTAGTCGATCGCCAAGTAGTTACTGCAGCGCCTGCTCCGGTTATCCAAGTGGCTCCGGTTATCCCGGAAAATCCGGATATTCCGGAAATTCCGGAAGCTCCGGTAGTTGTGGTCAAGCCTACGCCGGTAACGCCAGAGGCACCGGTGGCAACCAATCGCCCGGTAGTTACCCCTAAGGCTCCGGTAATCCAGGCGGCTCCCGTCGCGCCGGTTATCCCGGATAATCCGGATATTCCGGAAATTCCGGTAGTTGTCTCCAAGCCTACGCCGGTAATACCTGAGGCGCCGGTTGCAACCAATCGCCCGGTAGTTACCCCTAAGGCTCCGGTAATCCAGGCGGCTCCCGTCGCGCCGGTAATCCCGGATAATCCGGATATTCCGGAAATTCCGGTAGTTGCCGCCAAGCCCGCGCCGGTAACCCCAGAGGCTCCGGTTGCCCCGGTAATCCCGGATAATCCGGATATTCCGGAATCTCCGGTAGTTGTGGCCAATCCCGCGCCGGTAACCCCAG
>JAFXST010000015.1 GCA_017525475.1 Kiritimatiellia bacterium | reverse complement strand
CTGCGGCGTAAGTAATTAGTGGCTAGTTGTTAGTGGCTAGTGGCTAGTAGGGCGCAGCGGGGGCGGGGAGCAAAAGGAACTAATTGTCGAGCTAAATAAACCACGAAAAGCGGTGATTCACACCCAGACGAGACAATTCGTAGTTCGAGAACTCCTGAGTCGAACGTTCCTTTTGCTCGCCCGCCCCCAAAGCGCCCCCTCACAAAAAGAAAGGATTAAGCTATGCTAAAACTTAAGCTCGTACTCGAGCTCATCAACGCCTGCTTCCAGGCCATCTGGAACACGCTGTTCAAGAGCTAACAGCAAAGGGGGCGCAAGCCCCCTTCTTTCTTTTTACACCCCTAGCGGAGGGGGCGGGGGGCTGCGGCTGGCTAATTGTCGAGCTAAAAAGACCACGCCTGGCTAGACGCCACGGTCAGTCTCGACAATTCGCAGGCCGAGACTCATGAGTCGGCCGTCAGCCGCAGACCCCCGCCCCCGTAGCGCCTACTTCCGTGCCATTCCGTGTATTCCGTGGTTAGCTAACTGCTAACCGCTAATTGCCGATAACCCCGCCGGCGAGGATAAGATCGCCGGAATAGAAGACGGCGCTTTGGCCGGGGGCGACGCCGGCGATACCCAGCGGAAACTCCGCGAGAAGCGTCTCGCCATCGTCGGCCATCGTGATCGAGGCGGGGCCTTTGGGGACGCCGGCGCTCCGCACTTTGAGCGTACACTCCCTATGCTCGCCCGGTTTCAGGGGGGCGAGGCCCACCCAATTGAGATCGGCGCACTTGAGCGACGTCTTTTTGGCGTCGTCCTCGAAGCCCACGATTACCCGGTTTTTGCAGGCGTCGAGATCCACCACGTAATACGGCCGACCGCCGCCGATGCCCAGGCCCTTGCGCTGCCCCACCGTATAATGCCAAAAACCGCGGTGGCGCCCCAGTACCTTGCCGTCCAGGGTGACGATCTCGCCCTCGCGGTCGCTCGCGCCCAACAGTTCGGCCACGTCGCCCGAATAGAAATCCTGGCTGTCGGGTTTGTCGGCCATGGGGAGATTGTGCGCGTGCGCGATGCGGCGCACCTCGGCCTTGGTAAGCGTACCCATGGGGAAGAGGTGGCGGGCGAGCTGCTCCTGGGTAAGACGATAGAGAAAATAGCTCTGGTCCTTGCCCGTATCCACGGCGCGCAAAAGCCCGTAGCGCCCGGTTTTTTCGTCGAACTCGACCCGCGCATAGTGGCCGGTGGCAAAGCGGTCGAACTCGAGCCCCGAGGCGCGCGCAAGCTCCGGCAAAAGCCCGAATTTCATCAGCCGGTTGCAGAATACGCACGGGTTGGGCGTTTGGCCGGAAAGGTAGGTTTTGCGGAAATACGCGATGATCTTCTCATCGTATTCCTTGCAGCAATCGAACACCCGGTACGGGATGCCGAGCTCCGCCGCAAAGCGTTCGGCGGCGGCGATATCCTCGGCCTCGCCCTTCCCGAAGCACGCGTCGCGCTCGCCGCCTTGATATTTGCCGTCCCAAAGCTTCATGGTGATGCCCACCACCTCGTGCCCCGCCTCTTTGAGGAGCAGCGCCGATACGGCCGAATCGACCCCGCCCGAAAGCCCTACCGCCACCTTCATTTGAAGAGCCCCAGATACCAGCCAATCATCGCGCCGCCAAAGAAAATGTAGATAAGGTGCGCCACCAGAATGTAGGGGCCGTAGGGAATTTCGAAATTGCGCCCCCACTTGCGCATGGCGGCCATGGCGGCAAGACCCCCAAAACTCCCCGCGAGCGACGAGAACATAAGGACGAACAGCACCGCCACCGGGCCCGAAATGGCGCCCACCGCCCCCATGAGCAGCACGTCGCCCATGCCCATAGCCTCGCGCTTGAAGGCGCGCGAACCGAGAAACCGGATGAGCCCAAAGAGCCCCAGGCCCAAGGCCGCGCCGACTACGCTGTAGAGGATGGTGCCGTAGCCGCCATATTTGAGGCTGAAGCCAAGCGCCACCAAGAGGCCGTAAAAAATGCCGCCGATCGTCACGAAATCGGGGAGGAGCTTGTGGTCGAAGTCGATCATAAACCCTACGATCGCAAGCGCAAACCACACCCAGTAGAGCGGGGCCAATAGCCCAAACTCAATGTAGGCCGCCCAAAAGAGGAGCCCGCCCGCCACTTCGATGATGAGGTACCGGGGCGAAATCGGCGCGCGGCAATGGGCGCAGCGGCCGCGCAAGGCGAGATACGAGAGGATAGGAAGGTTCTGGTACCAGCGGATAGGCTCGTTGCACTTGGGGCAATGCGACGGCGGGCGCACGATGCTCTCGCCGCGCGGCAACCGCCAGATCACCACGTTGAGGAAACTCGCGATTACCGCCCCGAAGCAGAAGCTCCAGAGCGCGATAAGGTTATTCAGACTTGAGCTCACGGGCCATCATCTGCGCGAGCGCGTCCTTGGCCTCGAAATCGCCGTAGCACGCCGCGTAGACCAGATTGGAAATGGGCATTTCCACCCCCAGTTTGAGGGCGAGCTCGTGCACCACCTTGGAGTTCCACACGCCCTCGGCCACCATCTGCATGGAGGCGAGGATGTCGCCGATTTTCTCGCCCCGGCCCAACCGCTCGCCCACGGTATGGTTGCGGCTGTGCGTGGAGGTGCAGGTGACGATCAAGTCGCCGATGCCGGCCAAGCCGCTCAGCGTCTCGGGCTGGCCGCCGTAGGCGAGCACGAAGCGCTTCATCTCGGCGAGGCCGCGCGTGATCAGCGCCGCGCGGGTGTTGTCGCCGAAGCCCATGCCGTCGGAGCAGCCTACCGCGATGGCGATGACGTTCTTGACGCAGCCGCCGATTTCCACGCCCACGGGATCGGGCGAGGTATAGACGCGGAACTTGGGGCCGCTCCACACCTCCTGCACCCGCTTGGCCTTGGCGCCGTCGCGGCAGGCGGCCACGATGGCGGTGGGGATGCCGCGCGACACTTCCTCGGCGTGGGTGGGGCCGGCCAACGCCACCACGTCCTTGACGCCCAGGATCTCCTCGGCGATTTCGGTCATGCGGCGGTTGGTCTTTTCGCAAAGGCCCTTGGTGAGCGAGACGATAAGCTGGTCGCCCCTCACGATGCCCTTGAAGCTTTCCATCACGCCCGCGAAGAACTTGGAGGGCGACGCCAACACCACGATATCGGCCTCGGCGGCCAAGGCGCGGTCGTTGGTGAACTTGAGGGTTTGGGGGAGCTTGACGCCCTTAAGGAACCTAAAGTTCTCGCCCGCGGCCACCATCTCGCGCGTGTAATCGGGGAACGCGCCCCACACCGTAACGTCGTGGCCGTACGAATCGAGCAACAGCGCGTTGGCGGTGCCCCAGCCGCCGTCGCCGATAACATAGACTTTCATATCAAGTGCCCCATCTTTGCTTTTTTGGTCAGAAGATACTTTTCGTCGTGCGCATTGGCGGGGATGACGACCGGCACGCGCTCGACGATTTCGATGCCGTAGCCACCCAGGCCCGCCACCTTGCAGGGATTGTTGGTCATGAGCCGCACCTTGCCGATGCCGAGATCGGCCAGGATCTGCGCCCCCTCGCCGTAGTCGCGCAGGTCGGGCGCGAAGCCGAGCGCCACATTGGCCTCGACGGTATCCATGCCCTCTTCCTGCTTCTTGTAGGCGTGGAGCTTCTGCTCGAGGCCGATGCCGCGCCCTTCCTGGCGCATGTAGACGACGACGCCGCGCCCTTCGGCCTCGATCATCTTGAGCGCCTTGTGGAGCTGCGGGCCGCAATCGCAGCGCTCGCTGCCGAGGACGTCGCCGGTAAAGCATTCGCTGTGGACGCGCACCAAGACGGGCTTGTCGCCCTCGACCTCGCCCTTGACGATCGCGAGGTGCTCGAGGCCGGTAAGGCGCGACTTGTACATCCTCAGGCGAAAATGGCCGTAGCCGGTAGGCAAATCGACTTCCTCGACCATGTCCACCAACCGATCGTTCTTGCGCCGGTAGGCGATAAGATCGGCGATGGTCATGAGCTTCAAGCTATGCTCGGCGGCGAATTTGCGCACGTCGTCCATGCGGGCCATCGTGCCGTCGTCCTTCATGATCTCGCAGCAGAGCCCCGCCTCTTCGAGCCCGGCGAGGCGGCAGAGATCGACCGTGGCCTCGGTGTGGCCCGCGCGCTTCAAGACCCCGCCTTCGCGCGCCTCCAGGGGGAACATGTGCCCCGGCCGGCGAAAATCCTCCGGCTTGGCGCCGGGCTTGACGCAATCGAGCGCGGTCATGCTGCGCTCCGCCGCCGAAATCCCGGTGGTCGTTTCGACCGCATCGATCGAGACGGTAAAGGCCGTTTGGTGATTGTCGGTGTTGCGCTCCACCATCTGGCGCAAATCGAGCTTTTCGCACAACGCCTTGGACATGGGCATGCAGATGAGCCCGCGCGCGTAGGTGGCCATGAAATTGACGTTGCGCAAGGTGGCGTGGCGCGCCGCGCAGATGCAGTCGCCCTCGTTTTCGCGGTCGGCGTCGTCGGTGACGAGGATGATCTCGCCTTGCCGCAGCGCCTCCAGGCACTCTTCGACCGTATTGAAGCCGTCCATGCGCTTACGACCCCGGATGTACGGGTTTGGAGCCCGCCTTGCACATCGGGCAATCCTTGGCCTCCCAGGTTTCGGGCGTCATTTGCATGAGCGAAAACATGGGAATGTGCCCGAACTTGACCTTGCCGCCCGAACGATCCACCAGGAGAATGACGCCCGCCACCTTGCCGCCCGCGGCCTTGACGAGATTGATCGTTTCCTCCACGCGCCCGCCCTTGGTGACCACGTCCTCGGCCACCACGTAGCGCTCGCCCTTCTTGATGGCGAAGCGGCGCATCGCCAACACCGTGTTGGGCTTGCCCGAGGCGTCCACGCCCTCGCCCTGCACCTTCTCGGCGAAAATGCACTTGACCCCCAGTTCGCGCGCGACCTCGTGACCTACGAGGATGCCCCCGACCGCGGGCGAAACGACGCCGTCGATGCGCTTGCCGAGCTTGCCGCTCCTGACCGCCTGGCGCGTAACTTCGCGGCACAGCTTCTCGGCGACGCGCGGGTACCTAAGCACGTTGGCGCACTGGAAATAGCGGTTGGAATGGAGTTTGGACCGAAGCTCGAAATGCCCTTCGAGGAGCGCACCCGTGGACTTGAAAGCTTCCAATACCTGTTTTTCGGTCATGGTTTGCCTCTTTCTATTTTAACTGCAAAAGTTCGTCTTTTTCGAATGCCGGCGCGGGCGGAGGCGGCTCTTCGCGCTCCAGCGCGGGCGGCATCTGGGCGGCGACGCTGGGCGGCAGCAGCAAGGGCTTGAAGCCCTGCGCAGGCAGCGCGATGGGGGTAGACTCGTAGGGCGCCAATTCTCCGAGCCCCGGGTCGGTCATGTCGGAATCGATAAGGTCGAGCCTCAACTTGCGCAGATCGGAAGCGTCGGTGGCCCACGACGTGCGGGCCCGCGCCAACGCCGCGCGCTCCTCGGCCTCGGAAAGTTCGACGATGCGGCAACCGGGCGCTTGGACATGCTTGGGGGGAGTCGCCTTGAACCCGATCGCCCGATACGGGAACGCCGCCAGCAATACCGCCGGCACCGAAAACACCAGCGCGAGCCGGTAGATTTCGGTAGTTATTTTCATTCCGCGTGCTCCTGCCGCCGTGCGGCGAAAAGGATTTTCTCCAGGCCGCTCGTGCGGGCGACGGAGCCGAGTTTGAGAAGATCGCCCGCATGGACGCGCCGGTCGGCGAGCACCAGCAAGGTTTTGTAATTGGTCTTGTAGGCGCGTTCCGCGAGCTGTTCGCCGAGCTTGGCGAGCTGGGATTCGTCGCCGATCACATAGCGCGCATCGTCGAAGAACACGAACGCGTCCTGGCCGTGCGGCAGCACCAAGGCCACGAGTTCGGTGGCGGCGCCATCGCCGCTCCCGCGCTCGGGGAGCTCGAACAAAACGCCCTCGCTGCGCGTCAAGGTGCCGCTCAGCATGTAGAGCATGAGCATCAGGAGCACCAGCGTAAAATAAGGGATGAGTTTCACTTTTGCACCGCCTTGGCGGAAATGTAGCCGACGATCCGCGAAGCGACCGTGTCGATCTCGACGAACAGCCGGTCCATGCGGGTTTTGAGCATGCCGTACATGACCACCACGGGGATGGCCACCATGAGTCCGAGCGCCGCCGATACGAGCGCCGTCATCGTGGCGTTGATGAGGTCGGCGCGGAGCACCAACTCCTCGGAATTGACCTTCATCACCGCGCCGATGAAACCGAAAAACGTACCCAAAAGGCCGACGGCAGGCGCGATATCGCCCATGATCCGAAGCGCCGCCAAACGCCGCTCGAGGCGCGACTTTTCGCCCCTGGCGGTAGCCTCCACCGCCTCGCGCAGGATGCGGCCCGGGCTTGCGCGATGCCGCACCGCCGAGGCCACTACCGCCGCGACAGGCACATCGGTATCTTCGCAGATCGACAGCGCCTCCTCCACGTTGCCCTGCTCCAGCACGTTGATCACCCCCTTGACGAAATCCTCGGGGTTGATGTGCGCGCGGCGGAACTCGATGAGCCGCTCGAAGAACATGAACACGGCCGAAATCGCCATGATCACCAGTATCCAGAAAATGGGTCCGCCGGAGAGTGTCATAGGAATTTACCCTTTCGCTTGTTGCGCTCGATGCGCTTTTCGGCCTCAGCCGCGGCCGGTACGTCGCTGGTGGCCACCAGCATCAGGATTTGCCGGCACTGCTTTTCGAGGCCGCGAGATTCGTATTCGTCGGCCAGGCGAAACGCCGCCCGGGAAAACGCCGCCTTGGCCGCGTCGTCCATGCGCACGCCCTGGCCGCGCAACTGCCGGTAGTTGAGCACCACCTGCGTATAGTACTGGTCGAGCGCCTCGTCGAGGCGGCGCAGCTTCTCGAGCGTGCGGCCGATCTTGAACTCCAGCTGCAGTTTCAAGGACGGCGAAACCTCCTCGCCGAGCCGCAGCGCCCGGTAGGCTTCGAGCGCCTGCTCGTAGCGCACGGCATTGTCGGCGCCCATGGCGAAGAGCGAATCGGCCTTGAGGAGCAGCGCCTTCTGCCGCGCCTCGGCGGAAATGTCCGGCACCATCGCCGCGCGCTCGAGGACCAGTACCGCCTCGTCGAACCGCGCCATTTCGATAAGCGCCTGCCCCTGCACCAGCATGCCCTCGACGCGCACTTCGGCCTCGGGCGATTTTTCGAGCATGGCGGTGACGAGCGCGATCGCCTCGGCGAACTCGTTCTCGGCCATGGCCGCGCGCGCCGCCCACAAGAGCGCCGTGGGGAAGCCCTGTTCGGCGAACAGCTGCCGCGCCTCGCGCCAGCGCCCCGCGTTGTAGTAGAATTTGGCCAGCCACAGCTTGGCGTCGTCCGTGCCCAGCTTCAAGGCTTCCGCCTCGGCTTCGCTATCGCGCTCGAGCGCGTAGAGACAGAGGACGTTGTAGAAATCCATCAACTGCCGGCGCGAAGGATCCTTGCGCCCGACCTCGGCGAAAATCTTCTGCGCCTCGGCGAAATTATACTTGCGGAACTCCTCGCGACCGCGCTCCTCGAGCTCGCGCAACCTGACGACGTCGCGGATGCGCACGGCGGCGGGCGTATCGCCATAGTCCGCCAGGATTTGGCGGTAGGTGGCCATGGCTTCGTCGCCGCGCCCCAGCCGCGCCTGGCAGTCGCCCACTTTGACGAGATTCAGCGCCTTGGCGTTGCCGGTGTCGGCGAGCGACGACGCCTTCTGGAACGCTTCCAGCGCCTCTTCGAATTTGCCCTGGCGCAAATACGCCCAGCCCCGGCCTTCCTGCACCCGCACGTCGCGCATGGCCACGGGCCAGATTTCGACGATTTCCGCGAAAATTTCGCCGGCGCGCCGGTACTGGTTG
>JAFXST010000002.1 GCA_017525475.1 Kiritimatiellia bacterium | reverse complement strand
GTCGATCTCGTCGCCCGCGCGGGCACTGGCCCTTTCGCCTCCGAAGAACAAGCGGTCGGGCACGGGCTTCAAGCTCGCCGCGTACCACAAATCGGGCGCCCCGAAAATGGCCACCTTGCCGGTGACCTCGCTATCGGCCACGAACCAATCCTGCACGAACGGCAACACGCCGAGCGAGAGCGACATCGCCAGTTCCGCGTTCTTCTCGCCCCCCAGGTTCTTGGCCTTGACGAGTTCCGACAGCTCCTTCAAATAGGCGTCGTCCAAATCGCGGTTGAGCGACACGATATTGAGCGCGCCGCCCGAAACGAGCTTGAGGTGATGGTCGAGCGTGCCGTCGGTAACCAGCCACTCGCGCGCGCCCAAATCCTTGACGATCTCGCGGGCGAAGCGGTCGGCGAACGCGCCCGCGCCGGCATCGAAGGAAAAGAGGTTGAAGAGACAGGTAAAGCCGTACACCACCGCCGACGCCCCCAGCGCCACGATGCCGAACACGCGGCCTTTGAGCGCCACCGGCTTGTCGTCGCGCGATTCGTTGATGCGCACCCTGGCCTTGGCGAGGATAAACCAGTAGGATACGAGGTAACCTGCCGTGAACGCGGCGAACACGCACGGCAACACCGGCAGCACTCCCGCATCCGCCATCAGCGAGCTGGGGCTAGCGGGCGTGGCCACCGCGAGGATGGAGGTGATGCCCATGCCGATATGGAAGATCCACTGCATCCAGCCGGGCTCGTTGTTGAATGCCACCGTGCTCGAGGCGATGGCCACGAAGAACGGGATGGTGGCGAAAAAGAGGATCCACATCCACCCGGGCGTACGGGTCCAGCTCCGGAAGCTCCCGACCAGCGCATCGAAAGTGGCCACGAAATCGCCCGAGGAGCGGGCCGTAAGATAAAACGCCAGGAGCGCCAGCGGCACGAACAGGCCCATTTCGGCATACGCCTTGCGGTGGTGCTTGGGATGCTTGAACCACATGGCCGCGAGCATCGCCGGCGCCAATACCGTGAACACCGGCGAATCGGCCATGCCCATGCCCCACAAGAGCGGGAAGACGACGGCGGCCCACCGCCCGCGGAGCGCAAACACGCCCAAGGCCGCCAGCAGCCAGACGGCCGCGAACAGCCTAGGCTCGGCGTGGGTGGCGGCGCTGCGCACGGCCGGCGAGAGCATCAGCACCACGGCGGCCGAAACGCCGGCGATCATGCTCCCGCCGATGCGGAAGCGCTGCACGTTTTCGCCGTTCATGCGGTTGCGGAAGAACCGGACGGTGTTGAAATACATGAGCACCGCCAGCGCCACCCCGCACAGCGGCGCGATCAGATTGCCGCCGCCCAGAAGCCGGGCGAAAAACGACATCAGCGGGTAAGGCGTGGCGGATACGGTCTCGAGCCCCTGCCAGATGCAGAGGAGCCTGGCGCTCTCGCCGGGATAGGCGTAGGCGGCCGTCGAAGCGAAGTAGAGGACGGCGGCCACCAAGGCCAAGCCCGCCGCAACCAGGTAGTCGAGTTTCTTCATCAGACTTTCTCCAGCGCCTGTTTGAGGTCGGCGATGATGTCTTCGGGATCTTCCAGCCCGATCGACAGGCGGATGAGATCGGGCGGGATGCCAGCCGCCTTGAGCTGCTCGTCGGTGAGCTGCCGGTGGGTGTGGCTCGCGGGATGCAAGACGCACGTCCACGCGTCGGCCACGTGGGTGACGATGCCCACGAGCTTGAGCGAATCCATGAACTTGATGGATTTTTCGCGCCCGCCCTTGATGCCGAACGTCATCACGCCGCACGGCGAATTGCCGTCGAACTGCTTCTTGAGGAGCTTGTGGTACTTGCTGTCGGGGAGCCCCGCGAAGTTGACCCACGCCACCTTCTTCTGGGTTTTGAGCCACTTGGCGATCTTGAGCGCGCTCTCGGCGTGGCGGCGGATGCGCAGGTGGAGCGACTCGAGCCCGAGATTGACGAGGAACGCGTTGAACGGCGAAGGAATGGAGCCGAAATCGCGCATCAGGTGCGCCGTGCACTTGACGATGTAGGCCATTTTGCCGAACGCCTTGACGTAGCTGAGGCCATGGTAGCTCTCGTCCGGCTCGACGAGGCCGGGGAATTTGTCGGCGTGCGCCGCCCAGTCGAAGTTGCCGCTATCGACCACGCACCCGCCCACCTGGCTCGAATGGCCGTCGATATACTTGGTGGTGGCGTGCACCACGATATCGGCGCCATGTTCGAACGGCCGGCAAAGGATCGGGGTGGGGAACGTGTTGTCCACGATCAAGGGTACGCCGTTCTTGTGCGCCACCTTGGCGAACTTGGCGATATCGAGGACGCAACCCGAGGGATTGCTCACCGTTTCGCCGAACACGCACTTGGTGTTGGGCCTGAACGCCTTCTGGATGGTCTTGGCGTCGGCGTCGGGATCGACGAACGTGACGTCGATGCCGAGCTTGCGCAGGCTCACGTTGAAGAGGTTGAAGGTTCCGCCGTAAATCTGCGCCGAGCTCACCACATGGTCGCCCGCGTTGCAGAGATTGAGAAGCGAAAACGTGCTCGCCGCCTGGCCCGAACTTGTGAGGATCGCCGCGACACCACCTTCCAGCGCCGCGATCTTCTTGGCCACCGCATCGTTGGTCGGATTCGCAAGTCGCGTATAGAAATAGCCCGACGCCTTGAGGTCGAACAGATCCGCCATGTGCTGGGTGGTATCGTACTTGAAAGTGGTGGTTTGATAGATGGGCACCTGGCGCGATTCACCGCACTGGGGCTGCCATCCGCCCTGAACGCAGATAGTGTCAATTTTCATAAGTTAGGTATTATATCATATTGCGGCCAAAAAATCAATAGCCGCATCGATTTTTTCTGGTATGGTCACCGGCAGGGCATGCTCGCCGCCGGCGACGATTTCCACTCGGGCCCAGGGGCAAACTTCGCCGATGAAGGTCGAATTGCGCACATGGGATACAATATCGTTTTGCGCGTGGAAAACGAAAATCGGCATGGTTTCGGGGAGCCTAAGCACCGCATCGCGCGCGTCGCTGTCGTGCAGATAGGCGATGCCCCTGGCCAAATCTTCGTGGGAATCGAATTGATAGGGATTTACCCGGTATTCATGGTCCCCGAGCCCCTGCCCCTGGAACATCTCGAACGCGCCCAGCAACGCCGCGAGCCGTTTTTCGCCCATACCCGGCCAATCGCGGTCTTTCATCATCCGCACCACCGGGCTCGCCAGCACCAGCGCCTTGACCTCGTCCGGGTGCGCGGCCGCGAACTTGATGGCGCGATTGCCGCCCAGCGACCAGCCCACCACGATCGTGCCCGGCGTCGCGGAAGCGGGTTCCGGCTCGAGATACGATACGATCCGGTCGCGCCGGAACCGGCAAAGCTCCCACGCCCGAGGACTGGCGGCCCAGCCGTTGAACACCAGCGCGCACACGGCTACACCTCCTCGTCCAGCAGCTCGTCGGGACGGTCGGCCGGCACCATCAGGTATTTGAGGATTTCGGTCGCCAGCCGCCGGAAAATCACCGCCGAGGAATTGCCGCCTTGGTGGAAAGGACGCACCGCGTCGAAGTCGAGCGACACCAGCATTACGATGGCGGGGTCGTCGGCCGGCACCATGCCGCAGAACGACGCGCAATAGAGCCCGGGCGCATAGCCGCGCCGGCCCATCGACTTCTGCGCCGTACCCGTCTTGCCCGCCACCGAATAGCCGCGGATGGCGGCGCGCCGGGCCGTGCCCGCCTTGGAGGCCACCGGTTTCATCACTTGGCGGATCGCCCGCGCGGCCGTGGCCGAAATCGGCCGGGAGACGACTTCGGGCCGGTACTGGTAGATGATTTCGCCCTTGGAAGAGACGATCTTCTCCACGAGGTGCGGGCGCATGCGCACGCCGTCGTTGGCGATGGCCTGGTAGGCGGAAACGAGCTGGATGGGCGTGACCGTGACCGCCTGGCCGATCGGCGCGCGCGACCAGGTGGCCTTGTCCCAGTTTTTCCAGTGGTGGAGAATGCCCACTTCCTCGCCGGGGAGCTCGATGCCCGTCTTGGCGCCGAAGCCGAAGGCGCGCATGTAGTTGTAGAGCCGCTCCTGGCCGAAATCGCACCCGAGCTTGCCGATGACGATATTGGACGAATGCACGATCGCGTCGGCCACGGTCATGCGCGGCTCCCACTTGTGCGAACCGTCGCCCGGCAGCCGATAGTAATTGGGGTCGTCACGCCTGGTGTCGTAGGTGGTGCCGGGCCTGACGAAACCTTCGTTGAAGGCGGAGGCGGCCGTGATCACCTTCATCACCGAGCCCGGCTCGAACGTGTAGCCCACGCAGCGGTTGAGCTTGGCGCGGTCGCTCGCCGAGCCGAACGCCAACGGGTCGAAGGCCGGATAGCTCGCCATCGCCAATACCGCCCCCGTCTTGGCGTCCATCACGATCGCCCAGCCGGCGCCCGCGCCGAATTCGTCGATGCCGGCTTTAAGCTCCTTCTCGGCCTCGTACTGGATGTTGTGGTCGAGCGTAAGATGGATGTCGGCGCCGGCGATGGGATCGATCGAAATCTTACGCTTGTCGTAGAGTTCGCGCCCGTGAGCGTCCTTCATGCCCTGGATGCGCCCGGAATGCCCCGAAAGAAACTTGTCGTATTTGAGCTCCAGCCCCGACGACGCTTCATCTTCGCTGTTGATGGAGCCCAGGACGTGGCTCATCAGCGTGCCGTGCAGATACTGCCGCTCCTGTTTGTCGAGGATGGCCACGCCCGACACGAGCCGAGAATCGGCGATCGTCCGGTGCGCGTCGGAATCCGACGAGCGCGCCAGGAACTGGAAACGGTTCTTGTAGTTGGCGGCCTTGGCGAGCGTTTCCTTGAAGTCGAGCCCCAGCGCGTTGGAGATGGTCTTGACGATCGCCGAGGGCGGGCGGGGCGGCTCGCCCCGGCGCCGCACCACGCGATTGGTGAGCGCCACCGGATCGAGCCGGTACTCCCAGATCGGCACCGACTTGACGAGCGGATAGCCGGCGGCGTCGTAGATGGAACCGCGCCGCGCCTTGAGTTCGCGCTCGAAAGCGTAGTCGATGTCGTCGACGTCAGGATCGATGTGCGATCTTACGAGCCGCTGCCCCGAATAGAGGGCGAATAAGACCAAAAGCGCCGCCTGCAAGCGGAAGCGCGTCATCGGCGAACCATATTCCTGGATTTGGCCGCCATAGCCCGCTTGACCGAAAGCTGGCCCTTGAGCGGCAGGCGGTTGCCGCCCATGCGCACGATCTGCGCATCGATGGGCGTATTCATCTTGAGCCCGTGGCTGAGCAGGGCCGCATTGACGCTCTCGGGCGACTTCATGCGCTCCCAGCGCGAATCCTCGCGGATGCGCTCCTCTTCCAGCCGCTCCAAAGTGCGGGTCTTCTCGCCGATTTCCTTCTGGATCGTCTCCGCGCGGGTCTTGGCGAGCATGTTGAAAATCACCATCACGAACAGAATGGCGATGATGCCGCCCATGTTGAGCGTACGCTTGGCCGACACGCTCATCTGCTTGTTGCGCCTGCGATTCTTCTTTATCCTCTTGCCCATGTCAAATCTCCTCTCTGATGGCGGCGCGCAGTTTGGCACTGCGCGCGCGTGGGTTTGCGCCGGTTTCGCTTGCGGCCGCCCTTATGGCCTTGCGGTTGACGAGCCGCATCCGGGGCCTCACCCCTTCCCAGCGGCTCCCGCCCTGCTGCAACGACACTTCCCGGCCGACATGCCGGGCGAAAAACTGTTTGACCATGCGGTCGGTCATGCTCTCGAACGTGATGACCGCCATCCGACCGCCGGCCTTGAGAATCTCCAGACCTCCCGCCAGCGCGCGCTCGAGTTCGCCGAGCTCGTCGTTGACTTTCATCCTCAGCGCCAGAAACGTGCGCGTGGCCGGGTGGTGCGCGCCGTGCCGGCCAATGGCCCTTTCCACGCATTCGGCAAGTTCGACCGTCGACGAAAAAAGCCGCTTCGCGCGCTCCCGCACGATGGCGTCGGCCACCTGCCGCGCCTTGGGCTCTTCGCCCAGCTCCGCGATTATGCCGGCGAGTTCGTCGCGACCGAGCGTATTGACGAGATCCGCCGCGCTCGTCCCCTGGGTGCGGTCCATGCGCATGTCGAGCGGACCCGGGCGCATGAAACTGAAACCGCGTTCGGCCTCGTCGAGCTGCGGCGACGAAACGCCGAGATCGAGCAACACTCCATCCACTTCGTCCCAGCCGTGCGCGCGGGCGATGGCGGCGAGATCGCCGTGGTTGCCCTTGACGGCGACGATGCCCGCGTGGGGGGCGGCCTCCACGGCCGCGATGGCCGCGTCGTCGCGATCGATGCCCAGCACCGTACCGCCCTTTTCCGCGATGCCGCGCGCGTGTCCGGCGCGCCCGAGGGTGCCGTCCACGTATCTGCCACCGGGCCGGATTCCGAGCGCCGCGATGGTTTCTGAGAATAGAACGGGGATGTGCATCTTTAGAATCCTACCGATTCCAGCGCCGTCGCCAGTTCCGTCTGGTCCACCACGTCGGGCTTGAGCGCCTTGGGATCCCAGAGTTTGATCATCCGGACCGAACCCACCATCGCAACCGTCGTCGTCAAGTTCGCAAACTGAAGGAGCTTGTCGCTGACGCGGATTCTGCCCTGGACGTCGAGAGTGAGCTGTTCGGATACGCTACCGATGGTTTGGAGCGCCTTGGCGAGCGAGGGATCAAACAAAGCCCGCTCGCGCAGCTTGACGAGCCTCGCCTCCATCTCCGCCGGGGGGATGAGGTTGAGGCACTTGTCCTTGCCATCGGGCATCACGTAGACGTATTCGGGCTTACCCATCACCGCGCGCCATTCGCTCGGGATGGTGAAGCGGTGCTTGGGGTCGAGGTTGTAATCGCAACGACCTACGAGCACACCCGAATCGGTTCTTGTCGACTCTGCGACACTCTGCTTGCCCACTTTTGACATCTTGTGACACTATTATACACTATTTGACACCAAGTTGTCAAGCGGAATTTGCAAAAAAGTTTTCGGCAAAACAAAAACACGGCCCGAAAGCCGCGTTTCCCCGTTGATTTACGCTATCTGCGATCGCCGGACACCTATCGTTCCGGCATCATGGCGCAGCCCCGCGCACCGACTTGTGCGCAGCGACCGGCCGCCGCGAACCTTCAAGCCGTGCCGTATCGAAAAAAGGATAGAACTGAAACCAGTCGTAGGGATGGGCGCGGGTCTCGCTTTCGAGGAAGGCTACGTAATCGTCCACGAGATTGCCGGCGAGGCGCTTGGTCTTCACCTGGTAGCGGTTGCGGCCGGTCTTGACGCAAGTGATGGCGTAGACCGGCGCTTCCATGAGCCGCGCGAACGTGAAGACGCCATTTGGGAAGCGGCAGGGACGGCCGAAGAAATCGCGCGTCAAGGTGGCGGTGCCGCCTGCGGCGGGGCGATCGCCCGCCATCAAGACAAGATTGCCCCGGCGGATTTCCGCTTGCATTTCGACCGCCGTCTCCACCCCGATATCCTCGACGGCATGGAGGCGAAAACGGCCGTTGAGATATTTGAGAAAGAGGCTCGTAAAGATGGTATCGTGCGAAAGCTGCTGAAATGCGTGCACCATAGGGATCTTGGCGCCAACGGCCGTTTGCGCCGCCAAGGCGGGCAGCACCTCGATGCACCCGAGGTGGGTACTAATCAAAAACGCGCCGCGATCCCAGCCGCCGTCACCCGCGATCTCGATGGCGGGCGGGTCCTTGCACAGGGTGCAGGCATCGGTCTTGTCCAGCATGGACCAAGCGAAATTGAGGAGCTGCCTGAACGGCCGGGGTTTGATGCCGGTTACCTGGTAATATTCCGCCAAGGCGGCGCGGGCGGGCTTGCACCACGGGTAGATGAACGCGAACACCGGCCACAACAGCCACTGCACCGCCCGCTTGCCGAAAAACCGGTAGACGAACCACAGGCTGTAGATCCTCAGCCGCCCTGCCGACTGTTCACGCTGCTCGTACCACATACCGCGAATAGCCATAGGCAAACGTAAGGCCCAGCGCCAGGGTGATGCCCATGGAGCGCGTAACCTCGAAGGACGTGAAAGCAAGCATGCCGAGTCCGACGAGCGAAGTCAAAAAGCTTGCCAGCACTTTGCGGTCGGCCTTGCCGCTTTGGTGGAAAATGGCGTAGTCGAGCCCCAGGCCCACGATGATGAAAAAGACGAGCAACTGGAAGAAGTTGACCGTGGCGCCGAGGTAGCCCAGCACCCCCATGGTGCTCGCTACCGTCATACCCGCCGGCATTAGCAGTTTGAGCGAACGCATGGCGCCCAGCGCCGCCAAGAGCACCAAGAGCGAAATCCCGATGAGTATGTAGGTTTCGCGCGCAAAACCGTCGAACAATTCCTTGAGCGTTCGCTGCGGATCGAAATCGTCGCCGCCCGGTGCCAGCAAAATTACGCCATCGTCGGTTTCGATATACATGTTCTTGACGGGGAACGGCACGTTGTCCACAGTGACCGGACAAAAATCCGCCGCATCTATAGCCGGGCTCGCGAGCTTGGCGACGAGCGCGAAATTTTCGCCTTGGCGCTTGCGGCTCGGCACCACGGCGCTAAGGCCTTTGACGCCCTTCTCCTCTTCGGCCGCCAGCGCCTCCTCGAGCGTGGGGGCCGTGGTTACGGTAAAGCCGGTCTCTCCAAACCCTGCCGCCGCGGCCACGGCGCGCTCGCCCGCGACCATCAGCGGATGCGGACGGTGGAACGACGCCGGGGCGTTGCCCAGGCGCACCTTGCACAGTCCCGGCAAGGTAAGCAGGAAAACTAGGAACGCAACCTTACGCATAGATAGATGGCGACCAGCCCCGATACGGTGAATACGGCCATTTGGTTGAGGACCGCCACGTGCGAAAAGAACAGCGGCGAAAACGCAAGTACGGTAGTGAAGAGCGCCTTGAGGAGATTGCGCGACTTGCCGTGGTAGCAGTAGTCCACCCCGAGGCCGATGAGCGACGTGCCGAAGATGAAGGTGAGGACGTGCGGGGCGGGGAACAGCAAAAACAGCATGGCCGTGCCCGCCGCAAACCCGGATAGAAGCGCAAGCACCGTAGGCAACATGAAGCGAAAACTCCCGAACAGCCAAAAGCCGATGCCGAGCGCCGCCGCCAGCGATACGGCCGAAAGGAGATTGATCTCCTTTACCGACGAGCGCACGGCCAGATACGTGTGGAACGGCGCGCCCGAAAGGTACACGTCATCGCGGCTTTGCGCGAGTTCCACGAGCGCGGCGATCTCCTCGCGCGATAGCGCCGAAGACTGCAGGATGGCGCCGGCCTCGGGCCGCGGGAAGCGGGACTTGAGCTCCACCAGATAATTGTTGATGAAGTAATAGGGATCTTGCGCCTTGGGAAGGAGCCCCACGCCCGCATAATCGCGGCGCTTGACCGCCCGGAGAATGCGGTTGGTCTCGCCGGCCGCAAGGAGCGCGCGGTCTTGCTCCGCCAACAGCCCCGCGCCGTGCTTGGCGTAGAAGTCGAGCACCTGCGGCAACTCGGGGATTTCCTCGAAGGTTGCAACCGCCTTGCAGGCGGCTACGCCATCGGGGGTGGTGCAAAGGACGCGCGCAACTCCCGCGAGCCGCCGCTGCGCCAGCGCCAGGAGCCGATCCTCGCCGCCGACGAGACTGAACAGGTCGGTGGAGAGGATGGCCGCCAGCAAGAGCGGCTTGCCGAGCGCCGCGAGCAGCATTTAGTGGCGGAACGAACGCTGGCCGGTGAAGACCATGGCGATGCCGTGTTCGTTGCAGCAGTCGATCACGTCCCAATCGCGGATGGCGCCGCCGGGCTGGATGATCGAGGTTATGCCTTCGCGGATGCCCACTTCGGCGCCGTCGCGGAACGGGAAGAACGCGTCCGACACCATGGCGCACCCGGGGAGCCCGCCCTTTTCGGCGCGCACCTGCTCCATGATTTCCGCCTGCTTGAGCGCGCCCGCCTGCTCGCCGAACGCGAGCCTCAGATCGTTGTAGGGCTTTTGGTATTTCTCCCAGCTGATCCAGTCGGCCCGCTTGGTATAGGCCTTGTCGCGCGCGATTTCGGCCACGCCCACGCGGTCCTGCTCGCCGGTGCCGATACCCACCGTAACGCCGTCTTTGACGTACAGCACCGAATTGGAGGTGACCCCCGCCTCCACCAGCCAGCCGAAGAGCAGATCTTCGTACTCCTGGGGCGTGGGCAGGCGCTTGATGGTGTGCTCCTCGAACGACACCGCGCCCGTCGCCTTGTCCACGAGCTTGCGCCGGCAATAGGCCGGGATCAGATCTTCGGCGGTGCGGGCCTTGGCGATGAAACTAGTCTGCGCCACGATGCCGCCGTCGATCAGCGACTTGAAGTCGATCACCGGGCGCGCGGCGTAGTTTTGCAGCCGCGCCATGTTGCGGATGCGGAAGACCCGCAAATTCTTTTTGGCGGCGAACACCTCCATGACGCCCGGCCGGAAATCGGGGGCGATCACCACCTCGGCGTAATTCTCGGCGATAAGCTTGGCCGTCTCGAGATCGCACTCGCGATTGAGCGCGATCGCGCCGCCGAACGCGGCGAGCCGGTCGGCCTTGTTGGCGCGGAAATACGCCTCGGCCAGCGTGGAGCCGGTGGCCACCCCGCACGGATTGTTGTGCTTGACGATGATGGCGCAGGGCTTGCCGGTCAGATACCTGAGGATGTTGAGCGCGTTGTCGGTGTCGGTGATGTTGGTCTTGCCCGGGTGCTTGCCCGACTGCAGGAGCTCCGGCACCGAGGCCAGGTAATCGCCGCCTTGGACGAGTTCCACTTCGCCCAGCTTCAGATTGCCGTCCACCAGCCGGTAGAGCGCCGCTTCCTGGCCGGGATTTTCGCCGTAGCGCAAGCCCTTTTCCTCGCCGCCGATATTCCAGGTCACTTTTTCGTAGTGGAGCGTGTCGCGCCGGTCGCCGTCGATGAAGCTGATCTCCATCTTGGGGGCGAAATGCTCCGCCTCGATCGTCTTGTATGCGTCTTTCAGGTCTTTCATACCGTCAGTCCCGTTCCTTCCTTGTTCAATTTGAATTTCATCCTGGGATGGGTCTTGCCCGCTAGGATCAGATCCGCCAAAACGTCTTCGATATAGGTCTGCACCACCCGCCGGAGCGGCCGCGCCCCGAGGCTGGCGTCGTACCCCTTGTCGATCAGGAACTGCACCGCCTTCTTGTCGAGCGAAACCTTGATTTTGCCGTCTTTGAGCCGTTCCTGCAACCGGGCGAGCTCAAGCGCGAGAATCTTTTCCATGTCGGCCTTTTCGAGCTTGCGGAACACCACCGTTTCGTCGAAGCGGTTGAGGAGCTCGGGGCGGAACGTCTTCTTGGCCTCGTCCAGAAGTTTGCGCCGCAGCACCTCGTAGCTCGTCTCGATGGTTTCCGACTGGAACCCGAGGCTGCGGCCCTCGCGGGCGAAATCGAAGCCGAGGTTGGCCGTGCAGATGACGATGGTATTGCGGAAGTCGATGATCCGGCCCTGGCCGTCGGTGAGCCGCCCGTCGTCCAGAATCTGCAACAGTATGTTCATCACGTCGGAATTGGCCTTTTCGAACTCGTCGAACAGCACCACCGAATACGGGCGGCGCCGCACCTTCTCGGTGAGCTGCCCGCCTTCGTCGTACCCCACGTATCCGGGCGGCGCGCCCACCAGGCGCGACGACGAATACTTTTCCTGGAACTCCGACATATCGATGGTGATGAGCGCCTTGGAGTCGCCGTAGACGCGCTCGGCCAGCATCTTGGCGAGATGCGTCTTGCCGACGCCCGTGGGACCTAGGAAGAGGAAGCTTCCGATCGGCCGGCGCGGGTCGCCCACCAGCGCGCGCGAACGCCGGAGCGCGCGGGCGATGGCCTTGACGGCCTCGTCCTGGCCCACCACCACCGCGGCCAGATCCTTCTCCATCGTCAGCAACTTGCCGGCGGTGGCGCCGTCCATCTTCTCCACCGGCACTCCGCTCATCGCCGAAACCGTAGCGGCCACGTCTTCGGCCGCCACGCCGAGCACCTGCTCGCCATGCTCCTTGCGCCAAGCCTCGAGCTTGCCGTCGAACTCGCGCTTCTTCGCGGCGATTTCGTCCCGTAACCGCGCCGCCTGGTCGAACGCCCCTTTTTGCGAACAGGCGTTGCGCTCCTCGCGCAAGGCGTTGAGTTCGGCCATGAGCGCCGCGAATTCCGCGGGACGGGCGCTGTTGGCCATGCGCAATCGCGCGCCCGTTTCGTCCATGGCGTCGATCGCCTTGTCGGGCAGTTGCCGGGCGGGGAGATAGCGCGCGGTGAGTTCCACCGCCGCCTTCAGCGCCTCGTTGGAGAACTTTACGCCATGGTGCTCCTCGTACTTGGGGGCGATGCCCTTCAAAATCCGCACGGCGTCGGCCTTCGACGGCTCGTCGACCTGCACCGACTGGAAGCGGCGCTCCAGCGCGGCGTCCTTCTCGATGGACTTGTGGTATTCCTTGAGCGTGGTCGCGCCCACGCACTGGAGCTCGCCGCGCGCCAAGGCGGGCTTGAGGATGTTGGCCGCGTCCATGGCGCCCTCGGCGCCGCCAGCGCCCACCATGGTGTGGATCTCGTCGAGGAAGAGCACGATATTGCCGGCGCGGCGCGTTTCGTCGATGATCTTCTTGAGCCGCTCCTCGAACTG
>JAFXST010000090.1 GCA_017525475.1 Kiritimatiellia bacterium | reverse complement strand
CTCGTACGTCTCGCGGTCGTCGTCGGGGATCTTGTCGGGGTCGAGGAGCCCGTCGGGCCCGCGCAGGAATTCGGGGACCCGCGGGTTGTTGGGTCCCAAAATCGCCACGCACTCCTTTTCGACGGTAAGCGTCTTGAGGCCCAAAAAGTCCATTTTGAGTAGCCCCACCGGTTCCACGAAGTGGCCGTCGTACTGGGTGGTCAAAAGCGACTCGCCCTCGGTGGGCTTGACCGGCAAGGTTTCGATAAGCGGATCGCGGCTGATGATGACGCCGCAAGCGTGCACGCCCGGTTGCCGCATGCCGCCTTCGAGCTTGCGCGCGCGCTCCATCAGGAGCCTAACCTGCTCGTCGTCGGAGGTGATGGCCGCCGCGAGATCCGACGACACCGCCGCCGCCTTTTCGAATGTGATCTTGGGCGTATCGGGCACGAAACTCGCGAGCTTGTTGGTGTCGGCGAGCGGATACTCCATAACCCGGCCCACGTCCTTGATCACGCTCTTGGCGGCCATTTGCCCGAAGGTGATGATGTGCGCCACGTGGTCCTGGCCGTACTTGTTAGTGACGTACTCGAGCACCTTGCCGCGACCGTCGTCGTCGAAGTCGACGTCGATATCGGGCATGGAGATGCGGTCGGGGTTGAGGAAGCGTTCGAACAGCAAATCGAACTTGAGGGGATCGACGTTGGTGATGCCGAGCGCGTACGCTACCGCCGCCCCTGCCGCCGAACCGCGACCGGGCCCCACCCAGACGCCCATTTTGCGCGCGGCGGAAATGTAGTCGTTGACGATCAAAAAGTACCCCGGGAAGCCCATCTGCTTGATGGTATTAAGCTCGAAGTCGAGCCGCTCCTTGATCTCGCTCTTTAGGGGGGCGCCCCAACGCTTGGCCGCGCCTTCATAGACCAAGTGCTCGAGATAGTCGGCCTCGAACTTGATCCTCAAGACCTTGTCCACCCCCTTGAAGCGGTCGAAGTTCTTGAACTCGGCCCTCAGCGCCGTTTCGTCGTAGCGTTTGGCGTAATCCTCCTCGGTGCCGAACGATGCGGGGATCGGGTACTTGGGCATGATGGGGTCGGAGTCGAGCTCGTACTCCTCCACCATGTCGGCCACTTCCTGGGTGGCGTCGACGACTTCCGGGTGGCCCGGGAAGAGCGCGCGCATCTCCTCCTCGGTTTTGAAATATTCCTGCCCCGAATAGATCATGCGCTTGGGGTCGCTCAACTTCTTGCCGGTGGAAAGCGCGAGGAGCACATCGTGCGAATCGTCGTCGTCCTGGTCGATAAAGTGCACGTCGTTGGTGGCGACGACCCGGATGCCGAGTTTGCGCCCGAGCTCGAACATGGCGTTGTTGACGTGCGTTTGCCTCGCGTAGAGCCGGTGGAAATCCTCGATGGCTTCGGGCGGGAGCCGGCCTTTGGAACGGTCGTTATCGCCGCCTTCGCCCTTGCCGTAGGGGTGCAGCATCACCTCGAGCGAATAGTCGTCGCCGAAGAGCGCGTGGTAGCGGCGGGCCACCTCCTCGGCCTTGGCGGGATTGTTGCCGCCGTCGGGGCCGTTGTCGAGCCAGTAGGCCACCTCGCCGAAGATGCAGGCCGACGAACAGTGGAGGCCCTCGTGGTACTTGGCGAGCAGATTAAAATCGATACGCGGATGGCGGTAGAAGCCGTCGATGAAGGCGAGCGAGACGAGCTTGACGAGATTGTGGTAGCCCGTCAGGTTCTTGGCGTGGAGGATCAGGTGGTGCGGGCGATCGTCGGCGCCGCGATACTTCATGTCGCCCGTGTGGGTGATGTAGGCTTCGCACCCGAGGATCGGCTTGATCCCCTCCTTGCGGCAGACGTCGTAGAACGACTTGAGCGCGTAGAGGTTGCCGTGGTCGGTGACGGCCAGCGCCTTCATCCCCAGCGCCTTGGCCCGCTTGACGAGCGGCTTGATCTGGCACTGCCCGTCGAGGAGCGAATAGGTGGTGTGGAGATGGAGGTGGGTGAACATTTACTCGATCACGAGCCCCTGCTCCCAGCCGCTCTTGAGTTCGGGCCACCGGAGGATGAACGCAAAATCGTCATGGATCTCGAGCTCCATGCCCGACGGCGCCGAAACGAGCTTGCGACCCCGGCGCGAATCGTCGAACAGCACCACGAGCGGCTTGTCGCCCGGCTTGGAGGCCTTGATGGGCCGCCTCCGCGGCGCGAGCGCATAGTACTTGGCGGGGTCGCCGTACATCACGGTGGCGTCGCGGTCCCACAAGAGCCCCATCAGCCGCTCGGGGTTGTCCACCTTGCGCGGCGCCTTGAAGCGGAATTCCTGCGCTTCGGTCAAGACGCGGCCGTAGCCGGCCGAAATCTCGATGGCGGGCCGGAAATCCTGCGAGTTCGAAACCGTCTCCTCCAATTCGCGCAGGAGCAGCTGCTTGGCCGAGTAGTGCGCCCAGTTAAGCGGCTTGCGGAAGCGCGCGAACTGCTCCAAAGTCCCCCAGCCCACGATGCCGGCCCACGAGGTGGTGGTGTAGCCGACCAGCTGGTTGACCCGCCCCCACCCGAGCGCGGTCATGAGCATATTGTCGTCGCCCAGATTGTCGGCGATAAGGCAATTGCCCGCGGCGAGCCAGATCTTGTCGCGCTTAGGTTCCTCCAGCGGCTGCGCGGAGGCGAGCGCCTCGGACACTTTGCCGTTGGCCTGGCCGGTACGGTAGTCGATCAGCGTCAGGTCGGGGCACATGCGGAACCTGCCGCCGTAGGGGATCACGTTGCCGCGCGAAAACGGCAGCTCCAGGTTGAACTGGCTCGCGTGGGAGCTGGTGAGGATAAGCTGAGGGTCGTACGTATCCCAGGCATCGGCGAAGAACTGCGAGAGATCCCCTTCGCGCTGGAAGTCGGCGCGATCGCCCTTTTCGTCCTTGATCCACCAGCAACCG
>JAFXST010000089.1 GCA_017525475.1 Kiritimatiellia bacterium | reverse complement strand
GGGGACGAACCTTGGACTTTTGTCCGCGGGAACGTATCTCGAGCCCCTCAATAGCGGTTTGGCGTGTATTATATCCCCCGTAGCGCCTACTTTCTGTGGTCAGCCAACCGCCCGATGCCCGGGCGCCGCGCTAACGCACGACGACGAGGCGCTCTTCCCAGTGGCCGGGTTGCCAGACGCGGACGATCGAGCCGTTGGCCTGCACTTGGTCCACGTACCGGCCGCCCACCCAGACGCGCTCCACCTGGGCGGCGGGGGCGGCTTCGACCACTACCGGAGCGGAACTTACCACCACCGGCGCCGGCTGGGACACCACCACGGGCGCGGGTTGGGCCACCACGACCGGGGCGGGGCTTACCACCACCGGCTCGGGGCGCACGATCGCATCGTAGACGAGGCTCCCCACCACGCCGCCGACAAATCCGCCCACCAGGCCGACTTCGGCATGGTGGTGGTGATGGTGCCGGGGCGCCGGCCGGAAATGGTGCACGGCCTTGGGTGCGTGACGCCGGGGCGCCGGGCCTCTCGGGGCGGCCACCGCCGCCACGCTCAACAATGCGCACAAGGCGCAGACGATTGACTTGTTCATGTGTGCGTTCCTTTCTACCCCATATTGCCTTGGGGGAACGCACTTCTTACGCGCCGGCGCGAAATTTTTCTATTGGTTCCGCACCGCGTCGGCCACCAAGCGGGCGAGCTTGGGGTCTTTTTCGGCGATTTCCGCCTCGGTAAGCCCTTCCAGCTCGTGGGGGAAGACGATCCACTGGTCGTCGAGATGGCGCACGTAATAGTCGGGCTTGATCGCCGTGCGGTTCTTGTTGGGCTTCCAGTAGACCATCGCCATGCGCATGTCCACGTCGATGCCGAGCCGGGAGATCTTGTCCTTGATCGCCTGGGCGGTTTTGCCGGTGTCGAAGACGTCGTCGACCACCAGCACCTTGTCGCCGGCGCGCAGCATGCCGAAAATCTGCCCGCCGAAGGTAAACTCCACCGAGCCTTCGTTCTGGCCGATGCCGCTATAGGAGTAGCACTTGAGCGGGATATGCTGCACCTGCCACCCGGTAGCCTTGAAAAACTCGTGCACGGCCACGCCCACCGGCGCGCCGCCGCGCCAGAGGGCGATGAGGATATCTGGCCGCCAGCCGCTGTTGCGGATTTGGGCGGCCAAGGCCCAGGTGTCTTCGAGATATTCGTTATTGGAGAGATATTTCTTCATTTTACGGTTCCTGTAGTTTAAAACCTCAAAAACGCGGCAGTTTGGCGAGCGAATCGACCCGGCCGCCCTCGCGCGAACGGAGGCGCCAGAGCTGCCCGTGTTCGGCGCGCAAGGCCCTAAGGCGCGATTCGTCGCGGCGGTGGCAGGCGCAGTCGATCAAATTGGCCATATAGACGATTTCGCGTGCCCAGAGATTGTCGTCGGCGTAGCGCCCGGCGGCGATGCGCACGCCCGCGGCGATGCCGCCGATCTCGTCCAGAACGGCGTCGGTAAGGCCGGGGTGGCGCGAATAGCCGTGGCCGTTCAGGAGAATGTTGAAAAGTTCCGAACAGTTGGCCTTGAGCGCGCCGCCGCGCAGGTAGAGCGTGCCCAGCTTGAGGAGGAGTCCGCCCAAGGGCGCATCCATAACCCGGTTGAGCTCCTGCTCCAGATCCATCTTGGCGGCCTTGGCGCCGCTGGTGGCGAAAGCGCCGCCCATGATGAGCCCGGGGAGCGAACAGGCGAGCGGCTGCCAATGGCCCTCGTCGCCCCAGTCGGTGACCATATAGCCCGTGGCCCCGTAGAGCCGCCCGGCCCGCTCGGCCGCCTCGAGGTTTTCGCGCATGTTCTCCACCCGGCCGCCGAGGCTGCGCCAGCTGGAAGTGCCGGGGCAGACGTAGAACTCGAGCCCCGATTTGCGGAACGCCTCGGCCTCCTTCATGAAGGGATGGTTGCCTTCGTACCCCCAGTCGAGCGCGATCAGATCTTTGGGGAGGCGCGCGATGAGCCCGGGGTGCTTGAGGACGATATCGCCCCAGAACATGGGGCGCTTGCCGAGCGCGCGCACTTCGTCGCATACCTTGAGGAGAAAGCCGAGATATTCCCCGGGATCGGCGATTTCGAACGTTTCGTCGCAGCAGATGTTGGCGAGGGGCGAGCTAAAGCACGGGAGCAGCTGCCCCAGCAAATCCTTGACGAGCGCGATGGCGCCGGGGTTGGCCGGGTCGAGCGTGGTGGGGAACTTCTTGATCGTCCCCCAGGGCGTCATCGCCCCGCCTTTGGGGAATTTGGCGAGGTGGTTGTACTTGGGGTTGACGAGCCACCGCTCCATGTGGCCGAACGTATTTTGGCACGGCACGAGCTCGATGCCGTTAAGCTCGCAATAAAGGCCGAGCTTGCGGATTTCGGCCTCGTCGAGCGGATCGGCCTCCTCCCATACGCTCTCGTGCCCCCGATAGGCGAACGTGTGCTCCATATAGAGCTGGAGCTGGTTGTAGTCGAACCGGGCGAGCAGATCGACCAGCTCCTTGAGCGTCTTGAAGGTGGGCACGCGGTCGCGGCTGATGTCGAGGAGATAGGAGCGGACTTTGAACATGGTTAGCGTGCGAAAAGCCGCTTGACGCTCGCTTCGAAACCGGCGCGGGCCGCATCTACGTCGAGTTGCGGGAAGCGCCCGCGATCGTACACGACCTGGCCGCCCGCGATCGTCATCGCGACATCGGAGGCGTGCATCGAGTGGACGATCAGATTGGCGAGGTCGAGCACGGGATCGAGGTGGAACTTTTTGAGGTCCACCACCGCCAGATCCGCCCGCATGCCCGGCGCGATCGCACCCCGGTCGGCGTAGCCCAACGCCTTGGCGCCGTTGACGGTGGCCATGTCGATGACCTCCCAGGCCGTAAGCACGGTGGGGTCTTTGGCCATGCCCTTGGCGAGGAGCGAGGCGAGGTGCATCTCCTCGAACATGTCGAGATTGTCGTTGGAGGCGCAGCCGTCGGTGCCGAGAGCCACGTTCACCCCCATGGCCAGCGCCTTGGCGACGGGGGCGACGCCCGAGCCGAGCTTGAGGTTGCTGGTGGGGTTGTGCACCAAAGTTACGCCCTTTTCGCGCATGAGCGCCAAATCCTCGTCGGTAACGTAGACGCAATGGGCCGCATAGCCGCCATAGTCGAACACGCCCAGATCGCACAGGTAGCGCATGGGCGTTTTGCCGTGGCGCTCGATGCACTCGGCATGCTCGAGCGCGGTTTCGGAAACGTGCACGTGCACCGGGCGGCGGAACTTTTGGTTGGCTTCGGCCAGGGCGCGGCAGAAGCCGGGCGTAGTCAGATACTCGCTATGGAGGCAAAAGTCGGCCACGATATTGGCGGGCTGCGGGGCGGCGACGAATTTTACGCACTCCTCGAGCCGCCCGGGGGGATTGCCGCCCCCGAAATCGAGACCCACGCGGCAGAGATTGCCGCTCATGCCGGCTTGGCTCAGCGCCGCCGCGCCCGCCTCGGGAAAGTCGTACATGTCGGCCACGGTCGCGGTGCCGCCCGCAAGCATCTCGAGGGCTCCCCAGGTCATGCCGCACGCGATATCCCCGGGCGTCATCTTGGCCTCCACCGGGAAAATGGCCTCGTTGAGCCACCGCTGCAGCGGCAGCCCCGTGCCGAGCCCGCGCACGAGCGTCATCGCCGTGTGGCCATGGCAGTTGACGAGCGCCGGCATCACCAGACACCCGGCGCAGTCGATCGTTTCGCCGCCGGCCGCCTCGGCGATAAGGCCGTCTTCGCCGATCGCCACGTCCTCGCGCACGAACGCGTGGCCCTTCATCGCCCAGGCGTTTTTCAGGACCATGATTCGATCCTTTCCACCAGCTTGGCGGCGAGGCGGCGCTTGGTCATGAGGGGGAGTTTTTCCGTCGTGCCGTCGGGAGACACGAAACTCGCGATATTGGTGTCGGCGGCAAAACCGGCGCCGGGCCGGGTAACGTCGTTGGCGACGATGAGGCGCAAGCCCTTGGCGCGGCACTTGGCCGCAGCGCTCGCCTCGACCGCATCGGTTTCGGCGGCGAAGCCCACCTTGAACCGCGCATTGGCGGTTTTGAGAATGTCGGGATTGGGGACAAGTTCGATTTGCCGGGCTATCTCGGCCTTGTGGAGCTTGCGCTTGGAGCAGACCTTGGGGCGGAAATCGGCGACCGCCGCCGTGGCCACCAGGACGCTGTCGCCCGTGAGCGATGCGTGGACGGCTTTAAGCATGTCGCGCGCGCTCACGACGTCAATGCGCTTGACTCCCTTGGGGGTGGGGAGGTTTACGGGGCCGGCGATCAGCACCGTTTCGTGGCCGCGCCCGGCCGCCGCGGCGGCGACGGCAAAGCCCATTTTGCCGGTGGACGGATTGGACAGGAACCTTACCGCGTCGAGATATTCGCGCGTGGGACCGGCCGTGACTACGAAGCGCATTGGGCCTCGTACCTGGCCTTGACGCGGCAAAACGCCCAGCAGGAGACCGGCACGGTGAGGATGTAGGCGATCCCGATGATCCCGATGGTGAGCCAGAAGTTGGTGACCAGCAGCGCGATCGCCAGCGCCAGCGCCGCCATTACCGGCAATAGGTACGCGCGCGAGATGTGGATTTTCTTGAGACTGACGGTCGGCAGGCGCGAAGCCATGAGCGAACCCACGAAGAGCAGCATGAAAATGCCGAGATACGGGTTCTGCAGGAGATCGGCGAGGACGGGCGAAACTTCCTTGGCCTTGAGCGCCAGCGAAATGATGGCCGGGGTAAGCACCATCCAGCAACCGCCGGGCGCGGGCACGCCGGTGAAGAAATGCTTCCAGTAGGGGGCGGCGGGCTTTTCGAGCATGGTGTTGAACCGCGCGAGGCGGAAGCAATCGCACATGGCGTAGAACAAGGCCGCGCCGAGCGTAAGGCGCACCAGCACGGGCGAGACGCACGAGCCGTCGGTGAGCGTGTGCGCGGGGCCGCCCGTCATCCAGTAGTACATGAACATGGCCGGGGCCACGCCGAAGTTGACGAAATCCGCGAGCGAATCGAGCTCGGCGCCCATCTTGGACGAGGCCTTGAGGAGCCGGGCGATGCGGCCGTCGAGGCCGTCGCAGATGCACGCCACGAACAGCGCCGTGAGCGCTTCGGGAAACCGCCCTTCGCTCGAAAACGAAATCGAGGTGATGCCGGCGCAGACCGCGAGCGAAGTGACGAGGTTGGGCACGATGGCCCTTAGCGGCACTTCCGGCTCGGTGTCGCTGATGGGCGCGTATTCTTCTTCGGCGTTCATCTTAGGCAAGGTGCCCCAATACGGTTTCGCCGGCCACCATGATCTGGCCGATGCGCACTTCGGGCTTGACGCCCTCGGGGAGATACACGTCGAGGCGCGAGCCGAAGCGGATGAGGCCGAAGCGCTGCGTGCGCAGGAGCTTCTGGCCGTCTTCGACCTGCGGCACGATGCGGCGGGCGACGAGGCCGGCGATCTGGGTGACGCCGTAGATCTGGCCGTTGTCGGCCTTGACGAGATAGTTGCAGCGCTCGTTCTCCTTGCTGGCCTTGTCGAGGCTGGCGTTGAAGAATTTGCCGGCGGCGATGTATTCCTTTTTGAGGATCTCGCCCGCGGTGGGCATGCGGTTGACGTGCACGTTGAAGACCGACATGAACACCGACACGCGCCAATGTCTGGACTCGCCCTGGAGGCCGTCGGGGAGCTCGCACTCCTCGATCAGGCACACGCGCCCGTCGGCGGGCGAGAGAATGGCCTTTTCGTCTTCGGGCGGGTAGCGATCGGGATCGCGGAAGAAGAGGAACACGCCGTACGCCAGCAGGAAAAGCGGCAATACGAAATACGCGAGGAACGGGATGTGCCCAGCCAACACCGCGACCACCACGGCCGCGCAGAGCGCGATGGCGCCGAACTTGACGCCTTCGGGGTTGATGTGCGGCAGCAAATACGCCTTGTTGCTGAAATCGGGTTTGGATTCTTCCATGTTAGCTTACCGAGATTTTGATGGTTGAAGAACCGGGGGTAGGCGGCTTGGGCTTGGGGCCGTTCTTGCGCGGCGGCCCGATGAGCGCGCCGAGCACGCGGCCCAAAGTCTTGGGCGCCTGCTCCACGAAACACTCGTCCTTGAGACTTTCGAGCGCGCGGTTGATCACGTCCTCGCCGAGTTCGCGGTGGGCGTTTTCGCGCCCGCGATACTGCAGCGACAGCTTGACCTTGCAGCCGTCCTGGAGAAAGCCGCGGATCTGGCGGAGCTTCATGTCGAAGTCATTCGTGTCGGTGCCGGGATGGAACTTGATTTCCTTGACCTTCTGCACCTTCTGGGCCTTGCGCGCCTGCTTTTCGCGGATGGACTCTTCGTACTTGTATTTGCCGTAGTCCATGATCTTGCAGACCGGCGGAGTGGCGTTGGGGGTGATTTCGACGAGGTCGAGACCCCGATCTTCCGCCATGCGCTGCGCATCGCGGGTGGCCATTACGCCGAGCATGTTGCCGGCGGCGTCAAGAACGCGGACCTGCGGAACGCGAATCTTGTAGTTTACACGGGTGAACTGTCCCATTAACTCCTTTTTGAGGTTGAACTTGTCGTGGTTTCTAGCGTATTATACCAAAAATCGCCGTCGATTGCAACCATAAACTTGATAAATCGTTTATGTCCGCGCTTGTCGCCGCTTGCGGGAGGCGAGGAAATCGCGCAGTTCCTGGCGCATCGCCAAGGCCGCCGCCGCAAAGTAGACGCCGCCGCCCGCCGCGATCAGCACCGCCAATTCCAGGATGCGGCCGAGCCCGGCGACTAACGGCCTCAGGCACCAGATGGCAAGCGCCATGGCGGCGGCCGCCGACGCGATTTTGGCCATCGGCAGGCAGATCGTACGTAGCCCCGTACGCCCGTTTTTCCGCCGCGCCTTGACGACCAGGAGTACGCACCCCACCAGCGCGCAGACGACCGTGCTGGCCGCCAGCCCCACGTGGCGCCACTCTTCCGGCAGCGCCACCACCGCGAGGATATTGAGCGCGGCGTTGAGGATTACCGTCGCCACCGACACCCTGAGCGGGGTCTTCATGTCGTTTTGCGCCTGGAACCAGGGCACCATGGACTTCTGGAAACCGAAGAAGCCGAGCCCCAGCGAATAGACGGCCAAGGCACGGCCGACGCGCAAGGTGGCCTCCGGGCCGAAACTGCCGCCCTCGTAGATGACTTGGGTGATGAGGCCGGAGAGCGCGAACATTCCGAACGCGGCGGGGATCATGACGAACATCATCGACTTGACCGAAGATGCGAGGGCGCTGCGCGCCTCGTCCACGTCGCGCTTGGCGAACAGCCCCGCGAAGGTGGGCAACAGCACCGTGCCGAACGCCACTCCGATGATGCCGAGCGGCAAATCCATGAGCCGTTCGGCGTAACCGATGACCCCGGCCGCCCAGGGCGAGGCGATCTGCGCCAGAATCTGGTCGAGCATGTAGTTGATCTGGATCGCCCCGGCGCCCAAAGCGGCGATCCCCAGGTTTTTCCAGACGAGCAAGGTCTTGGGTTCGAACCACCCTTTCAAGGTCGGAACGGGGCTGACGCCGGATACGTGCATGCGCCAGAAGAGAAACGCCATCTGCAGCGCGCCGGCGACCAGAATGGCCATGGCCACCCGGTGGATGCGCTGGTCGAGGCGCATCTCGGGGAAAAAGCTGATCCAGGCCAGGATGCCGATCCAGCAGAAATTGAGGAGGCACGGCATGAAGCTGGCGGCCTTGAAGCGGCCGAGCGAGTTCAAAACGCCCATGCCGAACGCCGCCCCGCAGATAAAAATCATATACGGGAGGAGCGTCTTGACGAGCCGGATGGTGAGCTTGAGCCGGGCCATGTCGTTGAGCCCCAGTTCGGCGCGGAATTTGACGACCGTTTCCAACACGCCCATCGACAGGAGCACCAGCGAGCCGAGCATCAACAATACCATGGTCATCACGGCGCGCGCCAGTTTGGCCGCCCGCTCAATGGAGCCGGTTTCGGCCTCGCTTTTGAACACCGGCACGAACGCCGCCGTGAGCGCCCCTTCGCCGAACAGCTTGCGGGCCATGTTGGGGATGGCGAAGGCCAACGTGAACGCGCTTTGTTCGATGCCCGCGCCGATAAGCCGCGACTGCATCATTTCGCGCACCAGCCCCAACACCCGCGACAGCGCGGTGAAAGCGCCCACGGTAAATGCGTTCTTGAGGATTCCGCCGGTTTTCTTCATCGCGTTTTCCTGAAGCAGATCCGGTTGATGATGTCGTCGAAGTTCTCGTGCCCGGCCAGGATCTCGATGGCGATGCGCACGTATAGGCACTTGACCGGCGCCGTCTCCAGACGCGGGAAGCGCACGGCGTCCTTTTCGGTGGTGATAAGCGCATCAGCCCCCATGTCGGCCGTGCGGTTGAGCGCATAGAGGATTTCGGAGGAGTCGTAGCGATGGTGGTCGGCGTAGCGCTCGCACC
The DNA here is from genome assembly GCA_017525475.1 of Kiritimatiellia bacterium. GTDB lineage: Bacteria > Verrucomicrobiota > Kiritimatiellia > RFP12 > UBA1067 > UBA1067. The sequence continues at coordinate 53,289 of JAFXST010000089.1, read as the reverse complement.
ACACCACCTTGGCGCCCAGCGTCCTCAGACTGTTCTCGAAGCCCTTGGGCGAGGCGATGCCCGACAGCGTGCAGACCGTCTTGCCCTGCAGCCATTCGAGCGGAAACTCCTCGCGGCTCCACACGTCCTTGAGGATTTTGGGCGTGTGGTTGCATTCGACGATTTCGGCGGTCTGGTTGTATTTGCGGATTTCCGCCTTGACCGCTTCCACGTCGCCGCGGCATTTGGTGAGGAAGATGATGTCGGCGCGCTTCAGATGCCGGGCCGGTTCGCGCAGAATGCCGCGCGGCAGCATGTTGCCGTTGCCGAACGGATTGGTGGAATCGACCAGCACCACCTCGATCGAATGCTTGAGCTTCTGGTACTGGAAGCCATCGTCCAGAATGATGGTGTCGCATCCCAAGCGTTTGATGGCGTAGCGCCCGGCCTTGACCCGGTTGCGATCCACCAGCACGGCGACGCCCGGCAGATTGGAGGCGAGCATGTAGGGTTCGTCGCCGCCGACGGCCGAATCGAGAAGGACGTGGCGGCCGTCCGACACCACGAGCGGCGGATCGATCACCTGGGTAAGCATGCGGCGGTACCACGGCGCCTCTTTGCGGCGATAGCCGCGCGAAAGGATGGCTACCTTGCGGCCCTGGGCGCAAAGCGTGCGCGCGAAGATTTCGGTAACCGGGGTTTTGCCGGTGCCGCCGGCGGTCACGTTGCCGATGGAGATCACCTGGATGCCCAGCGGGAAACTGCGCAAGAGCCCGGCATGGTAAAGACGGTAGCGCAGCGCCACCACCATGGCGAATATGAGGCTGATGCCCTTCAGGAGCCCCAACAGCAACACGATCGGCAGCGGCTGGTTCTCGTCGGCTCCCTTTTCCTGGATAAGTTTCACCAGGTAACTCTCGAGCCGCTCGATTCTGTTGGGTTGTGCCTTGCGCATGGGATGAAAGCCTTAGAGGTCGAACATATCCGCCATGTCGGCGCCCATCGCCGTCAGGTAGATGAGGAAGCTGACGTTCCAGTCGTTCTTGTAATAAGACCCGTCGAGGCGCTTGTACTCGTGCACATGGCTCATCATCAATCTGAAACCGAGGCAATCGGTGCGATAGTCGAGCCAACCGCCCACATACGCGATCCCATGGTCGTACAAATCCCAACTGGCTACGGGGCTGGCGTAGATGGTATCGGCGATAAGTTCCTGTTCCCATCCGAGCGTAACGGTGCTGAAATGCACCATGTTGAAATTTTCGTTCAGCATGTTCCTGCGCTTTGGCGTGGAGGCATAGTCCCACCAACGGTAGTTGCGCCGCGAGAAGCGCACGAAGTAGCTGGCTCGTCTGGAAACGGCGCTGCGCCATTCCACGTCGGCCATGGCCAAAGTGTGGTTGTCGGTATCGTACTCGAGCCACATGCCCAGCATATCGGTCTCGGAAGGCATCCAACGCATCCGCATGCCCGGCACCGCGGTGAAATCGTCATTCCCGTAGTTGGGCTTGCCGTTCCTCGCAAGCCGGTGGGCCTTGTCGGTGCCATGCCACCTGGTGGCGCCGAATTGCATCGCCGCGTAGAGGTCGAAATCGAAAACCGTGCGCAGGTTGCCGCGATCGTCGACCTGGCGGAACAGCTTGCGCACGCCGGGAGTGACGCCGTAGTAGGAATACGGCAGATTGCGGCTACGGCCGGCGAACTGGTCGAGCCACTCTCGCGAGGCATCGAGATTGTCGAACACATAGATGCGCTTGCCGCTGCCGAGCCCGCTGAAGGCGGCCTCCTGGGCGAGCACGTCGAAATACGGCTCGACCACGCTCTGCCACCTGTCGTCGATCCAGGCGGTGCCGCGCGCCGAAAAGGTTACGCCGCTTTCGAAAATCGACCTAAGCACGCCATCGCCGGTGGAACCGGCCTTGCCCATGTAGCCCGTCTCGGTATGCTCGTAACCGGAATCGCCGTAGTAGGTGCCGCGGTAGGCGAGACGCGGCACGGCGCTGAGCACGTCCCAGAATTTCATCGGATAGGTGAGGCGATGATAGGAGTCCAGGCGGAAAGTGCCGTAGTTGGCCCAATAACCCGGAACGTAACTGAAGGCCGACACCGCGCCGCTGCCGTTGCGTTGCGATTCGCGCCGCAAATAGCCAATGCGCGTCTGCGACTCGTAGTTGATGCCGGTATCCATAACCGGTCTGGGGTTGACATCGATGTAATATTCGGGCAACCGATCGGTTACCGCGTAGAAATCATTGAGCCTCCCCGCTACGCTAATGCCCATGCCCCAGCCGTTTTCGTTATGCTCCCAAGCAAGCTCGTTGCTGGCTCCGGCATGGTACGGATTGTCGAGCGTGAAGAGCGAACTGCGGAGAAAGTCTTTTCTGAACGACGAATCGCTGGTTACGCCAGCCATGATGCGTACGGTATCGCGTTCGGTGGGCTCCAGCCGATGGCCGAATTCGGCGACGTAACGGTCGCGGTCGACGGCACTCTCCCAGTTGCCGTAGTTCCAGTATTTGGAGTTCGTCGAGTATCGCCGATAGCGCTCGAGATCGTGATCCTGGATATAGTAGCCCTTGATATAGCCCTTGCCGTAGTCGCCGAGCCGCCACCTGAGCGACTGCCCGGCGCCCACCCCGTTCTTGCTCCGCAAATCCACCCTGGTGGCGGCCTTGAGCCCGTACGTTCCGGGCGCGCCCGAAGGGTCGCCCGCCAGATGGTACACGTATTTGGACAGCAAGTAGACGCCCCAGCGGCTGGCATGACCGGGCATGATCCTTAGCCCGTAGACATCGTCGATCGGGTAGTACCAGTACGGCAGCCACAAGACCGGCAAACCGAACATCCTCAAGGTCTGGTTGCGGCCGATAATGTAGTCGCCGTCCTTGTAGACGACTTCGCCCGTCATGCTCCAGTGGAGATGGTCGAGTTCGTTGGTGCAGGTGGTAACGGTCGTAGGGTCGGTAAAATCGGTCCGGTCGCCCTCCTTGATGACCGCGTCCGACAGCAGCCGGTACGGCCTTGCGACCACATCCACCCGCCCCGAGGCCGTAAACGACTCGGAGCGCGTGTCGGCGGCAATCTCGTCGGCGGTGACCTTGAGGTTGCCCAGCGAAAGATCCATGGCCGGCAACTGAAGCGCGGCCAAAGCCAATGAAGCGGCGATTATCGGGTTTTTCATAGCTGGGAGTACAGTACTTGCGAGGTGCTGGCGTCGAGGATGGCAAACGCTTCGGGGTGGCGGTGCAACTCCGAAACGAAAGTGAGGCGGGTGTTGAAACTCTTCTGGAGCCGGGCGAGGATCTCGCCGTCTTCCGTGCGCAGGCGATGCATCACCTGCGGCGCGATCACGATCTTGGGCTCGAACGGCTTGCGGTCGGCCTCGGCCTTGCGCAGCAAGCTCTTGAGCCGCCGCTGGATCTCGATCGAAATCGCCAACGGCGATTTCACCACCCCGCGTCCCTGGCAGTAAGGACAAGTGGACGTGAGCATGGAAAGAATCGATTCCTCCTGGCGCTGACGGCTCATTTCGAGGAGCCCGAGCTCCGAGATATTGAGCACGTTGGTGCGCGCACGGTCGCGACGCAGGGCGTTCTTGAGCGCCTTGACCACCTGGTTCTGGTGCTTGCGCGACTTCATGTCGATGAGATCGAGAATCACCAGCCCGCCGATATTCCTCAGCCGAAGCTGCCGGGCCACCTCCTCCACCGCCTCCAGATTCACGTTGAGGATGGCCTCCTCCTGGCTGCCGGTGCCCTTGTGGTGACCGGTGTTGACGTCGACGGCGATCAAGGCCTCGGTCTCGTCGATCACGAGATAGCCGCCGGACTTGAGCGGCACCTGGCGCGCAAACGCGTCATGCAACTGGCGTTCGAGCCCGTAGTGGTCGAAGATGCCCGTCATCCCCTCGAACCGGTGGATCTTGCTCCGCGCCCGGCGCGAAATCCGGGCGCACACGTCGCGCATCTCCTCGAAGCTCTGCTCGTCGTCGATGATGATGGCGTCCACGTCCTCGGTCAGCCAATCGCGCACCACACGCTCGCACAGGTTGGGCTCCTGGAAGATGCAGCAAGGCGTGCGCAGGTTCTTGATGTTGCCCTGCATCTCGTTCCAGACGCTGAGCAGATTGCGCAAGTCGTGCGCAAAGGCCTTGGCGCTCGCGCCCTGCCCCACCGTGCGCACCACGAGACCGACGTTCTCCGGCAGCGGCAACCGGTCGAGGATTTTCTTGAGGCGCTGCCGCTCCTTGGCGTCGCCGATTTTCTTGGACACGCCGCGCACCTTGGTGCCCGGCATCATCACCAGATACCGCCCGGGAATCGAAAGGTTGGCGGTAATCCGCGGCCCCTTGGTGGAAATGGGACCCTTGGTGACCTGCACGATGATCTCGCTGCCGGGCGGGAAGCGCTTTTCGATCTCGTCGTTGGAAAGCCGGTTCTGCTTCTGCCGCGGCTTGCCGCCGCGCCGGGAATCGTCGTCGTCGTCCATCAGCGCATCCACGTCCGGCACCATGTCCCAGTAGTGCAGAAACGCGTTTTTCTTGAGCCCGATATCCACGAACGCCGCCTGCAGATCGTGCTCGAGATTCTGGATGCGGCCCTTGAAGACGCTGCCCACCAGCCGTTCGTCTTCGTCGTGCTCGACCATGAATTCCTCCAGCCGGCCGTTTTCGACTACCGCCACCCGCGTTTCCAGCTCCTCCACATTGATGATGATTTCGCGCTTCATCGACGAGCGCTTAAGCCATCCGAACAGATTCATTTTGCTTCCTCTCTGTGTATTGACACGCTTTGTACCATCCCCAGCGCCGCCATTACCGTTACCAAAAACGTACGACCCGAGGATATGAACGGCAACGGCAGCCCCGTTATCGGCAACAGTCCGATACTCATGGCGATGTTGATGTAGACATGCGCGAAGACGAGCATGCTCACCCCGATAGCCAGGCATTCGCCGCGTTCATCGTTTGAAGTGAATGCCACCCACGCCCCCGGGACGACCAGCATCCCGAACAGCGCCAGCAGCGCCAAAGACCCGACGAATCCCGTCTCTTCCGCATATACGCAGAAGATGAAGTCGTTCATCGAAATCGCCTGCGGCAGGTATTTGAGGTGATTCGTTTCGCCCTTGCCGATCCCCTTGCCGGAGAATCCGCCCGAGCCGATCGAAATCTTGGCCTGCCGCAAATTGTAGCCCGCCCCGAGAATATCCTCCTCGGGGAACAGGAAAACCTTTACCCGCTTTACCTGGTGCTCTTTAAGCGGCACCCACTGGAGCACGGCGGCGCGGCGCGCCGGCGGGACGCCCGGCTTCTCGGCTTCGTACACCAGGCAGAGCACGGCCGTCGCCACGGCCGCGATCACGGCCAGCACCGCCAGCAACCCCTTGCGCCAGATGCGCGCGGCGAACATCATGGCGATTACCGCCGGCACCAGCGTAAGCGCCGTACCGAGATCCGGCTCGGCCAGGATAAGTAGCAGCGGCACGCCCACTATCGCCCCGGTCAGCAAAAACCCGGCAAAGCCCAACTGCCTGAGCGGCCGCGCAAACGACGCGAGGAACATGATGATGCACAGCTTGCTCACCTCGCTCGGCTGGAAAAACCACAGCCACCGCCGCCCGCCGTAGATCTTGGATCCGAACACCAGCACCGCCACCAGCATCGTCAGCGCCAAGGCATAGGCGAACGGCGAGGCATAGTCCAAAACCTTGCGGTAATCGATGGCGCTCAGCGCCAAATAGACCGCGAGTCCGAAAACGGCGGTGGTCAAAGTCTGCTTCCACATGCCGTGGAACACCGCCTCGGCGCGGGCGTTGCCGGCCGACCAGATGGCGACGGTGCCGATGGCGATCAGCGCCACCATCGCCAGAAACATCAGGTAGTTGAAGTTGCGCAGGTATCTAGCCATTGAAGATACCTCGCAGAATATTGCCGACTTTCGGCGCCGTGGTGCTGCCGCCCGATTCGCCGCGCTCGATCACCATGGCGATGGCTACAGTCGGCCGGTCGGCCGGGGCATAGGCGATAAACCAGGTGTTGTTGCGCCGGTTGGCCCCCGTACCGACTTCGGCGGTGCCGGTTTTGCCTGCCACCTTCACCGCCACGCCTTCGCAGGCGCTGCGGGCGCTGCCGGCGCTCGTCACCAGTTCCATGCCTTCCCGCACCGCCCGGAGATGCTCTTCGCGGAACGGCAGCGGTTTAAGCTCGGCATGTTCGCCGGCCTTGAGCCGCGGCACGGCCAGGTAGCCGGTGCCGATGGCCCCGGCGAGCCGCGCCATCTGCAGCGGCGAAACCAGCAACATCGACTGCCCGATGCTCATCTGCGCGAGATCGCCGACATACCAGCCGCATCCGTACTGGCGGCGCTTCCACTCGTCGTCGGGCACCACCCCCGCCATATCCACGCCAAAGTCGATCCCCGTCTTCTGCCCGAGCCCCAGCGCCCTCGCCGCCGACACCAGCGCATTAGTCCCCGCTTCCATCGCCAAATTGCAGAAATAGGGATTGCAGCTGTTGCGCAAGGCGGTGCGCAGGTTTTCCGGCCCGTGCCCCCAGCGCCTTGCGCACCTGAGCTTCATTTCGCCGATTTCGTACACCCCGGTGCACTCGTACGTGAGACTGTCCGGGATGCCTTCGTTCAGCGCCGCCAGCGCCGTGACCGGCTTGAAAGTCGAGCCGGGCGCATACGCCCCGCCCGACGCCCGGTTGAGCAAGGGCTTGCGCCGGTCGCCGGACAGGCGGTCGTAGAGTTCGTTGCTCAATACCGGCACGAACTCCTGCAGATTGTAGCCGGGCGCCGAAGCGAACGCCAGCACTTCGCCGTCCCGCGGATCCATCACCACGCAGGCGCCGGTGCAACCCTGGAGTTCCTTCTCCACCAGCTTCTGGATGTCCAAATCGATATTGAGCTTGAGATCCAAGCCCCTAAGCGGCTCCTTGACCACCGTTTCGCCGTGTGCGAATCCGCGCGCGTCGACCACCAGATTCTTTTCGCCGCCGACCCCGCGCAAATAGCTGTCGTAATAGTGCTCGAGTCCGCTGCGGCCGCGCAGTTCGCGGTTGGCGAAATTGAACTTGGTGTCGCCCGAAGACCGCTCCACTTCCGCGCGTCCCACGTAGCCGATCAGATGCGCCGCCACGCTGCCGCAAGGATAGATGCGCTCTTCCGTATCCTCCACGCCGAAACCGGCAAACTCGCGCTCGTGCTCGGCAAAGCGAGACAGCTCGCCGAAATCCACATCGCGCCACACCGGAAGCGGCATCGCCAGCGACTGGCGGATATGGCGCTTCAATTGCCGCTCCGTAAGTTGCGGCTCCCGGCCCACCACCGCCGCCACATGCCAAATGGCGTTGGAAATGGCCGCTTCCGTCTGCTCCCAGGTGCGGCGCTGGAACTGCGCCGGATTGAGCGTGATGGCGATGCTCGGGCGGTTGCCGGCGAGGAGCCGGCCCTTGCGATCGTAGATGGAGCCGCGCGGCGCGGCGGTGGATACCCGCCTCACCGACTGGCGGGCGTTGGCGTAGCTGTAGTTGGCCGAACCGTCGATCTGCACATGTTTGAGGTTCACCCCCAACACGAGGAACCCGATCACGAAAATCGCCATCGACACGAGGCTCGTCATTCGATGGCCGCCTTCCGTTCGAGGAGCACGAACGCCAAACCGGCGACGAGCGAGGTCAAGATCCCGACCGGCACCGAAAACAAAAACCGCAACAATACCGCTCCCGGCGCATCCGGCAGCCAAATGTCCAGCCACAGTTGGTAGCACGGATAGGCCACCAGCATGGTGGCGAGCCCCAGCCGCGACCACCGGGCCATGGCCGCCGCGCCCAAGAAGAAGAAGGCGCTCGTCAGATACGGCAGATTGCCGAGCGAATCCTCGAAGGCCGCCGCGCCCACCGCATAGATTATCGCCACCGGCAGCGAAGAACAAAGCGCCGTCAGAATCGCCAACGCCAAAAGCACCGGGAATCCCACCCCGAGGAATTTGGGCATAAGCTCCTCCAGGGCGGCGCCGGCCACCAGCGTCATCACCGACAGCACCAGACGTGTCAGATCATTCTTCACAGCGGATGAAAACTTCCTCCAGCGCCCTGAAATCGACTGCCGGCCGGACCTCACCCTCACGCGAAACCAAAGTTCCAATCACAAGCCCCTTGGGATAGACTCCCCCGAGACCCGATGTCAAAACGCGCGACGATGCGGCCAACTGGCCGTTGCCGGTCAAATACTTCAAATGCAAAACGTCTTCGTTGCCGCCCGCGAGGATGGCGTAGCCGTTGTCGCCCTGCGGCCCCTCGACCATGGCCGAAACCTTGACGGAATCGTCGGTCAAGAGCGCGATTTCGCTGGTATGGAGACTGGTGGACGCGACTATGCCCACCAGCCCCTCGACCGCCATCACGCAAGCGCCGGGGCGCACGCCCGACAGGCTCCCCTTGTCCACCGCCACCAAGTGGTTGTGCCCCACCGCCGCGCCGCCGCGGCTCAAGACGGACGCCGCCAGATACCGCGTTTTTTGGCGATCCTTGAATTCCAGCGCCCGCCGGAGACGCGAGTTTTCCGCCTCCAGCCGGTCCATGTCGGCGATTGTCAGCGACAGCGTCTGGATTTCGCGCTTGAGGCGCGAAACTTCCGCCGACTCCTTGAACCGGCCGGCGACGAGCGCCTTGAACTTCTTGACCGGATAGGTGAGTTCGCGCGCCAACGGCCGGTGGAAAGTCAGCACCGCCACCGCCAGGGCCGCGATGCCGAGCATGATCCAAGTCCGTAGCGACCGGCTTTTCAATTAGGCTTTCTTGTTGCGGGCAAGGAAGTCGAGCTCGTTCAAAATCGCGCCCGTGCCTTCCGCCACCGCCGACAGCGGATCGTCCGCCAACGTAACCGGCAAACGGGTTTCCTGGGCGATAAGCCGGTCCAGGCCGCGCAGCTGGCTGCTGCCGCCCGAAAGCACGATGCCGCGATCCACCAGGTCGCTCGCCAGTTCCGGTTCGCACTTGTCCAGCGTGGAGCGGATGGCCGCCACGATCTGCAGCACCGGATCCTTGAGCGCTTCGCGGATCTCCTGGCTCGTCACCTTGCGGGTGAACGGCAAGCCCTGCACGATATCCACGCCGCGCACGTCGATCTCCAGCTCCTCTTCGAGCGGGCAGGCCGAACCGATGTCGATCTTGATCATTTCCGCCGTGCGCTCGCCGATGGCGAAGTTGTATTCGCGCTTGAGGTAGTTGATGATGCAGTTGTCCATGGCGTCGCCGCCGGCCTGCCGGGCGCTGTAGCTGTGCACGATGCCCGCGAGCGAAATGATGGCCACTTCGCAGGTGCCGCCGCCGATATCCACGATCATCGAGCCCGAAGGTTCGCTCACCGGCAGTCCCACGCCGATGGCCGCCGCCATAGGCTCTTCGATAAGGAACACCTCGCCCGCGCCCGCCGCCTTGCCGGCGTCCTCCACGGCGCGCTTCTCCACCTCGGTGATGCCCGACGGCACCGCGATCACCACGCGCGGCTTGCAGTAGCGCGAGTAGATGCGCTTGGGGCTGACCTTGCCGATGAAGTAGCCGAGCATGGCCTCGGTAATGTCGTAATCGGCGATCACGCCCGACTTCATGGGGCGGATGGCCACGATATTGCCCGGGGTGCGGCCCAGCATGTTTTTGGCGTCCTCGCCCACCGCCAGCACCCGCTTGGAGCCGGCCTGGATGGCCACCACGCTCGGTTCGCGCAGCACGATGCCGCGATCCTTGGCGTACACCAGCGAATTGGCGGTGCCAAGGTCGATACCGATATCCATGGAAAAAATGCCTTTGAGTTTGTCTAGCATATACAATTATCCTTTTTTCCTATTGTGGAGTATTATACCATATTCCACGCCGGAAATCAAGCAAAAACTGCGGCGAATTCCACTTAAATCCACGGAATCGGCGCAAGTCCGTGGCGGGCGAGGTAGTCGTTGGCGGCGCGGAAGTGGCCGCAGCCCAAAAAACCGCGATGCGCCGACAAGGGCGAGGGATGGGCCGAAGACAATACCAGATGGCGCGAGCGGTCGATATTGACCCCCTTCTTCTGGGCGCTCGCGCCCCACAGGATGAACACCAGATGTTCGCGCCGGTTATTGAGGGCGGCGACCACGGCATCGGTAAAGCGTTCCCAGCCGCGCCCCGAATGGCTCATAGGGCGGGCGGCGGCCACGGTAAGGGTGGCGTTGAGCAAGAGTACGCCATGGTCGGCCCAGCGGGTAAGATCGCCGGTCGAGCGGGGAATGGCGGTGCCGTATTCGCGCTCCAGCTCCTTGTAGATGTTGACGAGCGAAGGCGGCGGGGGCGTAGGCGGCAACACCGAAAAACATAGCCCGTGCGCCTGGTTGGGCCCGTGGTAGGGGTCTTGCCCGATGATCACCACCTTGACCTTATCGAACGGCGTGCGGTTGAAGGCTTCGAAAATGAACTTGGCGGGCGGGTAGCACGTGCCCTTGGCGTATTCGGTGCGTACGAAACCGGCCAATTCCGCAAAGTAGGGGCTGTCGAACTCCGGTTGCAGCACTTGCGCCCAGGTGGGCTCGATCTTGACTTGCATTAGAGCACCACCTCCACCGAAACCGGCCCGTCGTTGACGAGCGCAACTTGCATATCCGCCCCGAAGCGCCCGGTGCCCACCTTATCGGGCCCGAGGATGCGCTTCAGTTCCGCCGCCACCAGTTCGTAGAGCGGCTCGGCCACCGGGCCCGGGGCCGCCGCCGAAAACCCGGGACGGCGTCCGCGGGCGGTATCGGCATAGAGCGTGAACTGGCTTACCACGATGACGCTCCCGCCTATCTCCTGTAGCGAACGGTTCATGTGGCCGCCTTCATCCTCGAACAGGCGCAACACCGGGATGCGCGCGGCCATTTTGAGCGCGATTTCGGGGGTGTCGGTATGGGTGATGCCGAGGAGCACGAGATACCCCCGGCCGATGGCGCTTACCTGCTCGCCGCCAATCGAAACCGAAGCCGAACTTACCCGCTGCAGCCATGCTTTCATGTCAAGCCTCCACGATATCCAAAGGCGGTCGGGCGGCGAACGAATAGCCCGGGAACTCCAGCGCCACGGCATGGAGCAAGGTGCGCTTGGGGGCGCGGCGGAGCGCACGGTCTTTTTGGCGGCTGCCGTAAAGCGTGTCGCCGACGAGCGGATGGCCGAGTTTGGCGGCATGGATGCGGATCTGGTGGGTGCGGCCGGTTTCGATGACCCACTCCACGAGACTTACGCCGTCGTGGGCGCCCAATACGCGATAATGCGAAACCGCCGGCCGTCCTTTGATCGGCTCGGTAACGGTGCCTTGGCGGGGTTTGGGCGTACCGTGCATGATGGCCAAGTAGACTTTGCGCACTTGCTCGTGCGCCTCGAAGAGCCGGCGGAGCTTGCGGTACGACGATGGCGTTTTGGCGAGCACCATGACGCCGGAGGTATCCCGGTCGAGCCGGTGGACGATGCCGGGGCGATCGGCCGAGCCGACCGCCAGGGCTTGGGGGTAGCGCCGCGCAAACCACCCGGCCAGCGTCTCGGCCCCTTCGTGCCCGGGGGCGGGGTGCACCAACAGCCCGGCCGGCTTGTTGACGGCCAAGAGCTCGTCATCCTCGAACAATACTTCGATTTTCACCGTACGGCGGGATTGAGATAGATGGGTACGGGGTCGGGGGCGAGGAGCGCGGGGTTGGCCTCGGCCGCCCGGAGGAGCCCGACGGCGTCGGGAATGGCCTCGCCCAGATAGCGCTCCAAAAACAGTTCCTTGAGCTTGTCGCCGATCCGCCCATGGTCGGGCGAGACTACCTGCATATTGCGCGGAACGCGCTTTTCCAGCGTGTCGCCGTCCGCTTGGAAGACGGGCGTGATCAACTTGAAGCCGTCGAAAAGCGCAATCCAGAACTTGCCTTGGCGGGCATCGCCCACCACCGCCCGTTGCGCGCCCGCCTCCGCCAGCGCTGCCGCCGACGTGAGCCCCAGCACCTCGCACTGGCGCCCCAGGGCGTATCCCTGAGCAAAGGCGATGGCCGAGCGCACGCCCGCGAACGAACCGGGGCCGGTACCCACCACAATGCGCCCGACTCCGTCCAAATCGAGCTTCTCCGCCCAAGCGCCGTCGTGGCAGGCGCCAAAACTCAGAACCGAGCGTTCAATCGCCAAGGTTTTCATAGTAGGCCTCCTGGCCATAGGGGAAATCGCTGGGGATGTAGCCCCCCACCCGGGGACGCAACAGCGAATTGGCCTTGTTGAAATGGGTGAAGATCCACGGGCAATCCTCACGCACGATCTCCTGGCAACGCCTAAAGTCCTCGCGATCGAAAGCCGCGTCGAACTCGGGATTGACGTAGGCGGAGTGGTTGGGGCCGGGCGAGACGTTCTTGGAGTGGAAGAGCTGGAGGAAATTTTCCGCGTCGGGATAGTCGCCCACCCAGCCCATGCGGTAGAGTTGCACGCGGCCCTCGTTGACAGCCTTCAAAAACGCATCCCACGTGTAGAACTTGAGCTCGAGTTTTATGCCCACGCGCGCAAAGAACGCGGCCAACAGTTCGCCCGCCTCGCGCGAATCCTGCGAAGCGCGGCCGATGGCGAGCGTAAGCACCAGGCGGCGGCCGGTCTTGGGGTCGATGCCGCCGGGGTAGCCGGCCTCCGCGAGGAGCGCCCGGGCCTTGTCGAGATCGAAGGCGTAGGGGAACGGATCGTCCACGGCCCCGGCCACCTGCGGCGGCACGGGCGAACGCGCCTCCACCACGCGATTCTGGTAGAAGCGGTTCCATTCGGCGAAGTCGAACGCGCAGTTGAGCGCCTGGCGCAGTTTTTTGTTGGGGCCCAAAACCGGGTCGAGCATATTGACGCCGATATACATGGTTTCCAAAGTTGGCATCGAATAGAGTTTGACCCCCTCGGCCTCGAGGCGCGGGTCGAGCCGGCCGTCCGCGCCCACGACGGCGTCCCAATTGTCGCGGCTCACCTCGCCGAGCAAGTCGATTTCGCCCTTGAGGAACATGAGCCACTGGGTGGAGGCGTCGTCCACCACGAGATACCGGATCTCGTCGAAGCCGCCCGCCACCGGCTCTTTGCGCCGGAAAACCATCTTGTGGTTCTTGCGCCAGCTCTCCAGCAGGTAAGCGCCGGTGCCCGAACCGTCGGGCAGCATGACCGAGGCCGAGGGCATGGCCATAAGCCACGGGAACACGCGTTGCGGCCGCTTGAGCGTAATCACCACCCGGCCATCCTCCGCCAAAATCGTATCGACGTTCTTGAGGATCCAGCCGTTGGGGGAGACGATCGCGGGATCGCGCAGCCGCTCCAGGCTACTCGCCACGTCGGCGGCGGTGGCCGCGCCCGGCCGGACCGCAAAAGTGTAGACGAGGCCGTCGGCGCTTGTTTCCGGGAGTTCGCACACGCCCGGCACCAACCGGTAGGGGCGCGCGGCATAGTCGATTTTGAGTACGCTCTCGTACAGGAGCCCCACCGCCCGGCAATCGTAGACCGACTGCGCCAACGCCGGATCAAGCGTGGATACGCGCTCCAGCGGGCGAACGAACGCGGCGGCAACCAACAAGAGTTCGATCATCGGATGGCGATTTGGAGTACGGCCTTGAAGTTGGCGGGCGCGCCCGGCAGCTGCCGGAGTTTGGCCTCCATGCCTTTGAGCCGGGGCTTGAGCATGAACATCGACGCCGGATTCTTGACCAGGATGTCGAAGTAGCCGGTCTCCGGGTCGAACTTGCCCGGCCAGGCCGGCACCTTGGGGAACAGGCGCTTGAAGTTGTCGGAAACCTGCTGCTCGAAGGGGTGGGTTGCGATCTCCTCGTCGAGTTCGCTAAAGGCCGCCGCCACCGCCGACGAAAAAGTCGCGTGCCTGCCGCGACTTTGAAGCCCGTATTCGGGATATTTCTCGCCCTCGAAGTACGGCATCAGCCCGCCGCCTTCATCTGCAGCCACGATTCGATGAACGGCTGGAGATGGCCGTCCATAACCCCGTTGACGTCGCTCGTCTCGTACTCGGTGCGCAGATCCTTGACCTGCGTATAGGGGCAAAAGACGTAGGAGCGGATCTGCGAACCCCAGCCGTTGGCCGACTTGGCGCCGTAGAACCGGTCCATCTCGGCCTTTTTCTGGTCTTCGTAGTATTCGTAGAGCTGGGCGCGCAGCATGTTCATGGCCTTTTCCTTGTTCATGTGCTGCGAGCGTTCCTTCTGGCAAGCCACCACGATGCCGGTCGGCAAGTGCGTAAGCCGCACGGCGGAATCGGTCTTGTTCACGTGCTGGCCGCCCGCGCCGCCCGAACGGTAGGTGTCGATCCTGAGATCCTCGTCCTTGATCTCCACGTCGATATCGTCGTTGATCTCGGCGATCGTCTCCACCGAGGCGAACGAAGTCTGGCGGCGCTTGTTGGCGTCGAACGGCGAAATGCGCACCAGCCGGTGGATGCCGCGTTCGGCCTTGAGCATGCCGAAGGCGTAGGGGCCTTCGATCTTGAAGTACACGTCCTTGAGCCCCGCTTCTTCGCCCGGCTGGATATCGTACTCTTCGAGCTTCCAGCCCTGGTCTTCGGCGTAGCGCTTGTACATGCGGTAGAGCATCTGCACCCAGTCGCACGCCTCGGTGCCGCCCTGGCCGGCGTGGAGCTTGACGAACACGTTGCAGGCGTCGAACTTGCCGCCCAAGAGGCTCTGCATCCTAAGCTTGGCGAAGTAGCCCTCGGCCTTGTCGCATTCGCCGAGCGTGTCCTTGAGCGCCTGCTGCTGGGCCGCGCCCTCCTCCATCTCGGCCAGCTCCAGCATCACGCGCGCGTCTTCCACCGATTTGAGGAGCGAATCGTAAGGCCCCACGTAGGCGCGTTCGGCGTTGGTCTCGGCGATCACCTCGCGCGCCAGATTCTGGTTGTTCCAGAATTCGCCGTCGGCCTGCTTGGCCTCGAGCTCCTTGAGTTTGGCGCGCCGCTCGCCGATTTTGATGTAATCGGCCATCTGGGCGACGCGAGTCTCGAGGTCCGCGATCTGCTGGCGGACCTCTTCGACCTCGAGGAGCTTCTCCTTGCTTTCTTCCAAGCTTACGCTTCTTTCTTTTCCGGCGCCTCGAACTCGGGGAGCTTGCCGCGATACCACCACACCATGATGGGCGTGGCGATGAAGATCGAGGAATAGGTGCCCACCGCCACGCCGATCAGCATGGCGAGCGCGAAGTCGTAGATGGAGCCGTCGCCGAAGGCGAAGAGCGCCAGGATCGCGAAGAGCGTGGTCACCGAGGTGATGACCGTGCGCGACAGGCACTGGTTGATGGCCTCGTTGCAGATGTCGGCGAACACCGCCTTGGGATTGCGGTTGAAGCGGCACTTTTCGCGGATGCGGTCGAAGACGACGATGGTGTCGTTGACCGAGTAGCCGATGATCGTCAAAAGCGCGGTGATCACGATGAGCGACACCTGGCGGCCGCAGAGCGAGAAGAGGCCGAGCGTGATCAAGGCGTCGTGCGCGAGGGCCGCGATGGCGCCGAGGCCGAACCCGAACTCGAAGCGGAACGCCACGTACAGGAGGATGGCGACGATCGAGAAGAGTACCGCGTAGGTGCCCGAGCGCTTGAGGTCGGAGCCGACCACCGAGCCGACTTCATCCACCGAGGCGGCCTTGAAGCCGGCTTCGGGGAATTTCTCGACGAGCAGCTTGGTGACATGCGCGCCCACGTCCTTGTTCTCCACCTTCGAGCCCTTGGCGGTCTCGGCGGTTTCGCCGGTCTTGACGAGGAGCGTGGTGTCGCCCACGCCGCGCTGGTACTGGATGACGGTGGCGTTGTCGAACGCGTTGAGCGTTTCGCGGATGTCCTTGACCTCGGGCATCGCCTCCTGGTCGAGGCTGTAGACGATCGAGGTGCCGCCAGTCAGATCCACCGCCAGCACCGAGGCGCGGTTGACGCCGAGACGGATGAAGAAGATCGCGAGCGTCACGACGATGACCGCCACCGAGCCGAGCACCGTCTTGCGGGTAAAGCGCATGAAGTCGAACTTGGGCGCCTTGAAGAGCTGGAGCATCCTGAACGGCTTGACCGAAGCGGGGTCGACCGCGTGGTCGAAGACGAGGCGGGTAACCACCACCGCCGTGAACATGGAG
Source organism: Kiritimatiellia bacterium (assembly GCA_017525475.1). Lineage (GTDB taxonomy): Bacteria > Verrucomicrobiota > Kiritimatiellia > RFP12 > UBA1067 > UBA1067. Next base: position 37,197 of record JAFXST010000089.1, on the reverse strand, counting down.
ATGACCACGCCCGCGGTGAGCGTGATGGCGAAGCCGCGCACGGGACCGGTGCCCACCACGAAGAGGATGATGCCGGTCAGGATGGTGGTGAGGTTGGAGTCGAAGATCGCGGTGAACGCGCGGCCGTAGCCGTTCTGCACGGCGTTTCCTGCGTTGGCGCCCTTCTGGAACTCTTCGCGGATGCGCTCGAAGATGAGCACGTTGGCGTCTACCGCCATGCCGAGCGACAGCACGAGACCCGCGATGCCGGGCATGGTCAAAACCGGCAGCTGCATCGAGCCGCCGCCGCCCATCGAAGGATCGTGCGCGAAGGCGCCCAGGATGTTGGCCACGAGCACGAGCGCCGTGGGCAAAAGCGCGATGTCGAGGAAGAGCGCCAGGTCCGCCACGAGACCGGCGTACCAGTAGTAGACGAACATGAAGATGGCTACGAGCACGAAGCCGAGCACGGCGGCCACCACGCCCGCGTGGATGGCGTCTTCGCCCACGGTGGGGGCGACGGTCGTCTCGGCCAGGATCTTGAGCGGCGCCGGCAGCGCGCCGGCGTTAAGCTCGTTGGCGAGCTTCTGCGCGCTCTTGGCGTCGAAGCGGCCGGTGATCTCGCCGCGGGTGGAAATCTCCGAATTGATGACCGGCGCCGAAATGAGCGTGCCGTCGAGGATGATGGCCAGCTGGCGGCCGCGGCCGGTGGGATTCTTGGGGCCGCCCGCCTTGTAGTTGCGCGTCAGGGTGGCGAACTTCTGCCCGCCCTCGGCGTCGAGTTCGAAGCCGATGGAGAGCGAACCGGCGGTGGGGTCGCGCTGGACGGCGGCCTTGACGAGGGAACTGCCGGTAAGCTCGGTGGTGCGCGAAACGAAATTGGGCGAGTAGGTGCCGTCGCCGTTATCCTCGAGCATGAAGCGGTAGCGCGCGTCCGGCGTCTCGAACGCGGCGAGGCGCGCGAGATACCCGGGCACCTTGCTGACTTCGGCGAAGTTCTCGGCGCGGGCGTAGCCGCTGCCGCTCTTGCGGTAGCCTTCGGGGGCGACATCCTTGGCGAGCAGCTTGGCGACGAGCTGGTCGTTCTTGGGGTGGGTGAGGCGGAACTCCAGGAACGCGGCCGACTGGAGCGAAGCCTTGGCGGCCTTGCGCACCTCTTCGTCCACGCCCGGCAGCTGCACCAGCAGGCGATGGTCCTTCATGCCCTGGATCACCGGCTCGTTGGTGCCCATGGCGTCCACGCGGCGGCGGATCACCTGGATGATGCGCTCGTCGGCTCCCATGAGCGTTTCGTCGATCTTGTTCTGGAGCGCGGCGGGATTCTCAGCGAGCGCCGGGTTGGCGGCCGTCAGCGTTTCGGCCAGCGCATCCATGTCCACGCCGAGCGTGAACGACGTGCCGCCCTTGAGGTCGAGCCCGAAGCGCAGCTTCTCCGAGGGCGGATTGCAGACGTAGATCGATACGGCCGCGATCAGTCCAAGGACGAGCCACTTCCAGATGTTGTTGCGAACTACAGTTTCCTTTGCCATGATGTCTAATACCTTCTTTGGTCAAATTTGGTTGTATATTATATCAAAAACAGCGTCAAAAGTCCAGCAGTAATGCAATAGGGACCGAAAAGCCAGAACCAGCGGCTCTTGATGATTTTCTCCAAAACCGCGAGCGACACGAGCCCCACCACGAACGCGACGGCCGCGCCATAGGCCGTCAAACCCCAAGAAATCTCGCCTATTTGCAGCAAAGCCGGCGTTTTGGCCATGCGGACGATTTCGAGCACGCTGCCGCCCGCGATGAGCGGCGCCGACATCAAAAACGAAAATTCCGCGCTCTTCGACGGTTCCACCTTCCCCGAGCGCGCCACGGCCAGCGTCATGCCGGAACGGCTTACGCCCGGCAAGATGGCAAACGCCTGCGCGAAGCCCATCAACAGCGCGCGTAGGAGCGAAACGTCCTTGCCGCCGGCGGGAATGTACCGGGTGATCATCAAAACCGCGCCCGTGAACATGAGGAACGCACCCACCGCATGCGGATCCTCGAACGAGCTGTCGATCGCCTTCTGGAAGGTGAAGTACACCGCCACCGCAGGCAAGGCCGAGACCAAGAGCTTGACCATGTACAGCCAGTCGAACCGCGTCACGATACGCCGCACCGCGCCGAAGTAGTAGACCAGAATCGCCAGGAGCGTACCGAGGTGCAGGAAGATGTCGAGCCGCATGCCGCCCTTGCCGATGCCCAAGAGATGCTGGGCGATGACCAGATGGCCGGAACTGGAGACGGGGAGAAATTCCGCAATTCCCTGCAAGACGCCAAGTATGGTTACTTCAATCATGAATCTGGGGGATGGTGGGCGATACTGGACTCGGACCAGTGACCCCTACCGTGTGAAGGTAGTGCTCTAACCAACTGAGCTAATCGCCCTAAAGTGTCGCATATTATAGCAAAAATCCGTCCGGCTTGTCAAGGGGCTATTTTACCGGAAGCAATTTTTCCTGTCCGTTCATGTACGGGCGCAAAACCTCGGGGACGGTAACCGACCCGTCGGCGTTCTGGTGCTGCTCCAACAGCGCCACCATCAGCCGCGGCAGCGCCACGCCCGAACCGTTGAGCGTATGCACCAGCTTGGTTTTGCCGTCGGCATCCTTGAAGCGGCAGTTGAGGCGGCGCGCCTGGTAATCGGTGAAGCAGGAGCAGGAGCTGACCTCCAGCCACTGCTGCTCGCCAGGCGCCCAAAGCTCCAGATCGTAGCACTTGGCGGCCGAAAAGCCCATGTCGCCAGAGCAGAGCTGCAGCACGCGGTAGTGGAGGCCGAGACCCTTAAGCACCGCCTCGGCCTCGCCCACCAGCGTTTCGAGCTGGGCGAAGGAAGTGTCGGGATGCACGAAGTTGACCATCTCCACCTTGTCGAACTGGTGCACGCGCAGCATCCCGCGCGTCATCTTGCCCGCGCTCCCCGCCTCGCGACGGAAGCAGGGCGTGTAGGCGGTGAGCTTGACCGGCAGATCCGCGGCCTTGAGGATATCGTCGCGGAAGTAGTTGGTCACCGGCACTTCCGCCGTGGGGATGAGCCAGAAATCGTCCACCTCGCAGTGGTAGAGGTCTTCGGCGAACTTCGGCAGCTGCCCCGTGCCCGTCATCGAGGCGGAGTTCACCACGAACGGCGGGAGCATCTCGGTGTAGCCCTGGGTTTGGCAGTGGAGATCGAGCATGTACTGGATGAGCGCGCGCTGCAGCTTGGCGCCCTGCCCGAGGATGATGGGAAAACCCGTGCCGGTCAGCTTGACGCCGCGCGGGAAGTCGAAAATCCCCAGCTTCTCGCCGATGGCCATGTGGTCGAGGATCTTGAATTCGGGGTCGCGCCATTCGCCCACCCGGCGCACTTCCGCATTGGCCGAGGAATCGAGTCCGGTGGGGATTTCGGGCGCGGGCAGGTTGGGGATCATGAGCAGCGTTTCGCGCAGCCCCTTCTCCGTCTCCGCAAGTTCCCGGTCGATTTCGGCGATGCGGTCGCCCACCTTGCGCATTTCCTCCTTGACGGCGGCGATGTCGCCGCCCTGCCGCGCCGCGATGCCGATTTCCTTGCTCTTGGCGTTGCGTAGCGCCTTGAGCGATTCGGTCTCGGCCACCAGCGCGCGACGGCGCGCATCGAGATCGCGCGCCCGCTCGGGCCTTTCGCGCTCCACGCCGCGCCGCGCCAGGGCGGCGCAGGTTTCCTCGAACGCCTCGCGGAGTTTCTTGATGTCGATCATGGGTACTGCCTCGGTTCAGATTATGGTATTGTCGATAAGCCGCGTCTTGCCGGCGTAGGCGGCGATCATCACCGCCACGCCCTTGCGGATGGTTTCCGAAGGCGCCAGGGTTTCGGCGTCCACCGCCTCCACGTAGTCGGGCTTGAGCCCGTTCTTCACGAGATGGGCGAGGATCTGCTTCTTGACGTCGCCGGCGGGCAGCTTGCTCACCTTGTGCATCTTGCGCCTAAGCGTCCTCAGCGCCTCCGAAATCGCGAGCGCGCTCGTGCGCTCCGCGTCCGAAAGGTACGTGTTGCGGCTCGACAGCGCCAGGCCCGACTTTTCGCGCACGATCGGCGCCATCGCGATCTCGACGTCGAAGTTGAGGTCGCGCACCATGCGCCTAATGACCTGCACCTGCTGGAAATCCTTCTGCCCGAACATGGCGAAGTGCGGGTGCACGATGTTGAACAGCTTGGCCACCACCGTGCACACCCCGCGGAAATGCCCCGGCCGGCGCGCGCCGCACAGCGTGGCGCTGAGGCGATCTTCGTTGACGAAGACCGAATAATCCTCCGGATACATGTTGCGCGGCGTGGGGAAGAACATCGCCGTGGCGCCGGCCTTGCGGCACTTGGTGACGTCCGCCTTTTCGTCGCGCGGGTACTTGTCGTAATCCTCGTTGGGCCCGAACTGCGTGGGGTTGACGAACACCGACACCACGATCTGGGTGGCGTTCTTGCGCTTGGCGGCGGCGATCAGCGACAGATGCCCCTCGTGCAAATAGCCCATCGTGGGGATGAGCGCGATTTTCTCGCCCTTTTGGCGCCGCAGCCGGCACCATGCCTGCAGTTTGCCGGGATCGTTGAATGTCAGCATTTTACCAGTCCTTTCAGAAGCTCGATTTCCTCCTTGTAGCCTTGGAGGTCGTTGGGGGTTTCGAGATAAAACGGCAAATCCCGGAGCGCGGGATGGTTGACGATCCGCCCGATCGCCGCAAGGCCCAGATGCCCCTTGCCGATCTTTTCGTGGCGGTCTTTGTGCGACGCGAGCGCGTTCATGGAATCGTTGAGGTGGATGGCCTTGAGGTATTTGAGCCCCACCGTCCGGTCGAACTCGGCGATGACACCGTCCAGATCGCCCACGATATCGTAGCCGCCGTCCCACACGTGGCAGGTGTCGAGGCACACCCCGATCGGCGTCGCTACGTTGGGCTCGACCCGCCGGATGATCTCGGCGACCTCGCCGAAGTCGCGCCCCACCTCCGAGCCTTTGCCGGACATCGTCTCCAAAAGTACGGTCGTCCGGTAGGGCTTGGCGAGGATGCGCTCCAGCATCGAGGCGATCAGCTCCATGCCCTTCTCGGCCCCCTGCCCCACGTGCGAGCCCGGATGGAAATTGTACATGGCGCCCGGCGTATATTCCAGCCGCTCGAGATCGTCGGCCATCGTCGCTTCGGCGAATTCCCTCACCCGCGCCTCGGCGCCGGCGGCGTTGAGCGTGTAGGGGGCGTGCGCCAGGATGGGGCCGATCCCCTGCTCGGCGGCGAAGGCGTTGAACTTGGCCGTATCCTCGGGGTCGCTCGGCTTGGCCGCGCCGCCGCGGGGATTGCGGGTGAAGAACTGGAAGACGTTGGCGCCGATGGCCAGCGCCGTCTGCGCCATCGCCATGTAGCCGCCCGAAGCGGAAAGATGCGCGCCGATCTTCATAGCCTTACCCTCGGATCGAGCGCGGCGTAGGCGAGGTCCGCCAAGAGGTTCACGCCCTGGTACAACAGCGCCCCCAGCACCACCAGCGAACGCACCACCGCCATGTCGGACGAATGGATGGCGTTGATCGATACCGACCCGAGCCCGGGAATGCCGAAGAAGCTTTCGAGGAGCAGCGAGCCCGTGAACAGCCAGGGGATGGAAAGCGAAATATAGGTGACGATCGGGATCAGCGCGTTGGGGAGCACGTGGCGGAACAGGATGCGCGAACGCGACAGATGCTTGGCGCGGGCGGTCAGCACGTAGGGCTTGTAGATTTCGTCGAGGAAGGCGCTGCGGAAAAACCTTACGTCGGTGCCGAGCGACGACACGATGCCGATCAGCACCGGCAAGGCCAGGTAGAAAACGCTCTCGTAGCCCCACACCGGGAACAGCCCCAGCTTGTAGGACAGCAAAAACTGGCCCGCCAGCACCCACACCACGTAGTTTACGCTCATAAGCGCGGTGGAGGCGACGAGGATGGAACTGTCCACCGCCGTGCCGCGCGTGGCGGCGGCGACCATGGCCAGCATCAGCGCCACCGCCGAACCGCCAACCAGGATAGGCACCGTGAGCGACAGGCTCGGCCCCACGCCCCGGGCCAGCACCGAAGCTACCGGCTCGTTCATCTCGATGGAATAGCCGAGGTCGCCCTTGGCGAGCGACGAGAGGAAATGCACGAACTGGCTGTCGCGGGCGAAAACGAGCGGCTTGTCGTAGCCCCACTTGCGGTTGAACGCCTCGATCGACTCCTTGGTGGCGTTTTTGCCGAGGATCGTCTCGGCGGGCGAGCCGCCGACCACGTTGAACAGCAAAAACGTGAGGAGCAGTATCCCCACGGTCGCGGGGATCACTTCCAGGAGACGTCTGGCCGCGTACTTCAGCATTCCACGGCCCCGATGGCATCGCGCAACCGCGCCGCCAATACGGCGGGGTCGGCCTCGTCGAGCCGCCGCAACGTGCAGGCCCAGCGATAGGCGCCCGACCCGTTCACGTCGAACGGCCGGTCCACGAACAGATTGTCGAACGCCCGGCGGCGGGCGCGGTAGTTCTCCTGCGCGGTGGCGACGCCGGCGGCGAAGCCGCGCACGTAGGCGTCGACGAACGCCGGATAATCCGCCACCAGTCGCTTGCGTTCGGTGGCCACCCGGGCGTAATCGGCCGCGCAGTCGGCCAGGGGCCGCTCGTAGTCCACGAAGGAACCGGCATGGTCGGTGACCGCCAGCTCCTTGGGCATGCCGTCGTCGCCGAGGATCACCACCTCGTAGTTCTTGTCGAAGAGGAGTTCTCCCGTCTCCGAACGCCGGCGCCCCACGATCATGTCCAAGGCGGCGGCGCGGCCCATGAGTTCGGCGAACTTGGCGGCGAACATGGGGTTGCGGTACTTCTGCTCGGGGATCTTGTCCGAGGCGATGCCCCGGATGTACGGCCGCACGAAAAAGCCGGTGCGCACGCTTACGCCGTTGTACTGGTTGCGCCCGCGGTACTTCTCCATGAACGACCCGTGCCCCACCATGCGCTTCGGGAGGTTCATCCCCAGCTGCATGCACATGAGCCGCCGGTCCAGGATGTAGTCGGCGTATTCGTCGGTCTCCAGGATCGCCTGAAGCATGTCTTTACCCTGGTCGAGACGCTCGGCGATACCCCACTTCTGCAGGCGGATCACGGCGATGCGCGGCTGGATATCGCCCTTGAAGCTGTACTGCAGGATATACACGCAATTGCGCTTGGCCGCCTGCGAAGCGTCGCGCGAGAGCGAGCGCGCGATGCGCCCCACGTTGATGAAGCTCACGTCCCCGAGCAGGCGCACGAACGTAAAGATGATGGCCTTGACCCGCGGGTCGCACATCGCCAGCAGCTTGGGATCCCGGGTGCGCTCGGCGTCGCCGTAGAGCGAATCGAAAATCACTTCGCCGCGGTCGATCTGCGCGCCCGGCAGCCACTCGATCTGGCGGTAGAACTCGCTCGCGATGCCGCTCAACAGTTCGTGCTCGTCGGTCGCGGTCTCGTTGGGGTTGCGGGTGATCGTCTGGCACATGGCGTTGCGCCAGTCGTAGTTGTCCACCGATTCGTCGCGGAGCTCCGGGGGGAGGCTCATGCGCCAGTCCTGATCGATCTTGGAGCACCGCTCCCTGAGTTCCTCGTCGGTAAGCTCGACGAACGGCAGCGCCTTCCACGCCTGCTTGATCTCGATGGGCGTGGTGGCCGGGAAGAGGTCCACCTCGGGGTTGCCAATGCGGTTGCGCTTGGAGAGCCCCTCCACGAATTCCTTGATCTGCCGCCGGAAGCGTACGTTGTCGAGCTTCTGCACGTCGAGATAGGTCGAGGCGGTCACGAATCTCGTGCCGGTGGCGCGGTTGTAGTAGTAGATCGGATGCTCGCAGATCGGCACCTTGGAGTGCTCGATCAGATCGGCGATATCCTGCTGCGAAATCGGCTGGCGCGAAATCCGCCAGTTTTCGCCGCGCTCGGTGATGGCCCGGCGCACCTTGGCCGAGGACGTGTTGAGGAAGCGGATTACCCGCTTGCTCACCAGCGTCTGCAGCACCTCGTCGGCCCTGAAGGCCAGATCCATGCGTTCGGGATCGGGGCGGATGATCACATGGTCGTCGGTGAATACGAGGTCCACCGACTCCTGCAGCTCCGCATCCTCCTCCTCCAGCGTCAGCGGATGGTCGGCGTCGCGCTCGCGGTTGAGCTCGTCGATCCACATCTGGCGCTGCATGGCGTGCACGCCGCGGCGGGTCACGAGGCCGGGCGTGCGCAAAAAGAGCGTGCCGATGCGCGATACGAGGTTGCCCTCGGCGTCGCGCGCGAAGATCTTTTCGCCTAAAAGCTTCATCGCCGCTTACTCGGCCTTGGGCATGGGCGCCAAGGTCTCGAAATCGGTGACGCTCGATACATACCCGCCCTTGGCCACTTCGAGTCCCGCGCGCACGGCCGGGAACTGCACGTTAAGCCAGTATTCGAGCGACTGCCGCTTGGCCGGGTTCTTGGCCGCGAGCCGCACGAAGAGCGCGCCCACGATGGCCGCGATGCCGGCGTCCACCAGGCGCCGCGCCTGGAGGCTGTGGTACATCTTGCCGTCGGGATAGTCCTTGACCGCCTTGATGGCCTCGCCCAGCTCGTCCACGAGCTTGCCGATCTCGGCCGTCTTGGCCTTGAGCGTGTCGTCCAGCTCCACGCCCTCGAGCACGTCGGCCACCGCCTCGGGCACGAGCCCGCCTTCGACGCCGGCGATCGCCGCCACGATCTGCAGCTGCGAAGTGCCCTCGTAGATGGAGCAGATCCTGGCGTCGCGGAAGTAGCGCTCCACGGGATAGTCCTTCATGTATCCCGAGCCGCCCAAGACGCTCACCGCGTTGTTCGAAACGCGCATCGCCATTTCGGAGGCGTAGTACTTGGCCATGGGGGTAAGCATCTTGTTGAACGCCGAATACTTCTTCATCCGGCCGCGCACCGCCATCGCCTCGGGCGTGCCCTTGAGCGACTCGAACTTCTTGGTGAGGCCGCCTTCCAGGTCCACCGACTTGGAGGAATAGTACGCGAGCGCGCGCGAGGCCTGCAGATCCACCGACATGTTGGCCAAGAGCTCGCGGATCGCCGGGAAGGTGTCGATCGTAACCCCGAACTGCTTGCGGCTCGCGGCGTACTCGCGGGCGGCGCGGTAGGCGGCTTCGCCCACGCCCGTGCCCTGGGCCGAAATGCCCACGCGCGCGCCGTTCATCAGCGCCATCACGTAGGTGATGAGGCCGCGGCGGCGCTGGCCGATCAGCTTGGCCGGCGCATCCTTGAACACCAGTTCGCAAGTGGGCGAGCCGTTGATGCCGAGCTTGTGCTCGATGCGGCGCACCTTGACCTGCGGGCACTTCTCCACCAAGAGGCAGCTGAGGCCCGACCCGTTGGTCGTGCCCGGTTCCGTGCGCGCCAGCACCAGGAGCACGTCGCCGCAGCCGTTGGTGATGAAGCGCTTGACGCCCGAAACGAACCATTCGCCCTTCTCGTCCTGGTAGGCGATCGTCTTCACGGACTGCAGATCGGAGCCGGCGTCCGGCTCGGTCAGCACCATCGCGCCCGTGAGCTCGCCCGTCGCCAGACGCGGCACATACTGGCGCTTGATGTCCTCGTCGGCGAAGGCGTTGATGGTCTCGGCGATGCCCTGGAGCCCGAACATGTTCATGAGCGAGCAGTCGGCGCGCGAAACGATGTCGTTGAGCGCCGTCAAAATCGTGCACGGCATGTTGAGGCCGCCGAGGTAATAGGGGAGCGTCGCGCCCATGAGGCCGCTCTTGCCGTAGAGCTCGATGGCCAGCTTGATGCCGGGCGTGTAGGTTACGGTGCCGTCGTCCTCGAGGATGTTGCCCACGCGGTCGGTGGCTTCGGCCGTAGGCTCGATGCGTTCGCCCGCGATCTTGCCGCACACGTCGAGCGCGCGCTTGTAGTTGTCGATGGCGTCCGCCGCGTTTTCGGGGGCGAAATCGTACTCCTTGGCGTAGGCGAAGCCGTTCTCCAGGAGCCCGGCCACCTCCGTGAGGTCGAGCGCATCGATGATTTCCGCGATTTCGGGATTGTCCTTGTAGAAATTGGCCATTTCAAATCTCCTTTGTTTAGAGCGCCTTGGCCTTGACGGCCTTGATCATCTTGGGGAGCACCGCCGCGAGGTCGCCGACGATGCCGTAGTGCGCCACCGCGAAGATCGGCGCTTCCTTGTCGGTGTTGATGGCGATGATCTTCTGCGATTCCTGCATGCCCGCCAGGTGCTGCACCGCACCCGAAATGCCGCAGGCGATATACAAGGCCGGGCGCACCGTAACGCCGGTCTGCCCGATCTGCCGCTCGTGCTCGCAGTACCCCAGGTCCACCGCCGCGCGCGTGCCGCCCACGGTGCCGCCCAACGCTTCGGCGAGCTCGTGGAGGAGCTTGAAGTTCTCCTTGGAACCCACGCCGGCGCCGCCGGCCACGATGACCCGCGCGCCCTTGAGGTTAACGCTCTTCGCGGCGCGCACCACCTCCAGCACCTCCACCGGCAGTTCCAGCGTTTCCAGGCACTTGGCGGCGTGGCGCACGATTTCGCCGGTGCGGCCGGGCGCGGGGTCGAGCATCTTCATCACGCCCTCGCGCGCGGTGGCCATCTGCGGCCAGTTGCGCGGATTGACGATGGTGGCGATGATGTTGCCGCCGAACGCCGGGCGGCACTGCATGAGCAGATTCTTGAACTCTTCCTTGGTGGCGGGGTCGGTGTAGTCGCCGATCGTAAGCTCCGTGCAATCGGCCGTAAGCCCGCATCGCAAGGCCGACGCCACCGAAGGCGCGAGATCCCGCCCGAGGAAGGTGGCGCCGTAGACGCAAATCTGCGGCTGCACCTCGCGGATGAGCTCGATCATCGTTTCGCGGTAGCTCAAGTTCTGGTAGTGCGCGAGTTTGGGGTCGTCGACCAGGTGCACCTTGTCGGCGCCGTACTCGAAGAGCTTGGCCGCCAGGCCTTCGACGCCCGAGCCCAAGAGCACCGCCGCGAGCGGCACCCCGAGCTTGTCCGCGAGTTCCCGGCCCTTGCCCAGCAGTTCCAGCGCCACATCGCTAAGTACGCCGTCTTCCTGCTCGGCGAAAATCCAGACTTCTCCCTTGCTTCTGTCCATTGTCGTCCTCCTTGCCTTAGCCTATGGTGTGATCGGCGATCAGCGACCCTACGAGCCGCCCCACGTCCTCGTCGGTCGGCTGGTATTCCTGGAACTCGCCGCCCGAGAGCACCACGTTCACGATTTTGTTGACGAGCGTGGGCGAACCCGCCTTGCCGCACCGCGTCAGGTCGCAGGCGATGTCGTCCAGACTCCACTGCCCGATGTCGAGCCCCTTGGCTTTGAGCGCCGCATAGTCGGCCTCGGCCGTCTCCTTGCTAAGCTCCATGGGGGCGCGCGCCTTCTTGTACTTCATGGCGCGGCGCACTTCGAAGGGCCTCAATTCCCCGCACTTCTCCATCACCGTGAAGAGTGCCGGCAGCTTGGCCTTGACCTTCTCGGTGCCGGTGCCGATGTTGCGCGTAGCGTAGGCGTAACCGTCCTTGATCTCCAGACCTTCGAGGTAGGTGACCAGCGTCGCGCCCAGCTTCTCGGCGATCTGCGGCCCCGTCTGGGCGGTGTCGCCGTCGATGGCCTGGCGGCCGCAGAAGACGAGATCGGGCTTGAGCATCTTGACCGCCTGCGCGAGGATGTAGCTCGTCGCCAGCGTATCCGAGGCCGCCGCGCGGCGATCGGTGACGAGGTACGCCTTGTCGGCGCCGCACATCAGCGCTTCGCGCAGGATCGCGCACGCCGACGGCAGCCCCATCGTAATCACCGTGACCGTGCCGCCATGCTGGTCGCGCACCTTCAAGGCCGCTTCCAGCGCGTTCTGGTCCTCGGGGTTGAAGATCGCCGGCAGCGCCGCGCGGTTGATGGTGCCGTCGGCCTTCATGGCATCTCCGGTCACTTTGCCGGTATCGGGCACCTGCTTGATGCAGACCACACAATTGTAACCCATTGCTTGCTCCTTAACGTTTGCGCGACGTGACCTCGATCACGTTCACTTGATTCATAAGCTGGTGTTTGATCTGCTCGACTACGCCTTCGTCGGAGCAGAGCACGTCGATCTTCATCTTCGATACGGTACCGTCCTCGGTGGGACCCACGTTGAGCGCCTGGATGTTGTAGCCGCGCCCCGAAATGAGCCCCACGATCCGGGCGAGCACGCCGGGACGGTTCTCCACAAAGCAGTTGAAGCGGTAGATTTCCTGTTTCATCCGAATATCATCTCCGTAACCGGTTTGCCGCCGGGAATCATTGGATACACGTTGGCGCGCGGCTCCACGATAACCTCCACCACCGCGGTCTTGCCGCAACCGACGGCCTTTTTGATGGTCTGGTCGAGCTTGGCGGGGTCGATCACCCTGAAGGCTTCGGCGCCGTGCGCCTTGGCGAGGAGCGTAAAGTCCGGCAGGTAATCGTACTCGAGATCCTGGTCGAGCCGTTCCATGTCGAGGCGGCCCTTGACCGAAAGGATCGAGCCCGCGTAGCGCTCTTTGTAGAAAAGCTGCTGCCACTGCCGCACCATGCCGAGGCAACTGTTGTTGACGATGACGAACGTCACCGGCACCTTGTGCTCCACGGCGCACACCACCTCTTCGAAAGTCATCTGCGCGCCGCCGTCGCCGACCACGCACACCACCTTGGCGCCGGGCTTGCCCAGCCCCGCCCCGATCGCCGCGGGAATGCCGAACCCCATGGTGCCCATGCCGCCGGAGGAGAGGAAGTGCCTCGGCGTATTGTGGCGGAAGAACTGCGCCGCCCACATCTGGTGCTGGCCGACGTCGGTCACGATCAGCGCCTCGCCGTTGGTGGCCTTGTCGATGGCCTCGACCACGGCCTGCGGCATGATCACGCCCTCGTGCATGGGCCGGTAGGCGATGGGCCGCTCCTTCTGCCACGCGTGGATCTTGCGCAGCCACTCCGCGTGGGTGTTGGCCTTGATGCGGCTGTTGACCGTGGTGAGCACGTCCTTGATGTCGGCGCAGATGCCGAGCGCCGCCTTGACGTTCTTGTTGATCGACGAGGGGTCGCAATCGACGTGGATTATCTTGGCGTCGGGCGCGTAGAGCTTGATGTTGCCGGTCACGCGGTCGGAGAAGCGCACGCCGAGGGCGATGATGCAGTCGGCCTCGTTGATGGCCCAGTTGGCCGCCGCGGAGCCGTGCATGCCCGCCATCCGGAGCGAGAGCGCGTCGCGCTCGTCGAACGCCCCGAGGCCCATGAACGTGGTGGCCACCGGGATCTGCGCCTTGTGCGCGAGATTGGCGAGGTCGGCCGCCGCGCCCGAGGTGATCACGCCGCCGCCGGCGTAGAGCACCGGCCGCTTGGCCTCGTTGACGATTTTGGCGAATTTCGAAAGATCGTTGGGGTTGGGCGCCTTCTCGGGATGGTAGGCCCTGAGCGACACCCTTTCGGGATATTCCGCGGCGGTCAGCGCCTGCTGGCAGTTCTTGGGTACGTCGATGACCACGGGCCCCGGCTTGCCGTGGGTGGCGATATAGAACGCCTGCGCCACGATCTCGGGGATTTCGTCGGCCGAATGCACCAGGAAATTGTGCTTGGTGATGGCGCGGGTGATGCCGGTGGTGTCGGCCTCCTGGAAGGCGTCGGTGCCGATGAGCGGCAGCGGCACCTGCCCGGTGATCACCACCATGGGTACGCCGTCGATGTTGGCGGTGGCGAGGCCCGTAACCACGTTGGTGGCGCCGGGGCCGGAGGTGACGAGGCACACGCCCGGCTTGCCCGTGGCGCGCGCGTAGCCGTCGGCCATGTGGGCGCACCCCTGCTCGTGCCGCCCGAGGACGAACTTCATGGGCGCTTCCGGCAGGCAGTTGAAAATATCGAGCGCCTGTCCGCCGGGATAGCCGAACAGCACCTCCGTGCCCGCCTTGACGAGCGAATCCACCAGCGCTTGCGCGCCCGTACGCATTGCTTTCTGTTTCATTGTCTCCAGCCGCTAATCTTCATTGTGCTTCAAAATGGTGGCCGTGGTGGTGATGCTGCGGCGGTCGATGAGGAAGAACGACCAGACCATATTATCGTCGATTTCCGTGCGCAGGTTGCCGATTTTGCTCGAGCCCACCTCGCGCGCCGCCAGGCGCAGCATATCCATATTGTCGTCGATATTCACGTGATCGTCGAACCAGTCGTGCTCGGGGTCCCAGTCTTTGAGCAGCCCCTCGCGCCACGGCATGCCCGAACAGATCGGCCACAGGCCAAAAACGAAATAGCCGGTGTTGCGGCACGTCACCGACGCGAGCGCCGTTTCGCCGTACTCCACCTGATGCTTGCGGTAGGAGATATCGCACCGCGCATAGCACCCCGCAAGCGCCAGCAAACCCAACGCCGCCAAAATCCGCTTCATTGCGCCACCTCCACTGTAGTTGCGCTCGCCTCCGTATCCGCCGCCGCCTCGGCCGCCTTGGGCCGGATCCTCAGCACCGCCGAGCATTCCACCTCGCGCGTGGGGAAAAACCAGTACGCCACCCAATACGGCGCGTTGGCGGTATCGGTGAGGGCGCCCAGTTTGAACGGCTCGTAGTCGTCGTACTGGTACTGGATGATATCGGCGTCGTAATGCTTGGCGAGTTTCTCCATGAGCTCCATGAACCGGTCCTGCGTGCAGCAGTCGTCAAACGTCCACCAACCGTTGACGTCCTCCTTGTCCGGCTCCCAGGTGATGTCGCCCGAGCAGATATGCCACAAGATGAAATTGACGCTTATCGTCGACACGCAGATGGCAAAGTCCTGCTCGCCGGCTTTGCCGGGATAGCCGGCAAATTCCAGGCCGGCGATCGCGCCCGGATCGGTTTTCGTCATGGTTGCGCATCCCGAGAGCAGTAGCGCGCCCAGTATAGTAATTATTCGCATTTTCATCGCAAAAGTTGGTGGACCCGGCGGGACTTGAACCCACGACCCGGAGATTATGAGTCACCTGCTCTGACCGACTGAGCTACGGGTCCATTAACCTTCTTGGGTAAATGATTGCGTATATTATACCATATTCCGACCCGATTTGTCAAGCGAAAGGCGCACCCTGCCAACGGTTGGATCTGACGCCCAAGTCCCCTGCGCCAATCGCCGTGGAGGATTCCAATTTTCTCCACGGAGAACGCGGATGGTCTCCACGGAGAACGGCGATGGTCACCGTGGAGAACTTGGGCCGTCTCCGTGGAGAACTTTGGCGGTCTCCGTGAGCAAGTCGCTCGCGTTCCACGGAGAACAAGTCGCCGCGCCTAGAGCAACGGGCCAAGTTGCCTAGGGCAACTAGACCCTTCCTCGGGACCAAATCCAAATCGGGTCCGGACCCAAATCAAATCCTCGCCGGACCCGAAGGCATCGGGATGGCGAGGTGCAGGCATCGGGATGAAAGCGCATCGTCATCGGGATGGAGGCGGGCGGGGATCGGGATGGCGAGGCGCAGGCATCGGGATGCTACACGGTCAGTCCTAAGCGGGATTGGATGCGGCGGACGAACACGGCGAGGTAGTTCTTGACCGAGTCCCACTCGCCCTGTCTAATCTCGCTCTTGACCTGGTCGATCCCTTCTTTCTGCCCTCTCCCCCTACTTTCCTCCAATTTCTTTAAACCCGAACCCGATTCTGCCTTCTGTTCGGTATCGGTGTTAAAGAGAGTGTTGCCAATTCTGATACCATTCTGTTGGTGTCCGGCTGCCGTACACTGCAGTGTCTGGCTCCCGGACACTACACTGTCCGGCTCCCGGACACTGCCCTGTCCGGTTACCGGACACTGCCCTGTCTGGCTCCCGGACACTGTGTTTTCCGCTTTTGGCGTAATATCCGGCAAGTTGAAGCGGTAACTATTGGCCAAAGCTTGGCCGTATTTGCCCCTTTTGTTGGTAAAACCGCCGTATCCTTGCCGTCTGCCGCCGGGATATCGGCACCGTCGTAAACCAAGGCCGTACCGGCCACATTCGGCTCTTCCGACGCAAACTTCCGCAGGTTCCCGGCCAGATACAATTTGGCATCCTGCTGAATGATTCGACCCAATTCTCGAGTTATCATCTGCGCCTCCATTTCGTTGAATGCAGACATATTATAGTACACCTGGGTTCATTTTTCAAGTACAACTTTGAATTTTCACCCTAAATCCCGCAAAATCCCGCTATCGCCCGTCCAAAACCACTTTGCCGTTTACCTCTTCCGCCCCCTTCCAACCCTCTGCGCCCCGCAATCTAGATCACCCGGGAGCGAAGAAACAACAAGGCGGGGAGTGAGCCCCGCCCTGCGTGTGCCAGATATGGAGGCGTCGTTACTCGACCGAGGCTTAGGCGGCGGTGCGGCCGACCGAAATCTTGTAGTATTGAACCGTGCCTGCGAAAGCCGGGGCAATGGATTTAAGGTATGTATATATCACCCTATACCTGATAAGTATCCGAGCATGCGCCGGGCTAAGGTGGATTGGGATATCGAGAAGCAAACATTTCAGCCACGCCGCTCTAGGGCGGCATGCCGCAAGTCTGGCGCAATGCGCAGCAAGGCTCAAAGCAAAACGGCGGAGGGGATCCGACGTTTTGTGTCAGTTTCCACTGGGAATATCAAGATTGCCGCATCTACGCCCGATAAAAGCCCTGGTCGGAATATTCAGACCAGCGCATATACATATCCCGGTAGTTGCAACGGATAAACTCGCGAATGCCGACAAGCTCACGATCGGTCAGTCTGCCTCGCTCGGCAACCTCCGAAGAGCCGTCTGCACGGACAAAAAACTTTGCCGAGCCACGTTCGGACAATCGAGTATCGCTGGCATGGGCGTGCATTGCCTCTACCACGCAGTGCGAAGTAAAGTACAGATAATATCCGTAAACCTTGAATCCGTAATACTTGGGCATGGTCAGGCGGCAAGGAATTGCAGATTGTTCTTGAGATAGTCGAGCGCTATCCCAAGCTCGATATCGCCCATGCTGGTTTCGCTTACGACATTGCCCGGCAACACTACCGCCGCATTGCCGGTGCGCAAGTTGACCAAGCGCAAATTGTCGCCATTGCGGATTATCGCATAGTCGTTGACAATCAAATCGGCGCTGTCGGCGATTGCGGATTTTTTCTCATCAGACATTTGCCACCTCCACTTTGTCGATTGGCGCCAGAAACTCCTTTGGCTCGATAAACAGATTCTCGAGAATCGGAATCAAGTCGATGTATTCCTCTTCCTCGCCCTTTCCATAGTCCGCCACCGCCTCGATATAGCCATTGTCCCACTTGGTTACGCGCCGATACCCCGCAAGATTCGACGGCGAAAGAAAGCGCACTTCCTTTCCGCCAAACGAAAACGAAGTATATCTGCCTTTATTGCCAAGTATTGCAATATGTTCCATTTGCCGCATATTATACCATATTCTCCATGCCTTTGTCAATCTTTATCTGTGTGTCATCCGGAATGGTGCAGTATATTATCGATGTATTTACTAATATTACTGCAAATTACTGCATTTATCCACGCTCCTATACCAAAGCGGAGTCATATCCGCTTTGAACACGGCGTTCAATTGACAACGCTTGCGACAGTAGTCATCCACAACCACTGATAGCAGGAATACACTAAAACACAGGGCGGGGAGTGGTCCCCGCCCTGCGTGTGCCAGATATGGAGGCTGGGTTACTGCGCGGCTTCGGCGGCGGTGCGGCCGACCGAAATCTTGTAGTAGCGGACAGTGTCCTTGTTACCCAGCGCCGGACCCGCAAGGCCAGTGGTGGTGGTGGTGGCCTGCGTGGCCGAACCGGCGGCAAGCGAGTTCGGCGAAGTACCCGACCTCACCACATAATAGAGGCCCGGAATCGTCTTGATGTTGAACGACGGCGCTGTTGTTTCGTCCGGCATCGTCATCGGATCAGCCGACGTATCCACTGCCGGCTTCACCGTAATCGTCTTGTCGCTGATGGTCACCGACCCGTTCGCATTGAGGGCAAGAGTGACTTGATCGCCAGCTACCGAGATGGAAAATGCGCCGGTTATGTTGGTCGTGCCGTTATACTTTACGGTAACGTCGCTGTCCGTAATCGCCGATCCATCTGCCAGTTTGATCGAGGATACAGCCGGGGCCGCCTCGATTGCAGTGGCGTTTGCCGGAACCGTCACTTCGGCGGTGGCATCGGTAATCTTGGCAACCCCCTCTTCGACCGTTCCGGCCGCCTGCAAGGAGTAAGTAGTGGTCCCATCTGAATTTGTGGCCTTGACATACATCAAATCCACCCCGCTCGTAGGATCTTGCGAAAGCGTCACGCCTGTAAGAGATATTGTGGCGTTCGCTCCGAGCGTAATCTCGGAAGCGGTCAAGGTTGTCGCTGTTCCTTGGCTCGGAATCGCGAGCGCCAGCGCACCGTCCGTCACCTGCAACGAAGCGAGCGTCACGGCATTACCAAGCTGAATGGACGTATCGCCCGTCACGACGACGGAGTCGCCCGTCGTGCCGTCGCCCGGATAGCGCTGTGCGCTCGTCCACGTTTCATTGTCTTGGAATTCCCAATTCGAAGGGGTCGTCCAAAGCGTGCCAGCCGCCGCATTCTTCCACCGATAAGTCTTGGGATTCACAGAAACGGAATACGTCGTATAAGTATCGCCTGAAACAGACGAGACGGCGTATTCGGTAGTAGTAAATGAAACCGGCAGAGAAACCGTCACACCCGTCACGCCGGGCGCGGTGGCAAGCTTGAGCGTGTAATCCATCATCGCCACCGCCGTGTTGCTTTCGTAGATGGTGAGATAGTCGTAGTTGGAGTGGCTCCCATACGGCGCGGGAAGAGCATCTTGTACCGCCGCCTGTATGGTAGTGTAATAATAAACGTTTTCGCCGACCGTTATAGAAGCAGGCTTCTTCTTCAGTGTGCCGTTGTCGATATAATACCCATCCGGGCACTCCGCCGTCGCGTCGAGAATCGTGACATCGGCATACGTGTGCCCGTCCGCAACCGCCGCGTCAATCGCCGCCTTGACGGTTTCATACCCCTTGCCGTTATATTGCGCCACAGCAGGATACGCCTTGAGCGCGTTATCCTCTACCTTCAGTGCGTATCCCCCCGTCACTGTCAGCTTGCTGTCAACATCCGCCTGGGTCGGCGCCGTCGTCGCAAACGTGACAAGCTTCACACCGTTTTCGCCAATCGTCAACGCACTCACGTCAATCGCCGCCGTCCCGGACGCAGGAAGAATAATGGACGGCATTGTCACGGACGCGTAAGTGCCAAACTTCAGCGTTGATCCTGCCACAAGGCTATATGGCGAGCCAGTCTGCGTTGCATTGATTTCCAACGTCCCCGCACTAACCGTAGTCGTGCCGGTGTACGTGTAGCCGCTATCTGCTCCATAGCCATTGAGTGCAAGCTTACCTGCGCCTGTTTTCGTCAATGCCGACGTTCCTTTGATGTTGGCATTTACCGAAAGTGTTTTTTCACTTGCGACATTGAAAGGTTGCGCCGCCGAACCTGTCATGTTGATGAAAGGCGTTTCTGCGTCTTCGCCAGTCGCCTGAATTGTAGCATTGCCGTTTACGGTAAAGCCATTGCCATTTCTAAAATCCAGTTTCAGCGCCCCATCCGTTGTCGAATAACTGCTACCCTTCGAGACTTCGAGCGTAGCGCCCTCGCCCATCGTGATCGGGCGACAATTTGTTGAAAGCGCATTTACCGCAAACTTACTGGACGCACCTATTTCAAGGCCGTATGTTACATTTTCAACCGTCCAGTTGATGTTATTGACTTCCAGCGTACCCCCGTCCTCTACTTTGACAACCGCGCCTCCAAACGTTCCAGATCCCGCGTTTGTCTGGGTGTGTGCAATCTTCGTCGTTCCAGCACCTACGATTATTTGCGCTCCAGAATCAGTGGAGTTGATGATATGCGTTGGAGCAAGGGTTATCGTATTGCCTTCGCCAGGGCGAATCTCAAGCTTCGCCGTTGTGCTCGAACCACTTGCCTTCTTCAAACTATACATCGTATCGCCAGGCTTCGCCCCGTTTCCGCTAAGGACAATTGTACTGTCTGTCGCTTTGATGGTTCCTCCAGACGCTGTTCCGCTTCCGGTTATCGTCAATGTTCCGCCGCCGGTCACATTCAGACTTCCCGAACCACTCAACGGCGCGGAGATAGTTACGTTGCCGCTTGTTGTATCTATTGTTGTCTCCTTTGACGCCGTAAGCACAGTGCCATCACTCTTGTTGTTTGCAATGGTTGTGTCTGTGGTCGCCTTGATCGTGCCGCCGGAGAGATTCAGTGTTCCCGCGCTTGACTGCATCTGAAGACCGTACGAACCAAGGTTCAGCGTTCCTTTTGCCGCCACATTCACCGTTCCTCGCCCGGCAGTACCATTCTTACTGATTAGAATGCCTGGCACCGTTACCGTAGCAGTCCCTGTTCCTCCACCGATTTCCCATGTCGCGCCACCATTCCATCCCATGCGAACAGCTGCGTTGGGAACTGAAAATGTACCGCCGCGCGTATATAGATAGGATGTCGAGGGCCAGTGTCCAAGGAGCATAGTTGCACTTGTGCTTGTCGGCTCTGCAGTGCCTGTTACTGTTATCGATCCGCCGTTCTGAGTGACGGTTTGAGTTGGATTGTCGTAAGACGATTTGTTTCCAAGGACAAATCTCGAGAACGAATCCGTTCCCCCTTCTATGTTCACGGCAGGCTTGTTGTCGTACAAATAAAAACCATCTCCCGTCAATGTAATCGACTGGTCAACTTCTACGGTTCCCGCAAGATTCACGCCCGCGCACGGGAATGCCGTCAGCGTGACAGTATCGCTTTCCATGCGAAGTGTTCCTGTGCTAGGCAATGTACTGCCGGCGGGGAATGCTGTATAGTCTTTTAGGGTCGCCTTGTTTGAACCTGTTATGCGGACAGCTGCATCCTGCCCCAAATCCTCAAGCACGGCCTCGGTATTCACGATTATAGCCTTGCCTGCCGTTGTGTTGTCACCTATCCGCACATTGACATTGTTGCCACGGCTGAGCGTTATTTTACCCGTGCCATTCAGTGTAAGCGACTCGGCGTTTACATCTTCATCAAATGTCAAAGATGCCTCGGCCTCATTGCAAAGCGTAATCGTAGAACTTGGGCTGTTCGCCCAGGTATCCGTTGAAGAAATATTCGTCTTGTCCGCCCAGGTCGCTTCGCCTGTTACAGTTCCAGTGTAATTGACGCCATTTAAAGACATTACTATGCGCACACCATTTTCATCACTTGTCGCCACAATTGTGTAGCCGTCAATTGTCGGCAATGAGGACGTAATATTCGAGAGGTCAACAGTTCCATATACTGGAGCATCTATTAGCGTAATCGTTCCCGTTCCAAGCGAGGCATCAAAAGCGGAACGCAGATTTGCCTCCGTCGCCTTGTCCGTGGTAACCGTCAGCGTCTTGCCGTCCGCGATATATAGAGGTCCCTGGTATGGGCCGTTTGCCGTTGTTGTAATTTTTCCTGAACCATTAATCGCAATCGTCGTGGACTCTTGAACAAACAGCGCCGCCGCCGTCTGTGCGGACGCGACCGTAATCGTGCCACCGTTGAAGTTTACACCGACATTGTCGCCTCCTGTAAACGAAGTTGATGAACTCGTGAGCGTCTCTGCCCGCGTCATGTTTCTTAATGACCACGCTTCGACGTCTGTGTCAGCATCTGATTGAATTAGTGCTACATAACGCACAACAGCATCTGTGCAATTGTTGTTCGCAGTGCCGGCGCCACCAACCGTCAAACCCCAATAGCCCCATCCATCGTTAGTGCCCCACTTCAACGTTGAGTCATAAACCAGTTCACGAAAGTTATTACCAGCAGAAATCTCACATCCCCGAGTGCCGACATTGCCACTATGCTTCATTGCCATATAGTGCCATGTATCAGCATTATCAAATACATTCACGGGAGCATAACTTGAAGTACCTGTCACACGGGTCAAATTGCCATCACCACCTAAATAATAGCCCGTTGATGATTTTGGATTAAGCGAAAAAGAATAAAAATTGGCTTTTACCGACTGATTAGCAGCAGATGATGCAAACTGAGAAATAGAAAACAATGTCCTGGTAGACTCTGGTGTACTTGCTGTCACAACAATGTTTGACATTGCTGCAACGATAGAAATCGGATATGCCTTTGTTCCTGTGTTGTATACCCTCGTTGCGGTAATATCATAATCAAACTTCAGTGCATTTGATGAGCCCATCTTAACACCGTCAACACCAAGCTGCTCATTCCCATTGATGGTAAATGTAAAACCACCTCGTTCGCTGTTATCGACAAAATCCCCATTCCAGACGGCGAGCGGCTTTACCGCCGCCCAGGCATGGCCGATTGCGAAAATGCACAGCCCCAGCGTGAACAAACGCGTCAGAGGCGCAACAGTTATTCCAGTCAATGTCTTATTCATAAAACATACTCCTTTCTTACTCTCGTCTTACTTTTTGAGATTGTTTTCTTGCGAGGCTTCTTGCCCTGCCGTGTTATTGGGATTTGCGTTGACACAAGGAGCGTTCCTTTTAACCCACGATTTCTGTGGCGGTTCGGCGCCTTTTTCTTTGGGAACATCCCAATAATAGCGCGTATAGTCATGCGCCTTGGTAATATCCCTGAGCCGAGGACATTCGTCTTTCATGGCCTCCATGATTTCGTAGAATACGTTGAAATGGTATTCCTCGTTCATGATTGCCTCCATGGGTTCTACCACCTCAAAAAGCAATCTCAATGAATCGTTATCGCAAATATTGCGGAAAACGCTTTTCCCTATCCTTCTCGTTCGGTAAAGCTCGAGGGCCTGGGAAAAATGATTCTTCAACATTCTACGGGCGCGATCTTCTTCCTCGGACCAAGGCATGTAGCGGTTATTGTCGACAACAAAAGATTTGATATTCTTTATGATCAGCCGGTCATTAGGATTGTAATCTTCATTTCTAGTGAACACATACGGAGCAATAAAGCCGGCTCCATCTGGCGAACCACAGAAATATGCAGTCCAACGCCGCCCGACATCGCCAACAGCGCGTATTGCCGACAGCATATCGTTGCCGCCATATTGGGTATTAAAGGAATGATAGTTTACGGTCTCGTTGACCTTGATCGTGACATATACGGATATTGCCGCAACCGCCAACGACAATAACGCAATCAATGTGACACCATGGAAGTAGGAGATAGAAAACCAATTAGCATTCAGTACACCGAATTTCGTCAGCAATTTGCATGCTACAGCATAGGCCACAAAGCATATCAGCCCAAAAATGATACATGCGCCTAAACCTTTGACGAAGCAATCAACGTAAAGATTCTCGCGTTTGGTTTGCACATCTTTCTTGATAAATTTCTTAAACCCCATGACTAGCCTCCGCGGATTACAGTTGCCCCCACCGATAGCGCTGGTATGGACGCGCAATCGTCAATGGGCATAACCAATTTATGGCACATAGATGCAGTAGCACTGTTTTAGCGATTAGTAGCGGTTCGGCTTTGGCTTGCCGCTCGAGTTCGTGTTTAGACTTGTGGGAAACCGCTAAGAACCCGTAACCGTCTAAACACGAACTGGAGAGGCAAAACCTCTGCCAAATTTACCTATATTATAGCATTTGCCGGCGGTCGCCGTCAAATGCTAAATGGGTGTTTTTTTTTTTTTTGTCTTGTTTGACCCAATTATCGCCATAATCGCTTGAGCCAATGTTTAACGGCCTTTGGCGGGCGTTGAAGGCAAATGAGGCGAAAATTGGCGGCCTCGCCGCCCGGCCTCCTCCGGCCCCTCTACCGCCCTATTTCATCCCCCCGCGAGGATTTTTCGGGAACGTGAGGGTTAGTTGGAACGCAGAGGTATGGGAATGCAAGCTCTCTTATAGCGTGCGGCGCTAGCCGCTTGCGTTCCTCAAAAACGGCTTGCGTTCTCTATATATAATTAGCGCAAGTTGTCAAATAGCTTTGGCAGGTGCGAAAGCGGAACGGCGGTAATGCGATCGTTGAGCGGATAGGGCTCGGCGATTGGCGCCACCACAAAAGCTGCATCTGGCCTAATTGCTTCAAGCGACTCGTAGACTCCGCGGCCAACAGATGGCACAGTAGATGCCTTGCACTCCACGGCCACGGTCTTGCCATTGCCTGAAACCACAAAATCGATTTCGGCACCGCCGGAAGTGCGGTAGAAACAGATTTCGGCCTGCGGAAATGCGCCACGAAGATTGGCCAACACCAACTGTTCCCAGCAACCGCCAAAAGCGGGGCTGGAGTAGAGATCGTCGAACGAAGCCATACCCAACAGCGCACAGGTTATGCCGGTATCGCCAAGGTACACTTTGGGCGACTTGACTAACCGCTTGCCGAGGTTAGCAGAATACGGGCTTACTACATCGACCATAAATGTTTCTTTGAGCAGATCGAGATAGCGCCGCACCGTCATGTCGGACACGCCCAGCGAGCCGGCAAGCCGGGCAAAATTGGCAATCTGCGCATTGTCGTGCGCCAGCATGCGCCATAGGCGGCGCATGGTTTCGGGCACAAACTCGCGCCAGAACGACAAATCCCGTTCGAGAAACGTTTGAATAAAGGATTCCAGCCAATCGTGCGCCGCCGAATCGTCAGACGCAAGATAGGCACGAGGGAAACCTCCGCGATAAAGGTAGCGCTGCCAATCGCAATCTGGCAGTTCGCCATAAAGAAATGGCGTAAGCCGTTCGTAACGGATGCGACCGGCCAGCGTTTCGGAACTTTGGCGAATGAGATCGCGCGAGGCCGACCCTAAAACCAGGAAATGGCCATTGTCACCCCATTCGTCGCACAACGAGCGCAAGACCGGAAACAAGTTTGGCCTCCGCTGAATTTCGTCGATGCAGACGAGTTTGTCTTGGCAACGGGACAAGAACAACTCCGGATCCGCCAACTTGGCGACATCCGAGGGGCGCTCCATATCCAGATAGAGAGAATCGGCAAACTCCTGGCGAAGCTTGCGCACCAAAGTGGACTTGCCGCATTGCCGAGGCCCCAAAAGCGCCAACACTGGATTGCGCTTAAGGCCCAAGCGAATGCTATCTTCCAAGGCTCGGTTTATATAGTTATCCATAGATTTATCCTTGCAATTTCAACAGTAAGTGTTGGATTTGCACACTTAATTCCGTTGAGATGAGGAATATTATAGCATTTTTTGGTAGAGAAAGCAAGCGGTAATTAAGATAAAGCAAGCATTTTAGTGCTCTTTGGGGCGGCTTTAGCCAAGGTTTAACGGCCTTTGGCGGGCGTTGAAGGCAAAGGAAGCGAAAATTGGCGGCCTCGCCGCCCGGCCTCCTCCGGCCCCTCTACCGCCCTATTTCATCCCCCCGCGAGGATTTTTCGGGAACGTGAGGGTTAGTTGGAACGCAGAGGCATGGGAATGCAAACTCTCTTATAGCGTGCCGCGCCAGCGGCTTGCGTTCAACCTGATCGGCACTTGCGTTCTATAAACCTCAGCCGCGGTGGACGGGGGAGGATTCGCGGCAGTGGAGCTGGGTACGGTAGAGGCTCCAGCCGCTGTTGAGCCAGAAGCTGATGCCGCACACCCACATGGCCGGCAAGAGGAGCGCATGGTTGCCGGAGATTTCGGCCACGATGAGGATCGAAGTCATGGGGATGCGGATCGCCGAGGCGAGGAAGCCCGCCATGCCCACCAGCGCAAAGGCGGCCGGATGGATGCCGAACGATGCGGGGAGGAGCCGGTCGAAGATAAGCCCCACCGCCGCGCCCAGGGTGCCGCCGCAGACGAGCGCCGGGGCGAAGAGGCCGCCCGAGCCGCCCGAGCCTACGGTAAAGGCGGTGGCCACGGTCTTGACGAAGAAAAAGGCGAGAAAGCCGATAATCGCCACCGGCGCATAGTCTTCGAAGACATGGCCGTAGCCGCACTTGAGGCTGGCGTCGATGAGCGAGTAGCTGGAGCCGAGGATATCGGGCATGAAAAACCCGATGACGCCGGTGGCGAGGCCGCCCAGGGCCACCTTGCAGAACCCCGGAATTTTCAGGGCCTTGAAGCGCGCTTCGGTGGCGTTGTAGAAGCTGATGTAGAACCGGACCGCATAGGTGATGATAAGCGCCAGAATAAAGTACGGGAAGAGCCTTAGGCCGTTTTCGTAGCCGCAGGCCGGCATTTCGAAGAGCGGGTGCCACCCGTAGAAGCAGGCGAAGATCGAGTAGCTGACCGCCGAGGCGATGAAGCTGGGGAGAATGTTTTCGTACTCGATATCGGAGGAGGAGTAGAAAATCTCGAAGCCGAACATCGCCCCGGCGAGCGGGGCCTGGAACAGCGCCGAGATGCCGGCCGCGAGGCCAGCCGCCATCAGAATGCGCCGGCCGCGCACGGTGAGGTTGAGGAGCCGCCCGATCGAGCTGCCGCAGGCCGCGCCGATGAGCGTGACCGGGCCTTCGTAGCCGGCCGAGCCGCCAAAGCCCACCGTAAGCACCGAGGCGACGCCCTTGACCGGAATTACGGCGGCGGGTACGTGCCCGTTGGCGTTGTGGTAGGCCCAAATGGCGCTGCCGGTGCCGCGCGCGTGCTCCACCGAGGTAAAGAGCTTGATGAGGAGATACCCCAGCACCGCGCCGATCGCCGGCAACACCAGCATCAGCCAGCGATGCCAGTCGCCGATATCCTCGAGGCACTTGGCCGGGCTCAAAATCTGCCCCTGGGCGAGATGCGTCAAAAAGCGGTGGTGGCCAAGATCCTCCATAATGTAATCTTTGGCGAGGCCGATCAAGTACCTGAAGCCCACCACCACCACGCCGGTGACCGCGCCCACCAGGATGGATTCGCCAAAATACCGGCCGGTACGGAGCGACAGCCCTTGGCCGCCAAACAGGAACTTCCACCCGGCTTTGGCCAAACTGCTCATCGCTGGAGCTTGGCTTCGCGCGCGGCGAGAGTGGCGAGATCTTCGGGGGTGGGAACCTTGCGGAAAAGATTGTAGTTCATCACCCACAGCGACGGGTGGCGGCGGATTACGCCTTCCAGATCCCAGGCGCAGCGCTGGGTCATGGCCCAGACGTCTTTGGCCGCCTCGCTCTCGTAGGTGTTGATGACTTCGCAACGGTAGCGCCCGTCTTTGAGCGGCCGCGACCAGGCGGTGACGATGGGCGCCTTGAACCGGGCCGAGAAGAACGCCGGCGCGGCCGATACTGGGAGCGGACGCCCGAAGAAGCGTATCCATACGCCGCCGTCTTTGGGGCGCACCGTCTGGTCGACGAGGAGCCCCAGGCTCTTGCCCGCCTTCATGGCGGCCATCAAGCTCTTGAACGCCCCGTCGGCGGGGACGATTTCTTCGCCGATCGAGCGGCGCGAGGCCATGAGCATCTCGGTCATGCGCTGGCTGCCGATGCGCTTGGCGACCGAAATCATCTGCAGGCCCTCGAGGTGCACGAGCTGCGCCAGGATCTCCCAGCAGCCGATATGGCCCGAGACCGTGACCGCCTGCTTCTTCTCCTGCAGCCACTTGTGCCCTTCCGGACACATCTCGCCTACCTGCGCCACGCGCGCGGCCGCATGCTTGCTGGTCCAGAACACGTGCCCCACCGTGCGGGCCATGTTGCGGTAGCTGCCGCGGATGATCAGTTCTTCGCGGCGGGTCATGGGGCCCGACCCGCCGAAGATGACGCGCAAGTTGGCGAGCGAGCGCGCCTTGCCGCGCCGGTCGAAGCGGAACATCACCCGCGAGCAAAAGTCGCACAAGGCGAAAAGCGCCTTATGGTCGAGGTTGGAGAGGATCAGCATCCCGAGGCCGATCCCCAGCCACTCGAACGGCCGCCGCAGCGCCCGCTTGAGCTCCTTAAGCCTGATAGGTGTAGGTGTTATGGACTTCCTCCCAAGTGCGCGAGGTGAAGAACGCGGCAATGGCGGTGTCGTACTCGGCCGTGTGGGCGAACGCCTTCTTCATGAGCTTGAAGCGCGTGTCGAAGCCGAGCGTGCCGCCGTGATCCTTGAGCTCGTTGACGAGGTTGGGGTAGTCCTGCGGGTCGGTGACCGAGGCGACGCGCAAGTAGTTCTTGGCGCTCGCGCGCACCATGCAGGGCCCGCCGATGTCGATGTTGGTGCGGGCCATCTCGGGAGTGACGCCCGCCTTGGCCACGGTTTGGCGGAAGGGATAGAGGTTTACCACCACCATATCGATGGCTTCGGCCGCGAGGCGCTTGAGATCCGCCTGTGCGCGTCGTTGTACTTTTCGGAGAGGAGCCCGAGGTAGATCTTGAAGTCGAGCGTCTTGACGAGCCCGCCCTGCATCTCGGGCTGGCCGGTGTAGTCGCTGACCGCGACGAGCGTGCCCTCGGCCCGGTCGCCCAGGATCTCCTTGATCTTGGCGTAGGTGCCGCCGGTGGAATAGATCTTGACGCCGGGGCAGGCCTCGATCAGCGCGGGGACGAACGTCTCGAGCCCGGTTTTGTCCGATACCGACATGAGCACGTTCTTGATCTGGACGCGGTCGTCGGTTTTGTCTACGATATTGAGTGCCATAAGTTTATGCCTTTGCTTCGTCGATTTTGCGGAGGAGCGCCGCCTTCTGGGTTTCGAACTCCGGCGAGTTGCGGGCCTTGTCGTTCCAGTCGATGAACGTTTGCTGCAGGTCCATGAAGAACTTGCGCGTAGAATCCTTGTCTTCGAAGCGGTAGTCGGTATTGAGCACCTTCTCCACCACGTCGAACATGATCTGCTGGCGCTCCACGGGCGTGGTCGCGTCGGACTCGCTGAACGCGTTCTGCTGCAGATACACGGCGTCGAGGAACTCGGCCTTGAGGTAGGTGGTGAAGTCGGCGAGCGAGGTGCCCTCTTCGCCCACCACCTTCATCATCTGGCCCACTTCGTTGCCCTTGCGCAGAATGGCGCGGGCGCGCTCGACGCGATCCTGGTCGATGACCGAATTGTAGTGGCTCCAGCTGTCGAGCGGGTCGATGGCGGGATACCGGCGCGCGTCGGAGCGCGCGCGGGAGAGGCCGTGGAAGCCGCCCACCACCTTGAGCGTGGCCTGCGTGACCGGCTCGTCGAAGTTGCCGCCCGCGGGCGACACCGTGCCGCCGATCGTGACCGAGCCGCAGGTGCCGTCTTTGAGGCGCACGCGACCGGCGCGCTCGTAGAACGCGGCGATGCGGCTTTCGAGGTAGGCGGGGAACGCTTCTTCGCCGGGGATCTCTTCGAGTCGGCCGGAGAGCTCGCGCATGGCCTGCGCCCAGCGCGACGTGGAGTCGGCGAGCACCAGCACGTTGAGCCCCATTTGCCGGAAGTATTCCGCCAGCGTCACCGCCGTGTACACCGAAGCTTCGCGCGAGGCGACCGGCATCGACGAGGTGTTGCAGATGATGATGGTGCGCTTCATCAGCGACTGGCCCGTCTTGGGGTCGACGATCTCGGGGAACTCCTTCAAGGTTTCCACCACTTCGCCCGCGCGTTCGCCGCAGGCGGCCGAAATCACGATATCCACCTTGGCGTAGCGCGCCGTCGTCTGCTGCAGCACCGTTTTGCCCGCGCCGAACGGCCCGGGGATGCAGTAGGTGCCGCCCACGGCCACGGGGAAGAACGTGTCGATGGTGCGCACCGTGGTCTCGAGAGTTTCGGTGGGTTCGAGCCGCTCGGCAAAGCACTTGATCGGCACCTTGACCGGCCAACGCTGCATCATCTGCACCTTGGTCTCGCGGCCTTCGGCGTCGACGAGCGTGGCGATATCCTCGGTGACCGTGTAGTCGCCCGCGGGAGCGAGCGCCTTGATGGTGTAGACGCCCCTAAGCGCGAACGGCACCATAATCTTGTGGCCCGGCATCGTCTGGTTGTCGAAGATGCCCTCGGTGACCCAGCCGAGCGCTTCGCCCGCCGCCACCTTGTCGCCCACTTTGGCCGTGGGGTGGAAGTCCCACTTTTTGTTACGCGGCAGCCCCGGCAGATACATGCCGCGCTGCAGGAAGAATTCGGCGTCCTTGCTGATCTTGGCCGCTTCCTGCGCAAGCTCCGCGAGCGGGTTCTGGAGGCCGTCGTAAACCTGCGCGAGCATGCCCGGACCCAGTTCCGCGGCCAGCAGTTCGCCGGTGAACTCCACCTGGTCGCCCACGGCGAGGTCGGTGGTGTCGTCGAACACCTGCATATCGCAGTTCTGCCCGCGCACGCGGACGATTTCGGCCATCAGGCGCTTGTTGCCGAGAATGGCGTAGCCCACTTCGTTCTGGGCCACGGAACCCTCGAACCGGACGGTGATCATGTTGCCGTTGACCGCCACAATCTTGCCAGTTGTCATCGTTTACTCCTAATGAAGCTTAAAGTTGGATTTGCGTTTCCTGCGCCAGGCGCTCGAACGATTCGCCGCCCTTGCCCGCATCGATCAGCTGCCGCTTGAGCGCCACCTTGAGGCGCACCGCGTAAGTGCCGAGCGCGCCTTTGCCGAGCGGGCTCGCGCACGGAGTGAGTTCGCCGGCGGCATCCCACCACACGCGATCGAGCAGTTCGTCACGCTTGAGCGGATCTTTCTCCTGGAAAGCGGCGAGCACCCGGCCGCGCCAGTAGAGGCTAACGCCCTCGGCCGGCCGGCGAAACTTGTCGCCGCCGCCGCGCGCTTCGGCCATGGCGTTGCGGAGCTGGGTTTCCAGATCCTGCCATTCGGCGGGTATGGCGTCCTTGCCGGCCACCGCTTCGAAGGCCGCCCAGGTCATTGGCGCCGGTTCCCCGAACGCAAGGCCAGGCAGACTGGCGACGATGTAGTCGGTTGTCATTACTTGACCAGTTGCGCGAGATCGCTGCGGAGGCGCTTGGCCAGTTCGCCCGAGATGGCCGCGCCGGTAAAGGTGTGTTCGACGCGCCCGCCGTCGAGCTTGACGGTAAAGCCGGTGCCCACCGTATCGTCGGTTACGACCTCGATGTTCTTCTGGGCGGCGAGCTGCGCCTTGAGCATGGCGGCGAGATCCTTGGCGGCGGCCACCGTGACTTCGCCGTCCTTGGCCAGCGTGGAGACGACCTCGCCCACGAGCTTGGCCACCGCCTTGCCGTCGGCCATCGCCGCCTTGACGTCCTGCGCGAGGAGCGCCGTAAGCTTGGCGGTGATCGCGTTTTCGACCGAGATTACGGTATCGCGCGCGGCTTGCCGGATGGTTTCGGCCGCACGCCGGGCGTAATCCTGCGCGGCCAGTTCCGCATCGGCTTTGGCCTTGGCGGCCGCCGCCTCGGCCTCCTTGACGAGCGCCGCCGCTTGCGCCTTGGCCTTGGCCACGATTTCGTCGGCCGCCGCCTGCGCCTTCTCGACGCCTTCGCGATTTATCTTCTCAAGTAGGCTCTGCAGATCTTCGGACATAGTATTCCTCCACATTTTATATGTATATTATACTCTTTTTTCCGCCAACAGTCAAGTGCTATTGTAATTTTTCGGAATTTATGGTATAATATCCGCCACAGTCCCGATGAAAGCGGCGATAAAGTTTTTCGCGTCCCGCCTACCCCCCGCCCTCCGGCGCGGCGGGGCGTGGAACGTTGCGCCCATGTCGGGCGCGGCCGGCGCTTTTCTTACGCTTTGCGCCGCCAATCGCGTAACCTTGGCGGTTTGCGCCGGCATCCCCGAAGCCGATCGGATGCTGGACGATTTGCGCATCCTCGCCGCCACCGGCGAAAAGCGGATCCTCGAGTTTCCGCCGCTCGTGCCGGGCGAGCGCGCTTCGCTGGGCGCGCGGCTCAAAACGGCGGCGGCGCTCAAGGCGTGGGCCGAACGCCCCTATCCGCTCGTGATCGTATCTCCCTTCGCCGCCTTGGCGAGCGGCATCCCCAAAAGCGGCGTCCAGCCGCTGACGCTTAAGCCCGGCATGCGTCTCGACTTGGGACTCCTCGCCAAGCTCGGCTATCAGCGCACGGCCCAAGTGGCCAAAGAAGGCGAATTCTCGGTGCGCGGCGGCATTTTGGACGTATGGTCGCCGGGCGAAGAACTGCCGGCCCGGGCCGAGTTCTTCGGCGAGGAACTGGAGAGCCTCAGGCTCTTCGACGCGGCCACGCAGATTTCGGTGGAGCGAGCAGCCGAAGTCCAGATAATGCCCGTAGCGTTGCCGGAGCAGGAGGCGGAGCGCGGCTCGCTCTTCGACCTGTTGCCGCCGGATTCGACGATCCTCGCCTTTTCGGCGGCCGAATACGCCTTGCCGATGGCGCTCAAGCCGCTCGAAATCGCGACCTCGGCGCTGCCGGGCTTTTCGGAGCTGGGCGCCGGCGAAGCGCACCACCCGGAGCTCTTCGAGGCGTCGCGCCAACGGCTCGCGCGCCATCTCGAGGCGGCCAAGGCGCACGGCAACCGGGTGGTGCAGATCGACGATCTGTCGGGCGGGTTCGAAATCCCGGGGCTGACGGTGGTGACCAAGGCCGACCGGGTGTTCGCCAAGCACGCCTCCCGAACGCGCAAACACCGCGCCCCTTCGGGCAGCACCGGGCGGCGCATCGAGGACTTCGACGAGCTCGAGCCGGGCGAATACGTGGTGCACGTGGATCATGGCGTAGGCAAATACATCGGCTCGCACTTCATCGACCGCAACGGCGCCAAGGTGGAGGTGTTCACCATCGAATACGCCGACGGCGCCAAGCTGCACGTGCCGGCCCAACATGCGCATTTGCTGTCGCGCTACGTGGGCGTGAAAGGCATGGAGGTAAAAGTCCATCGCCTCGACGGCAAGCGCTGGAACCGCGACAAAGCCGACGCCGAACAGGCCGTGCGCGACCTGGCCGCCCAGCTCCTGTCGGTGCAGGCGCGGCGCGAGATCGTGCCCGGATTCGCCTGCAAGGTGGAGGGTCTCGAAGGACTCGCGGCGTTCGAGGCGGCCTTCCCCTACGAGGAAACGCCCGACCAGCTTGCCGCCATCGCGGCCGTCAAGGCGGATATGGCGGCAACGCGGCCGATGGACCGGCTCGTCTGCGGCGACGCGGGCTACGGCAAGACCGAGGTGGCGATGCGCGCGGCCTATATCGCCGCCATGAACGGCAAGCAGACGGCGGTGCTCGCGCCCACCACCGTGCTGGCCGAACAGCATTTCGAGACGTTCACCAGCCGCTTCGACGGCACGCCCGTGCGGATCGAGTCGGTATCGCGCTTCCAGGGCGCCGCCACGCACGAGGGCACCTTCAAGCGCCTCGCCTCGGGCGCGTGCGATATCGTGATCGGCACCCACGCGATCCTTTCGGGCAAGATCGCCTTCCGCGATCTGGGGCTCATCATCATCGACGAAGAACAGCGCTTCGGCGTGCGGCACAAGGAGTTCCTGAAGACGCTGCGCGCCACGGCGGACGTGCTCACCATGTCGGCCACGCCCATCCCGCGCACGCTCTACCTCTCGATGACCGGCGCGCGCGACCTCTCGCTCCTGCGCTCGCCCCCGCGCGAACGCGTGGCGGTGGAGACCAAAGTCGCGGAGGCCGCCGACGATCTCGTCAAAAGCGCCATCACCAGGGAACTCGCGGGCGGCGGACAGGTGTTCTACCTCCACAACCGCGTTTCCACCATCGGCAAGACCGCGCGCGACCTGCAGCGCCTGTTGCCCGACGCCCGCATCGTGATCGCGCACGGCCAAATGGATTCGCGCACGCTCGCCGGCAAAATGCGCATGTTCGAAGAGGGAAAGGCCGATATTCTCCTTTCGACCACCATCGTCGAATCGGGCATCGACATCCCCCGGGCCAACACCATCATCGTGGACCACGCCGAACGCCTGGGGCTCGCGGAACTCTACCAGCTGCGCGGGCGCGTCGGGCGGAGCGCCAAGCAAGGCTACGCCTACTTTTTGCTCCCGGGCGAGGGGCTGGTCGATTCCGACGCGCGCGAGCGGCTCGCGGCGCTCAAGCGCCACGGCGGCCTCGGGAGCGGCTTCAATCTGGCCGTGCGCGATCTGGAACTGCGCGGCGCGGGCAATCTCCTCGGGAGCAAGCAGTCCGGCCACATCGCCACCGTCGGCTTTACGCTCTACTGCCAGCTCCTGAAACGCACCATCGCCATGATGAAAGGCGAGAAAGTGCGCGAAACGGTGGAGGTGCACCTCAACCTCGACTTTATCGAGGCGGCGATACCGTACGAATACATCGAAGACGAAGGCCAGCGGCTGTCGATGCTCAAGCGCTTCGCCGAGGCGCAAGACCTCCGCGAGGTCAAGCGTCTCAAAGACGAAATGGCCGACCGGTTCGGGCCCCTCCCGTCCGAAGCGGAACAGTTCGTGCGCCTCGCGGCCTTGCGCATCCGCTGCGCGAAAAACGGAATCGGCAACGTTGACGCCCATGGCGGGCGCGCCGTATTCTACAAGGCGGGGGGGCGCGAAATCGCGGCCGTGGCCGACCTCAAGGGCAAAACCCCCGAGCGCAAACTGGCGGAACTGTTTACCGCCGCTGGCGCAGCACTTCGTAAAGCGTGACCGAGGCGGCCGTGGCGGCGTTGAGGCTTTCGAAGCCGCCGGGCATGGGCAGATGGGCGATGAAATCGCACTTCTCGCGCACGAGGCGCGAAATGCCGCTACCCTCCGCGCCCACTACAAGCCCGACCGGGCCCTTGAAATCCACTTCGGTGTAGGGCTTGGAATCGTCGCCCCAGTCGAGGCCGGTGAACCACAGCCCCGCATCCTTCAAATCGTCGATGGCGCGCGGCAGGTTGACGACGTGCGCCACTTTAAGGTATTCGGTGCCGCCCGCCGAGGCGCGCACCGCCGCCGGGGTGATGCCGCAGGCGCGGTCTTCGGGGATGACGACGCCCGTAACCCCCACCGCGCACGCCGTGCGCAAGATGGCCCCCACGTTCTGCGGGTCCTCCAGGTGGTCCAGCACCAGCACCAAGGCGTTTTCGTCGTCGTGCGCGGCACGGACGATGTCTTCGAAGCCCACGTAAGGATAGCCGGTCGTCTTGAGCGCCACGTTCTGGTGGTGGCCGAAATGCGTGAGCTTGTCGAGTTCGTGCCGGTCCTTGTGCGCGATCATGATCCGCCGGGCGACGCATTCGTCATGGATGCGCCGGAGCTGATCGTCCAGCGTGTCGAACGGCGGCAGGATGACTTCGGTGCAGGTGCGCCGGCCCGCGGCCAGCGCCTCCTCCACGGGATTGCGCCCGTAAATCCACTCGCCCCCCGAAACCATTTCGCGGGGGCCGCGATGGCGGCCGTTCAAGCCCACTTAAGGCGCCATGATGCCGAGACCCTCGGCATTGGGGTTGAAATAATACTCCTGGCCGGTGGCGTCCAAAACGCCGCGCCAGAGATCGCCCTTGAGATTGACGGTCTGCCGCTCGATGGTGGCGAGATTGATGGGTACGAGCGCGTAGGACTCGCCCAGGTTGCCCACCACGCAGTTGGTGCGCCCGGCCATGGCCGCATGCACGGCGTTGCGCGCCAGCATGTAGCAGCGGATCGCGTCGGTGCCCTTGGCGGCGCAGGAGCGGATGATGTAGGACGGATCGAAATACTTGACCGAGCTCTTGATGCCGCGGCTCTTCATGTGGCACTCGATGGCGCGCTTCAAATATTCGCCGATATCCTTCTTGAGGATATTGCCCGAGGCGTCGCGCACGTCGGGCACGTCCTTGAACATCTCCTGCCCGGCGCCCTCGGCCACCACGATAACCGTGTGGGTCTTGCCTTGGCGGAAGCGCTTCTCCAACGCGGCGAACAGCCCGTTGGGCCCTTCGAGGCGGAAGGGATTCTCGGGGATGAGGCAGAAATTGACCACCGGATTGGCGAGCGCGGCGTAGGCCGCGATGAAGCCCGAATCGCGCCCCATCACCTTGACGAGGCCGATGCCGCCGGCGGTACCCTTGGCTTCGACGTGGGCGTTGCGGATGACGTTGGCCGCCTCGGCCACCGCCGTCTCGAAACCGAACGAACGGCCCACGAACTGGAGATCGTTGTCGATGGTCTTGGGGATGCCCACGACCGAAATGTTGAGATTGCGCTTGATGCACTCGTCGGCCACGTCGCGCGCGCAGCGCAGCGAGCCGTCGCCGCCCACGCAGAAGAGGACGTTGATGTTCATCCTCACCAGCGTATCGACGATGATTTCGGTGGGCTGCTGGCCGCGGCTCGAGCCGAGGATCGTGCCGCCCAGTTCGTGGATGGTGTCCACCACGTCAGGGTTGAGCATGATCGGCTGGTAGCCGAACGCGGGGTTGAGCCCGGCGTAGCCGTAGCGGATGCCGAAAATGTTCTTGACGCCGTAATCGTAGGTCAGGATCTCCACCAGACCCTTGATCACGTTGTTGAGGCCGGGGCAGAGGCCGCCGGCCGTGACGATGCCGACCCGCGTCCAGCTCGGGTCGTGGAAGATCTTGCGGTGGGCGCCTGCCCGTTCGAAGCCGGGCAGGTGCCCCAGCTTCTTCTCGAGATCGAGTGCCGTCTGTTCGTTTTCGGTGGAGAGTATGCGCTCTTCATCGTCGATGAATTCCGCGTGGTTCACGGGCGAGGGGATTTTGCACTCCCCGAGCTTCGTCACCTTGCAGGAATACTTTTCCGGACTGGCGGCAATGATTTCGAGAGAAGCCATGGACGAGCCTCCTTGCCTTACTTCTTGAGTTCGGCGGTTACCGTGGCCAGCACCTGGCGCAGCGCCTTGGGCACGCGACGGGCGGTGGCGGACTTGACTTCGGTATCCTTGGAGGCCTTGGCGTCGTACTCGTCGTAGCTTTCGCCGATGGTCTTGATCTCCTCGAGCCAGCCGGCCTTGTCGACCTTGAGAATCTCCTTGAGGAACTTGGGATTCACGGTGTCCTTGCCGGTGTTGTTCTCGAGGCTGATGTCGGCCGCCTTGGGCAGGTTGCCGATGGGCGTCTTGACGCACCCGACCTTGCCTTCGATGCGGTCGCAGATCCACTTGAGGACGCGGCTGTTGTCGCCGAAGCCCGGCCACATGAACTCGCCCTTGGCGGTCTTGCGGAACCAGTTGACGAAGTAGATCTTGGGGAGCTTCGTCGCGTCGGCGCTCGTGCGCTCCATCTCCAGCCAGTGCTGGAAGTAGTCGGCGACGTTGTAGCCGAAGAACGGCAGCATCGCCATCGGGTCGCGGCGGACCTGGCCGATCTGGTCGCTGATGACGGCGGCCGTGACCTCGGAGCCCGCGGCGGAGCCCATGAACACGCCGTGCGTCCAGTTCTTCGCCTCGTTCACCAGCGGAATCGTCGAAGGACGGCGTCCGCCGAAGAGAATCGCGTCAATCGGCACTCCGGTCGGCTTCTTCTCGTACTTGCCGTTGAAACCTTCCTTGTCGAGCACCGGG
>JAFXST010000014.1 GCA_017525475.1 Kiritimatiellia bacterium | reverse complement strand
GGGACTATAAGCTAAACTGGCCAGTTGCGACGCGAAATTGAGGGGGCTAGCCCCCTCAATATGGACATTGATACCCCTTTGGAAAAGTGTAACCCATGTCCCTTATCAATGTGTTACCTATGTCTGTCTATACACCGTGCCGACATAACGATGTCGACAGTCCTGCATCACGATAGGTCTGAAAACGGCCTCGTCTATGGGAGAAGGGGTGCCGGGAAAGTTCGACGCGGCGAAAAAAGTTTTACGAATTTAACTTTACCCCCTTGACTTTTCCGGTTAGTTATGGTAAACTTATCGGCGTCTAACTCAAAAAAGGGAGATTCGATGCCAATAACATTGCTAGGTGCTGGTAACCGGATGCGCGTCACTTCCATCCACGGAAACGATGCGATCAGGCGCCATTTGTGCGACCTCGGGTTCGTGGAAGGGGCCGAGGTGGAGGTGATCGCCGACAACGGCGGCAGCCTCATCGTGGGCGTGCACGGCACGCGGCTCGCGCTCAACGCCGATCTGGCGCGCCGGATTTTCGTCTAATCTCAAACAATAGGAACAACCGACAACATGAAAACCCTGAAAGAACTGGAAATCGGCCAAAGCGCCACGGTAGTGCGGCTCTTGGGCGCGGGCGCGGTCAAGCGCCGGATCATGGATATGGGGCTCACCAAGGGCACCGAGGTCAAGGTGCGCAAAGTGGCTCCCGCAGGCGACCCCATCGAAATCACGGTACGGGGCTACGAACTCTCGATCCGCAAGGACGAGGCGGCGCAGGTGGAAATCGGCTGAAAATTTTTTGCCCGGCAAATTAGCCAGGGTAAATTAGGAAAGGATAACTCTCAGATGGCAACCAAGATCGCGTTGGCCGGCAATCCCAATTGCGGCAAGACCACGCTCTTCAACGAACTGACCGGCTCCAACCAGTACGTCGGCAATTGGCCGGGCGTTACGGTGGAGAAGAAGGAAGGGTATTTCGACGGGCACAAGGACCTGGTGATCCAGGACCTCCCGGGCATCTATTCGCTCTCGCCCTATTCGCTCGAGGAGCGGGTGGCGCGCAACTTCCTGGTGGCGGAAAAGCCCGACTGCATCCTCAACATCGTGGACGGGATGAACATCGAGCGCAATCTGTACCTCACCACGCAGCTCGCGGAACTGGGAGTGCCCATGGTGGTGGCGGTCAACATGATGGATCTCGTAAATCGCCAGGGCGACAAGATCGACTTCGGCAAGCTGGGGCGCCGGCTCGGCTGCAAGGCCATCGGCATCAGCGCGCAAAAGGGCAAGGGCTGCCGCGAGTGCGCGGCCGAGGCGATCCGCTACGCCAAGGAAGGGCGCGCAGGCGAAGTGCCGCACGTGTTCACCGGCTCGGTCGAGCACGCGCTCGCGCATATCGAGGAGTCGATCCAGGGCAAAGTGCCCGAAAACTCCATACGCTGGTACGCCATCAAGATTTTCGAGCGCGACCAGGAGGCAATCAAGGCCATGCAGATACCCGCCGAAGTCCTCGAGCACGTGGAAGCGCACATCAAGGACTGCGAGCGCGAGCTTGACGACGATGCCGAGTCGATCATCACCTCGCAGCGCTACGAGTTTATCCAGAAGCTCGTCAAGGAATGCGTAGTCAAGAACGAGAAGGCTAGGAGCAAGGTGCGCCTCTCCGACCGGATCGACCGCATCGTCACCAACCGGTTCCTCGCGATTCCGATTTTCGTCCTCTCGCTCCTTGCCATGTATTGGCTTGCGGTTTCCGACGGCGGTCCCGGCACGGTGCTCACCGACTGGGCCAACGACGAGTTCCTGGGCGACGGGTGGCATCTGCCGTATTCGCAGCACGAGTCGGCCAACGAGCGCTCAATCTATCGCGGCATGGACTGGGAGGCGGCCAGCGAAGCCTTCGCCAAGCCGCAGGCCTCGATCGAACGGTTCGAGGCGGCGTTCGACGATCCGGAGCAGATCAGCGCCGAATCGGCCAAAGACGTAAAGGTGCAGGCCTGGCTCGAGGACGAAGAGACGGGCGAAATCGTGGAGGACGAAGACGGCAATCCCGATATTTGGGAGGTCGACTACCAGACGTATCTCTCTGCCAAGGCCATGGAGGAGCCGGACCCTGACGATTTCGGCATCTGGGTGCCCGGCGTCGGCGCGCTTTGCGGCGAGCTGTGCGAAAAGTGCGGTCTTGCCGAGGGGACGCTCGCGTACGCGCTTATCAACGACGGCATCGTCGGCGGCGTCTGCACGGTGCTGGGCTTCATCCCGGTAATCACCATCGTCTTTTTGTTCCTCGCGTTCCTCGAAGACTGCGGCTACATGGCGCGCGTGGCGTTCATCATGGACCGTCTCTTCCGCGGATTCGGGCTTTCGGGCAAATCGTTCATCCCCATGCTGGTGGGCAAGGGCTGTGGAGTGCCGGCGGTAATGGCCGCGCGCACCATCGAGAACAAGCGCGATCAGCGCATGACCATCATCCTCGCCACCTTCATCCCGTGCGGCGCCAAGACGGTGATCATCGCCATGTTCTCGGCCGTGTTCTTCCGCGAATACTGGTATCTGGCGGCCGCGATGGACCTCGTCGGCATCGCCATCATCGTCCTGGGCGGCATCGCGCTCAAGAAGACCCGGTTTTTCGCCGGGGAAGCGGCGCCGTTCGTGATGGAACTGCCGGCCTATCACCTGCCGACCTTCAAGGGTATCGTCATCCACACCTGGACACGCGTCAAAGGCTATGCCATCAAGGCGGGCGCGATCATCTTTCCGGCGTGCGTGGTGCTGACGCTGATGATGACTTTCGACTGGTCGTTTTCGGTGGTCGAAGACCTGGGCGACTCGATCCTCGCTTCGCTCGGCGGCGCCATCGCTTGGTTCTTTGCGCCGCTCGGCTTCGGCACCTGGCAGGGCGCGGCGGCATCGGTATCGGCCGAAATCGCCAAGGAGCAGGCTACGGCCACGCTCGCGATGGTGGCGGGCGGCGAAGGCTCGGCGGCGGCCAACATTCTCCAGATGTTCAAGGACTTCGCCGGTGCCGACTACAAGGCGGCGGCGCTCGCTTTCATGCTGTTCAATCTCTTCATCCCGCCGTGCCTGGTGGCGATTGCCGTCACCTTCCGCGAAATGGGCTCCAAGTTGTGGGGCTGTTTGGCGCTTGCGTTCCAGCTGTTCGTCGGCTACACGCTCGCGCTCAACGCCTACCAGTGGGGGCGGCTCGCGATCTCCGGCGAGTGGGGATTCTGGACGATCGCGGCGGCCATCGTCGATATCTTCGTGATCTGGGCGATTTTCCGCCCGATGAAGAAAGGAGGCAAGTAATGGCAGGAACGATAGTAGCAATCTTGGTAGTCGCCTTGGCCGTATGGGCCGCCCGCAAAAGCTTTTTGCGCAAAGGCGGGCTCGGGAAGGGCTGCGTCTGCTGCTCCGATGGTTGCGACTGCAGCTGCGGCTGCGGCGGCAAGCAAGACTGAATTTTCAACCTCAACTAAAACCCTAATAACAAGGAAAAACAATGACCAGCAAACTAATGACCATGATCGCCGCGTTGGCGGCGGCAAGCAGCCTCTGGGCCGACGGCGAAGTCGAAGGCGAGGCGCCGGACGAGGCCAAAATCCCCGTTTCGGCCTCGGCCGGACTCGCGTTCGACTCCAAATACATGACCTACGGCGTGATCGACGGCAAAGACCCCATCGTCACCCCGAGCGCCGAAATCGTGTTCTTCGATACGCTCTACTTTGGCGTGGAGTCGATCTTCGACGTCACCAAGGGCAACGGCAAGCGCGGGCATTGGGGCAACCGCGCCGGCGAGTGGACCACTTTGGACGCCATCGTCGGCCTCAGGCACGATTTCGACCTCGGCGAAACTCTCGGCGCCCTCTCGGTGGACGTAAACTACATCTACGAATATATCCGCCGCGACCGCAATTGGGAAGCGCACGACGGCGACAAGATGGGCGACACCCAGTACGTCAACCTCGAACTCTCGCTCGGCGATTTGTGGCTCGAGCCCACGCTCGCCATCGAACGCGACTTGATGGCCGACAACGGCACCTACGCCAATCTCGAAATCGGCCATACCTTCGACGTGTGCGAAAACGTGACGCTGCGGCCCGCGATCGGCCAGGGCCTGGGCAATACCCGGCGCGTGCGCGGCTACTTCAACAAGGCCGACGGCGAAGCGCTAGACCATGGCGGGCTTATGGATACGTCCGTCTCGCTCACGGCCGAGTGGGAGATTTGCGAGTACCTGACGCTTTCGGGGGATGTAGCCTACTACGACTACCTCTTCGACAG
>JAFXST010000088.1 GCA_017525475.1 Kiritimatiellia bacterium | reverse complement strand
CGATGTCGCCGCAATCGGCCGCCGCCAAGTTGGTGATGGCCTCGGCGATCGCCATGCGGCCCGAAGCGGGACCGTCCAGCATGGCGATGGGCGAACGCTCGCCGGTGGCCATGGCCTGGCCCTCGAAGGTGGTGTAGCCCATGGTGGTCACGGCGCAGTCGGCCGCGGGCAACTGGTATTTGCCCACCATCTGGTCGCGAGCTACCCGCCCGGTAACCGTGCGATCGGTGATGGTCACCAAAAACGTCTTGTCCGCCACCGCCGGCAAATGCAAGACGCGCGCGAGCGCCTCGATCGGCTTGATGCCGGCGAAGTTGTTGCTCTCGTGCTTGACCTTGGTGCGCTTCACCTTGCGCACCATCCGCGGCGGCTTGCCGAGCAGCACCTTGATATCCATGTCGATCGGCTTGTCGCCGAAGTGCTCGTCCTCCAGCACCAATTGGCCGTCGCCGGTCGCGACGCCGATAAACGCCACCGGGCAGCGCTCGCGCTCGCAGAGCTTCTCGAAGAACTCCTTGGCCGCGGGCTTGAGCGCCAGGACGTAGCGTTCCTGCGCCTCGCAGCACCAGATCTCCATGGGGTTCATCGACTTTTCTTCGTTGTGCACCTTGCGGAGCTCGAATTTGCCGCCGGTCGCCTCCACGAGTTCGGGGCAGCCGTTCGAGAGGCCGCCGGCGCCGATATCGTGGATCGAGAGGATGGGGTTGGCCTTGCCCAAGTAACTGCACGCGTCGATCACACCCTGGCAACGGCGCTGCATTTCGGCGTTGCCGCGTTGGACGCTGTTGAAGTCGAGCGCTTCGGAGTTGGTGCCGGTCATCATCGACGACGCCGCGCCGCCACCCAAACCGATGCGCATGGCGGGGCCGCCGATCTGCACGATAAGCGCGCCCGGCTTGACGTCCTGCTTCTGCACCTGGCTGTTGCGGATGACGCCCATGCCGCCGGCGAGCATGATCGGCTTGTGGTAGCCCCTAAGTTCGCCGGCGATGCACCCTTCGTAAGTGCGGAAGAACCCGCACAGCTGCGGCCGCCCGAATTCGTTGCCGAACGCCGCGCCGCCAATGGGCCCCTCGGTCATGATCTCGAGCGGCGTCGCCAAACGCCGCGGGAATTCGGCGTACTCGCGTTCCCAGGGCTGAGGGAAGCCGGGGATGCGCAGGTTGGACACCATGAAGCCGCAAATGCCGGCCACCGTCCTCGAACCCGTGCCCGTGGCCGCTTCGTCGCGGATTTCGCCACCCACGCCGGTGGCCGCGCCCGGATAGGGCGAAATGGCCGTAGGATGGTTGTGCGTCTCCACCTTCATGAGCTGTTCGAGCTCGTCTTTCTTGAAGCCGTACTTGTTGGTCTTGGGGTCGATCGCGAACACCTTGGTGGGGAAGCCCTTGACGACCGAGGAGTTGTCCTTGTAGGCGCTTAGCGTATCCTGCGGGCGCTTCTTGTGGGTGTTCTTGATCATCTCGAAGAGCGAATGCGGCTTTTCCTTGCCGTCGATCACGAACTTGGCGCCGAAGATCTTGTGCCGGCAATGCTCCGAATTGACCTGACCGAACATCACGAGCTCGGTGTCGGTGGGGTTGCGTCCCGCCGCCTTGAAGCTCTTGGCGAGATACTCCATCTCGGGCTCCGAAATCGCAAGCCCGATCTCCGCGTTGGCTTCGCGGATCGCCTCCACGCCCTTGCCGAGCACGTCGTAGGTGCGCCCGGGTTTGGGGTCGGCCACGTCGAAAATGTCGTCGAGATTGGTGTAGACGCCCTCGGTCATCTTGTCGTACAGGCACGCGAGCTTGCTCCCCAGTTCCGCCGGCTTCGGGTCGAGCCAAAACGCAATGCCCTTTTCCACGCGGCGGATCGTCTTGATGCCGCAGTTGCGGAAAATATCGGTGGCCTTGGAGCTCCAGGGCGAAATCGTGCCCTTCCTGGGCGTCACGAAAAAGTCGCATTCCGGCGCGGGCCCGTCGGCGTTCAAGAGCTCCATCGCTTTCTTGAGTTCTTCCGGGTCGATCGCCTCCCCTTCGAGCGCGTAGACGTTAAGCGCCTTGATTTTGGCGCCCAGCGCCTTTTCGAGCGCCTCGATGCGGAACGGCGAATACGCCGCCTTACCGATTAAAAGCATCATCTTTTTTCTCCTCCAAAGCATTGAGTTCGCGGTAGAATACCGCATGTCCCACCAATATGTAAACCGCAACGAAAATCATGGCTACGGTCGCCACCAAGAGCGCTACGCTCGCTACCGCCCCGTAAATCGCGACCGCAGCCGAGCCTTCCGAGTTGAAGCTGGCGATCATCACGAGCTCGCCGACGAAAAACAGCACCAGCGGCCCCAAGAAGCTAAGCCAGTACGAGCAGTCGAAGCAAAACATCCGCCACTTGTTGCCGCGCATCAAACGGCCGCTTTCTTTAAGGCAGCGCCAGGCGCCCCATTCGGGATGCTCCGTTTTAAGATACCACGCCTGGCGGTAGCGGTAGTAGGCGATAAAGCCGGGGATGACAAATAGGAGCGTCCAGAGCCAAATCCTGATCGTCATCAAGAATTGCAGCGACGCGCACCCGAGCGGATATTTCAGCCCGACAAACGCCTTGCCCGCAACCTCCGCTTGACGATCCACGGCACTGAGCGCCACGGCCGAAAGGCCCATCGCCATGATGCCGCTTAGCAGAATCTGGACGAAATACTGGAACAGACTCCCGTAAGTGTACGAGAGCATCGCCGCGCGATTGGGCGGCACGAAATTAAGCCCCTCGGCCTGGGCTTCGAGGCGCGCCTGGTTGAAGGTGTCCCAAGTCTGGACGCCGAAATTTTCGAACAGGATCGCCACGCCCAAGACGCCGGCGAACATCAACAGCGTCAATGCGAAACCCGCCCAGAAAATGCGCGAAAACCGGTGTTCCTTTACCGCCAGTCGCCACGCGGTCTCGCGCATTTCCCGGGATGTCTTCATCGCTTGCTCCTTGGGTTTAGATCAGGCTCAAGTACAGCTTCTTGATGTCCTTGACCGTGCACTCCCGGGGATTGCCGGGACGGCAGGCGTCGGCGTAGGCGCTTTCGCTCAGGAAGTCCACGTCCTCCTTCTTGAGGATGCCCTTCAAGTCGGCGGGGATGCCCACGTCCCTGGAGAGCTGCTCCACCGCCTTGATGGCGGCTTCGCGCGCGGTTTTAAGGTCCATCTTGTCCACGCCTTTAACGCCCATCGCCTTGGCGATTTCGATATAGCGCTTGCCCGTCTTGGGCGCGTTGAACTTCATCGCGGTAGGCAGCAAAATCGCGCAGGCCATGCCGTGCGGCGTATTGTAGAGGGCCGAGAGCCCATGCGC
Organism: Kiritimatiellia bacterium; assembly: GCA_017525475.1. Lineage (GTDB taxonomy): Bacteria > Verrucomicrobiota > Kiritimatiellia > RFP12 > UBA1067 > UBA1067. The sequence continues at coordinate 229 of JAFXST010000088.1, read as the reverse complement.
CATCGAGTGGTCGACGCCGAGGCCCACGTTGGAAAAGCCCATGCCCGCGATGTACTGCCCGAGCGCCATCCCCTCGCGGCCCTTCGGTTTGTTCTTCACCGCGTCGCGCAGATTGGCGCTGATGAGGCGGATGGCCTCCAGGTGCATCATGTCGGTCATCGGGCAGGCGGCCTTGGTGATATAGCCCTCGATGGCGTGCGTCAACGCATCCATGCCCGTGAAAGCCGTG
>JAFXST010000087.1 GCA_017525475.1 Kiritimatiellia bacterium | reverse complement strand
GCGAACGCCCGGTGCGCGATGTCCCGGCGATAGAACATCCCTTCGAAGGCGATTTTGCCGGCCTTGGCGTAGGCGGCGTCCACCGCTTCACGCAGGGTTTTTCCCATGCCGGTAGCCGCCAATACCCGGCCACCCGCCGTCACGACTTTGCCGTCGAGCTCCCGCGTGCCGCAGTGGAACACGAGCTCCTCGCCGAGACCGGTTATCTCCTTGCCTTTGGCATAGCTTCCCGGATACCCGCCCGACGCCAGAATCACCGTGGCGGCGGCCTCGGGCTTGACGCGAATATCGCCTTCCGCCAACTTACCCTGCGCCGTATTCAGGAGCGCCCGGGCGAAATCGCCGCCCAGCCGCGGCAACACCGCCTCGGTTTCGGGATCGCCGAAACGGGCGTTGAACTCCACCACGTTGATACGCGAACCCGAAAGCGCCAGCTTGCCGCCCGCGGGCGTGATCATCAGCCCCGCATAGAGAATGCCCCGGTAGACGATGCCACGCCGCTTGAGCTCGCCCACTACCGGCAGGATGATCCGCTCCTTGATGAACGGCAGCATCTCGTCCTTGACGACCGGCGCGGGCGAATACGCGCCCATGCCGCCGGTGTTGGGACCTTTATCGCCATCGAAAACGCGCTTGTGGTCTTGCGAACCCGGCAAGAGCACCGCCCTTTCGCCGTCCACCAGCGCGAGGATCGAGCACTCCTCGCCGTCGAGAAATTCCTCCACCAGCACTTCCGCGCCGGCCTTGCCGAATTTGTTGGCCACGAGCATGTCGTCGATGGCCGCCTCGGCCTCGGCGCGGGTGGCCGCCACCACCACGCCCTTGCCGGCGGCGAGCCCGTCGGCCTTGATCACCACCGGTAGCCCAAACCCGTCCAGCGCCGCCTTGGCCTTTCGGGGATCGTCGAACGCCTCGGCCTTGCCGGTAGGCACCCCGGCCGCCGTCATAACCGCCTTGGCGAAACGCTTGGAGCCTTCCATCATCGCTCCGGCCTTGACGGGCCCGAACGCCGCAACGCCAATCGCTTGCAGACGGTCCACCAACCCCGCGACAAGCGGCGCCTCCGGGCCCACCACCACGAGATCTGGGCGGTTCGATTGCGCCCAGACGACGACACCTTCCACATCCTCGGCGCCGATCGCGAGATTGGCGGCCACCGCCGCCGTGCCCGCGTTGCCGGGGGCGCAATAAAGCTCGTGTTTTTCCTCGTCCTGCGCGAGTCGCCAGGCGATAGCGTGTTCGCGGCCGCCGGAACCTACGACCAGAATCTTCATCTCTTACTCCTTGGGGATTTTGAGTTTCTGCCCGACCTTGAGCTGATCGCCCTTGATCGACGGATTCTTGGCGCGGATCTTGGGAACCGTGGTATCGAAAGCCTTGGCGATCAGATAGAGGCTGTCGCCGCTTTGCACCGTATACTCGAGGTACGGCCCTTCCGATACCGCGGGCGCGGCCTTGGGGGCCGGCTGGTTGATGGGCATCTGCGCGATCTTGCCCGAAATCTCCTTGACGATTTCGCCGCGCTGGGCCGCCAGCTGCTTTTTAAGCTCGGCCACCTGGCTGCGCAGGGAGTCGATCTCGGCCTGGAGCTTGGCGCTTTCGCCGTTGCCGCGTTCGAGCGCGGAGACGCGCCGGGCCAAATCGTCGTAGTTGTTCTGCAAGAGGTCGATTTGGCTCGTGACCCGCTGCAGTTCCGAAACCGCCTGTTGGCGCAAAAACGCATCGCGTCCGCCGGCGGACTGGGCGAAAACGGCAGTCGCGGCAAAGGCCGCGAAGATTACGGTAATGAGTTTCATGTTATCCATAGTATGAGGTAAACGATAAGAACGATGCCCGCCGCCGACAGAAACCGGGTCTGGGCGTAATCGCGACGGTCCTGGTCGAGCGTGCGTCCGAACGCCATCACGCCGCCGCCGGCGATATAGCGGCAGAGTTTGCTGGGCGCGTCGAGCACCGTCCACGGCACATCGCTGTCGCCCTTGAGCTTGGCGTTGAGAAAACAGCTCTCGTACATCGGTTAAGGCAGCACGATCTCCTGGCCGGCGCGGATGCGCCCGTCGGGGGCGATCTTTTCCTTGTTGGCTTCGCGGATCTTCTTCCAGTCGCCCACGTTGCCGTAACGCTCCTTGGCGAGCTTGTAGAGCGTGTCGCCCTCCTTGACGACATAGAGTTCGTTGGGGGTAGGCTGCGGCTTGGCTTCGGGTTTCTCCGCCGCCGGCTGGTGCGGCTCCTTGGGCGTGACCGCGAGCGGCGTCTCCGCCGACTCTTCCACCTCGTCGCGCATCAACTGCGCCACGTCGGCCGAAAAGCGGATGCGGTCGGTATCGTCCTCCTCCTCGTCCAAGAGGCTTTTGACGTCCAGCGATACGCGCTCGGTGCTTTCGCCCTCGCCGATCGACCCCACGAGGCGGCGCACCCGCTCGTTCTCCTGCCGGAGATCCTTGGCCGACTTGTCCATCGCCGCAATGCGCCCGGCGAGCTCCTGCTTTTCGTCTTCGAGTTCGGCCACCTTGTCCTTGAGCGCGTTGAGCTCGGCCACCATGCCCGAATTTTCGCTGGTGCGGATATCGTACTCGACCTTGGTCTTGTACTGCTCTTCGCACAACCGGGCGCGTTCCACGGCGATATCGCGCTTGTCGCTCTTGGGCGCCAGTTCCGCGTAGATGCGGTAGTTGGCGATGGCGGCAAGATAGTCTTTGCGGTAGTCGTGCTGCAGGCTCGCCAGCTGGAAACGCGCGGTGGCGTTGAGCGGACTCGCGGCGATCACGCCCTCGAAGCCTTTGATCGCCTCGTCCAGCCGCCCGGCCTGATAGGCGGCCATGGCATTGCGGAAGCGGAGGTTGTCGCGGTCGTTTTCGGGGGCGCGGCGGCTTTTCAGCTCCCAGTCACAGCCCGAGAACGTCGCCAGCGTCGCCATCAGCGCCGCCAGTTTCGTCAGTGTTTTCATCGTTTTGCTTCTCCTTAGATGCTTCGGTTGCGACCGCGGCGGCCTCGCTGGCCTCGCGGGCCTCGGCGGCCATTTCCAGCTCGGTCTTGCCGGCCTTTTTGTAGGCGGCGGCTTTGAGTCTGGGGTTGGACCGCTGCAAAGTGGGATCGAGATCGTTGAGCTCCTGCAGGCTCCCCAGGCCAAAGTGCTCGAGGAAAATGGGCGTGGTGCCGTAGAGGAACGGGTGCCCCGGCAATTCGCTCTTGCCCACCAGGCGGATCACCTGCATATCCATGAGCGTCTTGAGGTTGGCCGTCACGTCCACCCCGCGGATTTCCTCGATCTCGCTCTTGGTGATGGGCTGGCGGTAGGCGATGATGGCCAACGTCTCCAGCGAGGCGCGCCCCAGACGCGCCGGCCGGTCGAGCTTGAGCATGGCGCGCACGTAGCGCCCGCAGCTCGGCGCCGTCTGGATGCGGTAGGCGCCGGCCGCGCACACGAGTTTGAAGCCGCAGCCGGCCACGTCTAGCGCCTTGCCCAGCCCCTTCAACGCCGCGTCCACTTCGCGCGAGGTGCAGGATTCGTAAATCTCCATCACCTCGCGGTTTTCGCCCTCCTCCGCCTTGACCGCACGGACGCTCTCGCGGATTTCGGCGGCGGTAAGCGGCGTTTCGCTCGCGAACAGCAACGCGCCCACGATCTCCTGCAGCGAACGCGGCAATGGAATGTTCTCACTCATAGTCGTCGGGTTTCTCCAAAGGTTGGTCGTCGGGAGTCTCCCGCGAAGGGAGAATCGTAATCTCGTGGAACGCCGCGTTCTGGTACACGATCACCCGGTGCTGACGCAAAAGTTCCAACAGCGCGAGGAAGGTGACGATGATTTCGCCCTTGGCGGCATCGGGCGGGAAGAGATTGGTGAAACCGATCTGGCCTTCGCTGCGCGCGCGCTCGAGCACCAGATCCATCTTGTCGGGCACCGAATAGCGGATGCCCTTCAACTCCTCGTGCGGGATTTCGCTGGCGCGGGCCACCGCTTCCTGGAACGCGGTCAAAAGATCGTAGAGGTCCAGCTTCTCGAGCGCGTTGAGATAATCTTCGCGCGTCTTCTCGAACTTGGGACGGCCGCCGCCGTAACCGAAGGCGTTCTGGCGCAACAGTTCCATCTGCTCCAGGCGGATGGCGGCGTCTTTGAACTTCTTGTACTCGACGAGCTGCCTGACGAGATCGAGGCGCGGATCCACCCACTCTTCGCCCGCGTCGCCCTCGGCGCGACGCCGGTCCACCGGCAGCAGCATGCGGCTCTTGATCACCATGAGCGTAGCCGCCATCACCACGAATTCGCCCGCCACATCGAGGTTGAGATCGCGCGCCTCCTTGATGAAGCGCATGTACTCGGCGGTGACGTGCTCGATGGGGATGTCGTAGATGTCCAGCTCCTCGCGACGGATCAGGTACAGCAAGAGGTCGAGCGGCCCCTCGAACACGTCGAGCGTCACCTTGTAGTCGTCGGCAAAGAGCTGGGCTTCGGCCACTCAGTTTTCTCCGTGGAACAGCCCCGAAGTCGCAAAGTAGGGATCGGAGGTGAAGCGGCAGCCGAGCCGCCGCAAGCCCGCCTGATCGCCGGGGGTGACGATGTGCGTCATGTGCACTTCGCACGTGGTAAGTTCATTGAGCTTCTCCATGGCGATTTGCGCGGCGGGGTTGCTGGCCGCCGAAATCGCGAGCCCGATCAAGGCTTCGTCCAGGTTGAGCGAGGCGCTGCCGCCCTTGAGAATATCCTCCTTCATGTGCCGCACCGACTGCACCACGTTGGGGGCGATGAGCGGAATCTGCTCGGGAATCCCCGAAAGCCGCTTGATGGCGTTGAGCACCATGGCCGAAGCCGCATGGAGCGAATCGGAGTTTTTGCCGGTTACGATGGTGCCGTCCTTAAGTTCGATGGCCGCGCCCGAAACCACGCCGCCCGTCTTGCCCTTGCCGGCCTGGCGCGCCTCCTCGGCGCACTTGCGCGCGGCCTGCACCACCGGGCGATCTTCGGGGCTGAGGCCCATCGAACGCATCAGCTCGTTGGCGCGCTCCACCGAGGCGCGGTCGGAAGTGCCGTCGGCGAACTGGCACTGGTAGCGCAGGAACCGGCGGATAACCTCCTGCTTGGAGGCGTACTGCACCACTTCGTCGTCCACGATGCCGAAGCCGATGCGGTTCACCCCCATGTCGGTGGGGCTCTTGTAGGGGCATTCGCCGCCGGTCATCCGCTCCCAGATGGCCTTCAGGAGCGGATAGGCGTCGACGTCGCGGTTGTAGTTCACCGTCTCCACCCCGTAGGCCGCCTTGTGGTAGGGGTCGATGAGATTGACGTCCCAAAGGTCGATGGTCGCCGCCTCGTAGGCGATGTTGAGCGGGTGCTTGAGCGGCAGATTCCACACCGGGAAGCTCTCGAACTTGGAGTACCCGGCCATCCGGCCCTGGCGGTATTCGTGGTAAATCTGCGTAAGGCAGGTGGCGAACTTGCCCGACCCGGGGCCCGGCGCCGTCACCACCACGATGGGCTTTTCGGTCTTTACGTACTCGTTCTTGCCGTAGCCCTGCTCGGAAACGATCTTCTCCACGTTGGCGGGGTAGCCGTCGGTCTTGTAGTGGAGGTACACCTTGACGCCCCGGCTCTCCAGCTTGTTGCGGAACGCCTTGACGCCCGGCTGATCCTGGTAGCGCGTGATCACCACGCCCGCGACCTTGAGCCCGAGCGCGGTAAGGTCGTCGATGAGCTTCATGGCGTCTGCGTCGTAGCTGATGCCGAAGTCGGCGCGCATCTTGCGCCGCTCGATGTCGCCCGAGAAGATGCAGAGAATGATTTCGGCCTGGTCCTTGAGGCTCTGGAGGAGGCGGAGCTTGACGTTGGGGTCATACCCCGGCAGGCACCTCGCCGCGTGGAAGTCGTTCATCAGCTTGCCGCCGAACTCCAGATAGAGCTTGCCGTACTTGGCCGCGCGCTGGCGGATGTATTCGCTCTGCTCGGCGAGATACTTCTCGTTGTCGAAGCCGATCTTGTTCATGTGGCCGCTCCGTTGATTTCGTCCAGAATCGCCTGAATCTTGCCCTTGCACCGGCCGCAGCCGCCGCCCGCCTTGGTGAAGTTGGTGACTTCCTCCACCGTGGTGAGGCTGTTTTCGGTGATTACGCGCCGGACCTCGTTTTCGCTCACGTTGTAGCACGAGCAAAGGATCGTCTCCTCCAGGTTCTTGTCCTGGTTTTCGCCCGTCCTATAGTTCTTGATGGCCGCCTCCATGGCCTCGCGCCCCATCACGCTGCAGTGCATCTTCTGCGGCGGGAGCCCGCCCAGATAGTCGGCGATTTCCTGGTTGGTGATCTTGGCGGCCTCGTCGAGCGTCTTGCCGATAACCATCTCGGTCAGCGCCGACGAGCTCGCGATGGCGCTCGCGCACCCGAAAGTCTGGAACTTGGCCTCCGCAATCCTGCCGTCCGGCCCCAGTTTGAACTGGAACTTTAGCGCATCGCCGCAGGCGAGGCTGCCGACCGTGGCCTCGCCGTCGGGCCGGTCGATCTTACCCACATTCCGCGGATTGCGGAAGTGATCCATCATCTTCTCGGAATAATTCCACATTACAGTACTCCAAAAGGGTTATGGTATATTATACCATATTTCCCGGCCGATTGCAAGGGGGAGCGCGCAAAAAGACGGCAATGCCGAATACGAACGGATTTAGTCCGCAAACCCGGCGGCGGCCAGTTGTTCGAAACTGAGCCCGCCGGCCTTGGCGGCGGCCGCGGCCGCGTTGGCCACGTATTTGCCCACGATATCGCCTTCGAGGTTGACCGTATCGCCGAGGCGCTTGAGCCCCAGCGTGGTATCGGCCAAAGTGGTGGGGATAACGTCGACGCTTACGGTATCCGCGCCCAAATCGGTGATGGTGAGCGAAACCCCGTCGATGGCGATGGAGCCCTTGACCACGCTCTGGGCCGCGAGTACCCGGCCGCACTTGAACGTAAGCCGCCAGTCGCGGCCGCGCCGCATTTTGGCCACGAGCACGCCGCGGGCGTCGACGTGACCCTGCACGATATGGCCGCCCAGGGCCTCGCCCGCGCGCAAAGCGCGTTCCAGATTGACCTTGTCGCCCGGCAAAAGCCCGCCGAGGCCCGAGCGTTCCTCGGTTTCCTCGAGCACGTTGGCGGTGAAGCGCCGCGCGTCGAAAGCGGCCACAGTGAGGCAAACGCCGTTGACCGCCACCGATTCGCCCGCCTCGAGCGGCCGCGCCCACGGCTCGAAGCCGATTTCCAGCACCAGGCCCGAACCGCGCGAAACGCGCTTGACCGTACCGAGTTTTTGCACTAGGCCCGTAAACATACGAAAACGTCCTCCAGTTTGCCGCCGCCGAATACCGCCGCCTCGCCCACGTGCCGCTCGCCGATGACCTTGGGGCACAAGACCGTAAGCCATTCGTCCACCAGCCCCAGCTCCGCCAGGCTGGCGGCCAGCACCTTGCCGCCTTCGCAGAGCACGTGGTTGAACCCCCGCCGCCCCAGTTCCGCGAGCGCCGTGTGGGGGTTGCCGAAAACGAGCGTCTCGTTTTTGCCGTCGGTGAAGATCTGCGCATTTTCCGGCAGTTGCCCCGAACGCGAAACCACCACCCTGACCAGGTCCGGATTGGGGCGGCCATGGGCGAGGAGCGAGGGATTGTCCTTGCGCACGGTGCCGGCCCCCACCATGATTGCGTCCACGCGCTCGCGCAATTCGCCGGTTTTTTGGCGGGAAGCGGCGCTGCTTATCCACTTGGCCTCGCCCCAATTGTCGGCGATTTTGCCGTCGAGCGTCATCGCCAGTTTGACGGTGACGTAGGGCAGCCCCGTTTTGACCCGCTTGGCGAACGCCCGCACCAGGTCGGCCGCGGGTTCGTAGGGCAGATATTCGCACGCGATCCCGTAATCCGCCAGCGCCGCTTGGGCCCGGCCGCGGTTTTTGGGGTTGGGGTCGGGGCAAAGGTAGGTTACGCGCGGGATTTGCGCGCGGATTATGGCCTCGGTGCAGGCGCCGACCCGCCCCGGCCGGGAACAGGGCTCGAGCGTCACCAGCAGCGCGTGCGCCTTGGTGCGGGGGTGGTGCTTCTTCCAGTCGGCGATCGCTTCGACTTCGGCATGGTTCTCGCCCGCTTTATGGTGCCAGCCCCGGCCGATGATCCGGCCGTCGCGGGCGAACACGAACGCCCCCACCGGCGGATTGGGCCGCGTGTGGCCTTCGCCCTGGCGCGCCAGGTCAACGAGCGCTTTTAGCGTAGCGGTCGAGAACTCCATTGACGATGCTCCTCGATTTGGGCCCCGAGAACCAGTTGACGAGATCCACCGCCTCGTTGATGACCACGGGCGCGGGCACGTCGCTGAATTTCATCTCCCAGACGCCCATGCGCAATACCGCCCTTTCGACCGTGCCGAGGCGATTGAGCTCCCAGTCCTCCAGCAGCGGCGCGAGGATGCCGTCGATCTCCTCGCGGTTGGCGATTACGCCCTTGACCCGCTCTTCGGCGAACAGTTTGAGCTGTTTGAGCGCCTTGCCGCCCACCGACAGCGTCTCGTCGGCGGACGCGAGCTGCTCCCACAAAGCGCCGATTTCCGCGTCCAGGTCCTGGCCGGGATTGAGATCGCAGGCGGCCAGCATCTGCACCGCCCATTCGCGCGCCAGTCTTCTCGTAGGTTTCTGTGCCATTATCTTCCTCCAAGTTTGAGCCATACCCGCAAAAGTTCCGAATCGCTCCACGCCTGCGCGGTACAGCCCTTCTGCGCATGCGGGGCGTCGCCGTCGGCGTTTTCGCTCATGTGCGCCACGCACCCGGCGTTGAGGTTGGCGACCGCGCCCGCCAGCACCGCCAGCGCCGCGCGACGATGGCGCGGGTCGAGCTCGGCCATGGCCTCGGCGTACAGCGGGAACGGCCACGCCCAAACGGTGCCGTTGTGGTAGGCGGGTTTGCGGCAGGTGTCCTCGTCGCCCTCGTAGCGGCCGCGATAGAGTTCGTGGCCGGCGTTCAAGCTGCGGATGCCGCCGGGGATGAGCAGTTCCTCGGTGGCCGCGAGGATCGAAGCGTCCTTGACGAGCCCGAGCGTGATCAGGAACAGCTGGTTGGGCCGGATCGTGCCTTCGCCGCGCGCCGACCTGGCCGGTTCGCCGTTGGGGGCGGCAAGGCAATCTTCGTAGCCGACATCGCGCTTGAAATACTTCTCCACCGAACGGAGCGCCTTTTTGGCTAGTTCGTGCTGGCCCAGGAAGCGCAGCGCGCTGATCCACAGCGCCTGGATCTCCACGGGATAGCCAATGCGCGGCGTGCACGCCGGGTAGTTGGTGTCCATCCAGGTAAAGTGCGAGGGGCACCACACAAGGCCGCTGTCGGCGTCCATGCGGATGCCGTTGGGGGTGCCGTACTTGTAGTGTTTGACGATATTCTCGCAGGTGGCTTTAAGTTCGCTCACGTCCACGCCGAGCTTGTCGAGCTCGCTCACGCACTCGACGAACCACAGCTGCGCGTCGGCGGTATCGCGGTTGCCGGCCGTATTGCCGTAGATGATGTTGGGCAAAGTCCCCTCCTCCTCGAAGGCGGCGAACGCCTTGAGGATCTTGAGGCTGTCGTCGATCATCCCGGCGGCGATCATGCCGCGCATGAAGATGAACGTGTCGCGCCCCCAATCGAGGAACCAGGGGTAGCCGGCGATCACCGTCTTGAGCTCGTCGCGCCGCACTATATACAGTTCCAGCGCCTTCTTCATCGTCTGGCCGATGCTCCCGGCGTCGCCCTCCTCCCGCAAATCGGGGAAGTTGATGAGCTCGGGGAGGTTCATCGGATTCATGATGCCGATAATCTCCATCTCCTCGCCCACCTTGAGGTCGGCGCTGATCCAGCCGGGGCTGTAGAGATCGCCGCCGCCCTCCTGCCCGCGCGCCGCCTCTTCGCTGTGGGGGACGTTATAGGACCACTGCGGCTCGTGATGGTAGGCGCCGTTCTTGACGCTCATCCGGAAAATCCCGTCGTAGGGCCGGAAGGCGAAACCGTCGTCCATGTGCACCGTGCGCTGCGGGAAGAGCGCCTCCAACCCGGCATAGGCTTTGGTGGTGGCGTGGAAACTGCGCCATTCGATATCGGGGCGGAAAACGATGCGCACCTGGTCGCCCACGTCGAGATGCCCGGCGTCCTTGCGCACCACTTTGAGCCGGGCGGCGTTTTCGTCGGGGGCGAGCGCGAGTTCGAAGCTGAAACTCGTCTCCTTGCCCATGCCGCACGGCACCGTAAAGTCCCACCGTGCGGCCTTGCCGGCCGGATCGGCCGTGAATTTGGTCTGGCAGTGCTTGTCGAATTCGCGGGTGTAGCCTTCGCGCTGCAGCCAGCAACGGGTGCGCGCCCACAGGTTGACGCGATCGGACGGCACCGTGGGGTTGGGATTGGCGGCCAAGATCGCATCGTACTGGGAACGGATCTCGCCCCACCCCAGCCGCACTTGCGCAGCCGCGCCGGCGCCGTTGGACAGCACGGTGCGGTACTCGGGATGGCGACGGATTTCGGCCCCGTCGAGCGCCAGGCGCACTTTGGCCTTGTTGCCGGGCGGCGGGATGAAAAAGCGCGAAATCGTGCGCGTTGACTTGCCGGGCGTGTAGACGACCATCGAAATCGACAGTTCCCGGCATTGGAGGCCGTTGCCGTGGTAGTGCGGCGCGTCGAAAACCACGCGGTTGTTCACGCTGCGCTGGACGCGGATGGTGCGCCCGGTTTCGGGATCGATGATGCGCATGCGGAAGTGGTAGGGGGCCGAAATCTCCACCAGCTCCTCCTCGGGCACGGCCACGTCGCGGTTGACGTCGCGCGGGAACACCCAGTGGAAGCGCGGCGCCTGGCTGGTACGGCGGGCGTCGACAAGCTCCGCATCCTGCGGCACTTCTTCCTGCGCCAGCGCAAACGGCATCAGGCACTTGACTTCGCCGGGCTTGAGGGCCACGCCGCCCGAACTGCAGTCCACCGGCTCTTCGGCCAGGATATCGAACGCCTCGGAGCACTTGAACGCGTCCTGCCGCCATTGGATGCGGGCCGGGGCGGTGCAGTCGAGATTGGCGAGGATCAGCACGCCGCCGCGCGATACCGCGAGCGTATTGCCCTCGCCCTGGGTGACCAGTTCGAGGTGGCTGGTGCCGATAAACGCCGGATGGGTGTCGAGGATGCGGTTGAGCTTGGCGATGAGCGGCACCATATTGTCGATGGCGCCCCAGTTGAGGTCGTTCTTGCCGTGGACGTCGATCTTCTCCTTGCAGTACCATTCGACGCCGTTGGCGATGCCCCACGCCCCCTGCCAGCTGAGGAGCGCCGCCAGCTGCACCCTGAGCCGCGCGTAGGCCTTGCCGCCCTTGGCCAGGCGGTCGTTGTCGTGGGTCTCGGCAAAGTGCACGAGCGTGCCGTATTTTTCGCTGCGGGCGATGGCGCTGGGCAGATACCACTCGAACTGGCCGCGGTCGTAGGTCTGGAAGATTTCGGAATACGCCCAGTCGAGATTGGCTTCTTTGAGGAGCGCGTCGGTGACCGAGAGTTCCCCGCCCAGACCCTCCAGCATGAAGACGGTATCGGGATATTCCTCGCGAACCCGCGAAACGATGTACTCCCAGGTCTTGAGCGGAATCATGTACCCCGCATCGCACCTGAAGCCGTCCACGCCGTTGCGGCACCAGAAGAGGAACACGTCGGCCATATAGGCCCTAAGTTCCGGCTTGGAATAGTCGAGCTCCACGAGGTCGGCCCACTTCACCCCCCAAGCGCCGGGACTGACGAACTTGCCGTCGCTCTCGCGATGGAACCAGTCGGGATGGTGCGTCTGCAAGGTGGAGGCCCAACCGGTGTGGTTGGCCGGCAAATCCACGAAAAAGAGCCCGCGCCGGGCATGTACCGCATCGATAAGCTCGCGGAACTGGTCCATGGGGGTGGCGTATTCGTCGAACTCCGCCATCGCCGAATCGACCGAGAGGAAATCGAGCGCCGCAAAGGGACAGCCGTACTCGCCCATGACCGCGTAGGAGGTGGGCACCGGGAACGGCGGCAGCGTCTGGATGATCTTGAAGCCCATGCGGTCCATGATCACCGGCAGACGCCTGGCGATTTCGCGGAACGAACCGAACTGGCGCGGAAACACCGTGTAGATGGAATTGTTGCGCTTGGTCTCTGCCAGCTCCACCTTGATGTGGAAGTTGGCGCCGTCGGGCCACTCGGGCACGGTGGAGCCCTCGGCGAAGAAACAGGCCTTGCCCGAGAAAATGCCCACTTCCCAGAGCTTGACCTCCAGCTCGTAGCCCGTGGGCGACACCTGCACCATCGGGATATCGGTCCAGGCCTTGGCGAGCGGCACTTCGCCGCGCTCGGTTTCGGCGATGATCTCGGCCCGGCGCACCTTGGCGTTGCCGAGGTTGCACCTGAACGCCGCCCGTCCGGGACGGGGATAATCGAGGTTGAGCGTGACTTTGAGCGTATCGCCCGCCCATCTTAGCAGAAAATCGCCGGGATTAGGATATTGCGTCATTTATTATCTCCACGCCCTGCCGGAGCGACTGTTCGCTCACATGGCTCTTGGGCTCGAAAACCACATGCGGCACCTTGGCCATGAAAGCCTTGAGCGCCTTGAAATCGACCTTGCCGCCGCCGGGGGCGAAATGGTCGTCGTTGAAATCCTTGACGTCGTTGAGGTGCATGCCCGCAAACTCGAGGCGCGAGTAGGCGGTTTCCAGAAACGGCCCCACCCAGCGGTTGCACTCCTGGACGCGCCAGTGGCCGGTGTCGAACCACGGCTTGATCCAGGCGGAGAACTCCGACAGCGCCGACCATTCGTCGGTCATCGGGAAGCCTTCGAGATACGGCATGTTCTCGAGCCCCAGCACCACCCGGCGCTTTTCGAGCTGCGGCATCGCCTCCGCGAACTCGGTCTTCATCGTTTCGAGCATGCGCCGGCCGTGCCGGAGGCGCGCGCGCACTTTGTCGCCCCACGGCCAAAAACCGCGCGCCGGAACCCGTCCCAAGTGCAATACCAGCGTGTCGGCGCCCATGTCGGCGGCAAAATCCACGCACTTAAACACGTTGAAGCGGGCGATGCGGCGCGCCTCGGGATCGGGCGAAGCCCACGCGTAGAGTTCGGGATGTCCGGACGGCGCCGAAATCGGCACCGGCGCAAACGCGTGGACGCTGCCGATGGCGATGCGCCCGGAGAGGCGGCGGTATTCGGCCGCCTCCTCCAAAGTGGTGCCGTAGCCGAGCTCCAGCTCGCCGAACCCCATGGAGAGCGCCTGGTCAATGCGCGCGGCGACCGGCGTATCCGCCTTGAAATAGTTGGTGGAGAGACTCAGCCGCATACGATCCTGTCCACCAGTTGCGAGATTACGGCCTCGTCGTTGAGATTGCGGTCGCTTTGGCGGTAGGCCGTTTCCACCGCGTCGATATTCCTGAACGCCTGGCAGTACGGCAACGCCCCCGACACCATCCATTGGCGCATCTGGGCCATTACGGATGCGAAAAACGCCTTGCGCACGATGGGCAGATCCTCGTCGGCGGCGTCTTCCTTGAGCGACGCGTAAATGCGCGACAACCGGCCGACGTCCTTGGCCTTTACCGCCTCGCGAATATCGGCAACATCGTCGCGCCCGAGATAGTCGCCGGTTATCTCCAAGCAAATCTGCTGCGTGCGCGATTTGATGGTGGGCAAAATCGACTCGGGCGCATCGGTCAACAGCAAGAACAGCGTATGGGGCGTGGGCTCTTCGAGCGTCTTCAAAAACGCATTGGCCGCCTCGGCCTTCATGCGGTCGGCGCCGTAGATTACGCCCACCTTCCAGCCGCCGCTGAAACTCGTATCCCCGAGCGGCGCCACCAACCGGTCGCGCACGCTGTCGACCTTGATGATCCGCGCCTTGCCCTCGGGCTCCAGAAACACGATATCGGGATGGGTGCGGTGCTCGATTTGCGCCGCGCATCCCGTGAACAGCCGATTGACGATGCGCAAGGCCAGTTCCTCGGCGTTGCCGCGCACGTCCCCCACGATGAGATACGCCGGCGGCACCCGTCCCTGGTCGATGGCCCTGGCGATCAGACTATAGGCGATATCGACTTCCATACCCGTGCAAAAACTTCCTCCGGCGCCCCCGAGGCGTCGATCAAACGGATCCGTTCGGGTTCCCGGCGCTGCAGTTCCAGAAACCCGTTCCGGATGCGCTCGTGAAAACCGCCGCCCGCAAGCTCGATACGATCGGCCACCGTGCCCGTGCCGGTCTCCCGCGCGCGACGGCGCGCATTGGCGACCTCAAGCGGCAAATCGAGGAGCAAGGTCAAATCGGGCTTGAGAGTGCCGCAGGCAAACCGGTTGAGTTCGCCAACCGTCGCCAAATCCATACCGCGCCCATAGCCTTGGTAGGCCAGCGTGGAATCGCCGAAACGGTCGCAAATCACCCATTCCCCGGCTTCCAAACGGGGGCGGATCACCTTTTCGACCAGTTGCGCGCGCGCCGCCAAAAACAACAGCAACTCGCACTTGTCCACCGGCGGATCTTCGAGTTCCTCCTTGATCAGCGGCCTCAGCCGCTCGTTCAAGGGGGTCCCGCCCGGCTCGCGCGTAAGCAGCACGCGTTTGCCGTACCGCTCCAACGCCGCCTGCAGTAGCCGGATTTGGGTAGACTTGCCGCAACCCTCGCCCCCCTCGAAAGTAATGAATTTCCCTAGCATTGAATGAATATTATATCAAAAATCCGCCAGGAAATCAATAGGGCTAAACGAAAATCGGCAACGGAATTAGGGACGGGCAAGGATTTGGCGGGCGGCGGCGAGCGAGGCTTCGGTAGGCGGCTCCACGCCCTCGAGGGGATAAGCGAGTCCCAAGCGCCGCCACTTGTCGACTCCGAAGGCGTGGTAAGGAAGTACGTCCACGCGCTCGATGTTGTCGAGGGGCCGGACAAACTCCGCCAATTTGCGCAGCTCGTCCTGGCCGTCGGTCCAGCCCGGCACCAGCACGTGCCTCAGCCACACGCGCTTGCCGGTTTCGTGGAGATACCGGGCGCAGTCGAGCACCGGCTCGAGTTCGCCCCCGGTAAGCTCCCGGTGGCGCTCGGGGTCGATATGCTTGATGTCGAGGAGTACCGTATCGGTCAAGTCGAGCAGCCGCAAGATATCCTTGTCGCTCCGCGAAAAGACGCCGGCGCAAGTGTCGATGCACGTATCCACCCCGAGTTCGCGGCACTGGGCGAACAGTTCCGCCACGAACCGGGCCTGGAGCATGGGCTCGCCGCCCGATACGG
The DNA here is from genome assembly GCA_017525475.1 of Kiritimatiellia bacterium. Taxonomy (GTDB): domain Bacteria; phylum Verrucomicrobiota; class Kiritimatiellia; order RFP12; family UBA1067; genus UBA1067. The sequence goes on along the minus strand of JAFXST010000087.1, from coordinate 1,114 downwards.
TGATGCCGCCCTTCTCGCCCCAGTAGGCGCGGTAGCGCAAGGCCCGCGCGAGGATAGCGTCGGCCGGGAGCTTTTCGGCCGCCTCGCTCGCCCAGGTGTCGGGATTGTGACAATAGCGGCAGCGGAAGCAGCAACCGTGCAGGAAGACGATAAAACGAACGCCGGGGCCATCGGCGGCCCCGAACGTTTCGCAGGAATGGACAAGCCCGGTCAGAGGCTCTTGTGGCATGTGCGCTTGATCACGTCGAGCTGCTGCTCGCGGGTAAGGTCGATGAACTTCACCGCGTAGCCCGAAACCCGGATCGTGAAATTGGCGTATTCGGGCTTTTCAGGATGCTCCATGCAATCGATCAGCTTTTCGGTGCCGAACACGTTGACGTTGAGGTGGTGCGCACCCTTGTCGAAATAGCCGTCCATCACCGACACGAGCGTGTTGACGCGATCCTCCGGCGTGTTGCCGAGCGCCGAGGGGTGGATCGTCTGGGTGTTGGAGATGCCGTCCAAGGCGTACTCGTAGGGGATCTTGGCCACCGAATTGAGCGAGGCCAAAAGCCCGTTCTGCTCCGCGCCGTAGCTCGGGTTGGCGCCGGGCGCAAACGGCTCGCCGCCTTTGCGGCCGTCGGGAGTGGTGCCCGTGGCCTTGCCGTACACCACGTTGGAGGTGATGGTGAGGATCGAGGTGGTGGGCTCGGCGTTGCGGTAGGTGTGGTGGCTCTTGACCTTGGCCAGGAACTCGGTGAGCAGCCATTCGGCGATTTCGTCGGCGCGGTCGTCGTCGTTGCCGTACTTGGGATAGTCGCCCTCGGTCTTGTAGTCCACCACGATGCCGTTTTCGTCGCGGATGGCGGTGACCTTGGCGTACTTGATGGCGCAGAGCGAGTCGACCGTGTGCGAGAAGCCGGCGATGCCGGTGGCGAAGGTGCGCCTGACGTCGGTGTCTATGAGCGCCATTTCGGCCGCCTCGTAGTAGTACTTGTCGTGCATGTAGTGGATGAGGTTGAGGATATGCACGTACAGGGCCGCGAGCCAGTCCATCATGATATTGAAGCGCTTCATCACCTCGTCGTAGTCGAGCACGTCGGAGGTGATGCGCGGGTATTCCGGCGCCACCTGG
>JAFXST010000086.1 GCA_017525475.1 Kiritimatiellia bacterium | reverse complement strand
TGGAGAATGCAGTAGTAGTGAGCCGCCCGCAGAGGGGTGGCACTCATGACCACAACGAGGCGGTGAACAAGCTGAAATCATGCTATGCGAGCTTTGCCGAAAATACGACGAGCTGGATCCGGAGCGGGCTTGCGCTGGGCAAGGCCGCGCAAGAACTGTTCGAGGCTTACGGTTCGCCCAAAGCAGGCGGCATCGGCACATTCGGCCTCCGGGCGATTGTGGCGCAGGAAGCGCCGGAGCTCAATTATGGAACCGTGGCCAAGTGCTGGATGCTTTACAAGAAAGGCGTGGCGGCGCTGGGAGGCGGCAACAAAGGCGCGGCGGCGCTCCTGGGAATGACGAGCTACTTCAACGAGCGCGGCCAGGAGGTGACGCTATCGAAGGCGCTCATACAGAAACGCGATACGCTTTTCCTGGAAGGGACGAGCCGGCGGAAGTTCCTGATCATGATGGCGCAGATGGGCCAAGGGTCGGCCGGGCGGAAGCCGGGCGAGAACCTGGAGAGCTACCAGAATCTCCGGAAGGATCCGGCCACCAACGCCGAGGCGGCCTGGGCGAAAGTGTTTGCCAAGATGCCGCGCGTGCTGCCGGACATGGCAAGCCTGTTGCCGTTCAACCTGGCGCAGCATTATTTGAGCGAACTGGAGCGGCTCACTGATGCGTTGCAGAAGCGCATCAAGGAGGAAGTGGTGGACGTTTGAGGTGAGCGCCACAGGGCCGGGGCGCACTCATGACCCGAGGAGTCAAATATGGGATTGCAGGAAATTGACATGTTCGTTGCTTTGAGCGACAAGCCGTTTCTGACGAGCCGGGAGATGGAGATTATCGTCTCCAGTCTCCCGAGCTCTCCCATGCTGAAGGTGTACGATGTGAAGACGGCGCTAGGAGTGGACGAGAATGTGGTCTACAACTGGATCGACGAGGGGCGGTTTTCGGTACTGAACAGAGGAAGCGGCGCAAGCGGAAAGAAGATCTACTCGATCTTCAGGGAAAGCTTTTTGCAGTTCATCAAGACCCGGGTGATTCCCGGGGGAGGCAAGAAATGACACAGTACGACGATTACGAAATGATCAGCGACTTCGACGAACGCATGCGCGTATCAAGACTGGATGCGCGGATGCGGGAGATTGCAGGCGCGGCCGGGAATGTCATGCAATTAAGGGCGATCATCGCCCGGCAAGAAGGCATCCCGCTTAAGACGTTCGAACGCATGTATTACGCCTGGCGCGAACACGGCGTGCTGGGTCTGGCGGATGGCCGGAAGGTAAAGAAACACGGATCGCTGCACCAGGCGCTGGACGATTTCAAGCGGTACATCGAACTCGACAAGAACACGAGCAAGGGCGGCTATGATGCGTTCATGCGGGACTTCCGGGCAGGTGTGGCGTTCCAGTTCGGCACGTGGCGGGATATGTGGCGCGCGCAGTTCCCGTACGAGGAAGTGCCGGAGATGTGCCCGGCCGGGTGGATTCCCAAAGGCTGGACGTACGGCAATTTGATGAAGATGCTGGACAAGGACCCGGCGCATCTCATGAACATTGCCTGGAACCGCCAGGGACAGTTCGCGGCCAGCAAGTATACGCTGAGCGTGATCCGCAGCCGCGTGGATCCCAAGACCGGAAAGAATCTGCCGGTGGGCGCCATCTACCAGGCGGACGACGTTTGGCACAATATCAACGTGTTCGCGCCCGGCGTCAAGGGGCTGTTCCAGCCGCTGGAGTTCGCTTTCTACGACGTGGCGAGCGCGTTCAAGATGGGTTCGTTCATGAAGCCGAGGTTCAACCGGGTGGACGAAAAGACCGGCCGCGTGAAAGGCGAAAACCTCAATGAGTTTCAGTTCCGCAGCGCTTTGGCGTTCGTGTGCATCCGGACGGGCTTTCACCGGGACGGCGTGCGGTTCATTCTGGAACGCGGCACCACGGCGATAAGGGAGAACGTGCAGCGGCGGATCGCCGGCATTCCCTACTGGGGGCAGAAGATCCATTTCGAGGCGAGCGGCCGGATGAATACGCCGGCGCACAAGGGAATGTTTATTGGCAACGCGGGCGGCAATCCCCGGTTCAAGAGCCTGTGCGAAGGCAGCCATAATATCCTCCATAACGCTTCGGCTTCGCTCCTGGGCAACCGGGGCCGGGACGCGGCGCACTACCACGAGAGCGCGGCCGCGCAGGAGAAGTATGCCGAGGGCGTATTGGCGAAGGTGGACGATCTCAAGCTGCCGGAAGATATTCTGAAGATTTTGGAGCTGCCTTATTTGACGTTCGACCAGTTCCGCCAGGCGTTCGCGGCGATCGAAGATGCGGTAATGGACCGGCGCGACCACCGGCTGGAAGGCTGGCAGAACAACCAGGTCCAGGAGTTCCGCTTGAGCGAGTCGTCGCCGTGGTTGCCGGTGAGCGCGCTGGAGGGTATGACGGACGCCGAGAAGCTGGCGGTGCGCGCGGTGGTGCGGCAGAATCCGGAGGCGCTCGCGCGGATGGAAAATATGAGCCGCAAGGAGGTTTGGCGGCGCGGGCTGTGCGACCTGGTGCGCGTGCCTGCAATCGAATATCCGGCGTTTATGGATCCGAGGGACGCGAAGATTCTGAAGGTGGCGCAGGATCGCACGATTAGCTTCACCGACAAGGATTATTTCCCGGGCGAAAAGCGCGTGTTCGTGGCGCAGTACGTAGACCGGGCGGGGATCCCGCATTGGCTCACGCCAGGCACGGAGGTGCGGGCGTATTTTTGCCCGTGGGGGGATTTGAGCGAGAAGCTTTGGCTGTGCGACGAGAACGACAATGTGCTCGGGATCGCGCAGCTGGCGACGCGCGCATTCTGGGGCGACCAGGAGGCGATCCGCAAGGCGGCCGGCGAGAAGTTCAGGGACATCGCGATGATGACTGCACCGATGAAGGCGCGGCACGTGAGCGATGCGGCCGAGCAGACGGCGAAGCTGGCGTGGAACAAGGTGGTGCTGGAAGCGGCCGAGGCGCGGCAGTTCGGCGGCGGTGCAGCCACCACGAGGGAGCGGACTTTGAAGGCCGACCCCAGTCAATTTTTAAGGGACGTTATGGTCCATTAAATCAACCAAAAAAGGAGTAAAAAATGAGCGAACAAGCCAACGAAACAAAGCAGCATCCGGGCGGCATTCAGCCATCGTCCGGAATCGCAGTCAACGGTGCCCAGTATCAAAAGACGCTGAACCGTCTGATCGAGGAAGGCGAGATAACGAGCGAGGATGCGGAAGTACTGCACTCCGTCTACTCGTACGCGAAGGAGCACGGCTTGAGCCAGTCGGCGCTGGCCAAGAAGCTGGATGTGAGCCCGGCAATGGTCAACGGAATGCTTTATGGCACCTACGGCGCAAGCTATGCCGGCATCGTCAAGAAGTGCGCAACGTTTGTGGCGGCCGAGCGCCGGCGGATCGAGGAAGGCGGCCGGGAGTTCATCCGGACGTGGCTTTACGACCAGATCGAGGCCATCTGCGATAGCGCGGTCAATGACGGTATGCCGGCATTTATCTTTGGGGCTTCGCAATCCGGAAAGACTACGTGCTTGCTGCATTATCAGCAGACGCATAACCACGGGCGGACCAAGTATCTGCGCCTGGGGAGCGGCTGGGCGAAGTCGCGAGTGGTGCGGGAGCTTGCTATGGCGTGCAACGTCTATGCGACAGTGAACCGGCTGGACGTACTGGAACAGCGGATCATCGATGCACTTACCAGCGAGCGGTGCTTGATAGTGGACGAGTTCCACCAGGCGCTGATCACGAGCGGCGAGAATAACGCGGTGGCGATCATGGAGTACTTGCGCGAGGTGCACGATCGCACCGGCTGCGGGATTGTGATGTGCGCTACGCCGGTTGGGCGCGAGCTACTTTGGAACGGCAAGGACAAGAAGCTTTTCGACCAGTTCCGGAGGCGGGGATTGATCGAGTTTGCCACGCCGGACATCCCGAAGGTTAAGGACATCAATACCATAGCCAAGAGCTTCAAACTGGAACCGCCGACGGGCGAGACCCTGAAGCGGATCAAGCAGATGTTGAGGGAAAGCGGGCTGGGGAAATACATCAAGTACCTGCGCAAGGCGAACGCGCTGGCGACGCGGCGCGGCGAGGCGGTGAGCTGGGATGGTTTCGACGCCGTTTGCGAAGCGTATGCGGCGATGGCCGTGCCGGACAACGACTATTGATGTCAACAACTTATCAACAAAGGAGAAAATACCATGGCTAACAAACCGATGAAAACGATGCGCGATGCGCGCGGTAACGACGTGCCCGTGCAGTACGTCTCTATGTACGACAAGCAGAAGGACAAGACGGTGCTCAAGATCCGCAAAGCGTTCTTGGAGGCCCGGGAAGTACTGGAGAAAGTGGTAAAGTTTGCGATCGGCGAGCTTAATGTGCTGGCCGGCGCGAAGGAAAGCCTGGGCGCCAAGGGGAACTTTGCGGCCAGAAGCTTCGATGGGCTCGTCGAGGCCGGGATTCGCCAGAGCTATTCGATTAGCCTGGACGAGCGGGTTATCCGGGCGCGCGAGCTGATGATGGGCTACGTGGCCAAGGAGCTGGGGAGCCTGGGCGACAAAGCCTATGTGGTCAAGAAGCTGGTGGAGGCCGCTTTCAAGGTGGATTCCAAGGGCTTTTTGAGCCGGTCCAAAATCACGGAGCTCTTATCGCTCCGGGTGAACGACGCGGGCTGGAACGAGGGCGCGGCGATTCTGCGCGAGGCCATGACGGCGCAGAAAGGCAAGCGCTATTTATATGTAGGCGTGCGCGCGCGCGTGGAGGACGATTTCAAGCCGATCCGGCTGGATATTGCCGACTGCTGGCCGAGCGAAGCGTAAGGAAAGAAAGGAGGAGCGATATGAAGCCGATTTCGGGGATGCAGATGCGGCGGTTTTGGCGGAGCTTTTCGGCCGCCTGCCGCCAGCAGGGCTTGGCCGCGCACGAGGAGCGCGAGGAGTACCGCAAGCGCGTTTTGCGCGAAGAAGCGGGCGTGGAAAGCCTGCGCGATGTGGACGGGCTGAGCGGGTTCGACCGGGTTATACAGCGGGTCGAGAGCGACGCCGGGAATTGGGAGCGGGCGATCTCGTTTAGCCAGGGAGACTGGGGGCGCATGCGGCACAAGATCGAGGCGGCGGCGCAAAAGATCGTGGGCGTAGGCGAGGTGCGGCCGTATGTGGAAGCACTGGCGCGGAAGCTCGGGTGCGTGGTGGCGCGCGGGTGCGGCTGGGATTACAGCGATTGCTCGCTGCAACAGCTGCGCAAGGTGCTGGCGGCGCTCGAGAAGCAGGTTAAGCGCCTGGAAAGAAAGTCGGTGGCGGCATGAGCAAAAAAGTGATTGTAATGGCCATCAAGCCCAAGTACGCCAAGGCCATCTACGAGGGCCGGAAAAACTGGGAGTTCCGGAAGACGCCGCCGCCGCTTTTCAAGACTGTGTTCCTCTATGAGACGGAGCCGGTGTCGGCGGTGACTGGCGCGGTGGTTTTTGGCGAGGCGGTAACTGGGTTGCCGATGCCTGTCTTGGAGATAGTGAAAACGAATCGCTGTTTCACCAAGAATCTGACGGGGATTAGTCTGGTCGACCTTGAGGAATATGCCGGGAATAAGCTTGTCACGGCCTTGCGCGTTACGGAATCGGTACAATGCAAGGTGAGATTTGATGCCAAGCCCCCGCAAAACTGGGGCCGCTATGAGCTCGTTTCTGGCGATAAGGAGGTGCAGCGTGGTTGAGGTGTTCGATAATACGAAGCAGTATGAGGCGGAAATGCGGCCGCTGGAGCTGCCGTTTGAGAGCGGTGGCAAGTGCGACTGGTTCAAGGTTCATTCGACATGCGAGCACCCGGATAGCTCGTATGGCATCCAGGTGTGGGTAGATGACGAGGGGCATTGTTATGGGTCTATCTTCTATCCAAGCGCATTCTATGAGCTCCGGAACGTGAGGGAGGTGCAGGGATAATGGAAAGGCTTATGGAAAGGCTCGATCGACTTACTGATGCCTGCATTGTCCGCCTATTCAAAATATTCAGCATAGGAGCAGGGGTGGCCTTAGGGTGTAGAGACTTTAATTATTTCGTTGGCCTGTCGATATGCCTGCTCGGGCTGGCGGTCTGCAAAAAGCTGAAAAGGCGTGAGTGATTACCGGCTAAAATCTGGTAAGATGCAGCCCCGGTTGGAGTGATCCTTCCGGGGCTTTTTTATGTCGTTTTAGGGGCGCTTAAAAACCATTAAAGCCGCCACTAAATGACGGCCTCAAACAATCCAATTCCTCAACTCGTTTAGATTATTCCTCAACTCGCTTGCGATTTTACAATCAGCAGGCGACGGGCTGCTCGGAAGAAGACGCCAATGCCGCCGCGCTCGACCCGAACTCCAACGCGCGCAAGCTCTTCGACTGCGGCGGACGCTTCACGCTCAACGCGGACAACTTCAAGAAGGGGCTTGCCATGATGGACAAGTTCGCGGGATGGTTCGCGAACATGCATGACGATGTCGAGGCCGGAAAGCTCGACACCCCTACGAAGCTCAACGTCAAGACCGGCCTCTGCACCCGCAAGGCCGATGTTGCGACGCTCAAGTTCCTGCTGGAGGAAATCGCGGTCAACGACAAGCTCCCGCTCGACGCCGAGAATCCCGAAGACATCTTCGGCATGGCGAAGAACCCGGCGATGCGTTTCGTGGGGCGCGAACATACGATGTCGTTTGCAAACTCGCTCGCGCAGATTCCGCCGGAGAAGAGATCCGTCATCTACGCTGTGTTCGACGCC
>JAFXST010000013.1 GCA_017525475.1 Kiritimatiellia bacterium | reverse complement strand
CAAGCCGGTGATCCGCAAGCCGGGCGCCATCCCCGCCATTCCGATCGTGCGTCCTCCGGCCGCTCCCGTGGCCGCCGCTCCGGCCGCGCCCGCCGCACCCGCGCCCGCCCCCAAGCCTTTGGCTCCGGTCGCCCCGGCGGCAAGCGCGCCCCAACCGGCCCCCGCCCCGGTGGCGGATACGGTGCCGGATCTCCCGCGCGAGAGCGTGGCCGACGCGCCCAAACCGATGGATGCTTTGAAGAGCGTTACCCAAAAGCTCAAGGGCATTACCCAGCAGGTGCCGCAACAGGCCATTTTGCACAAGACGGGCATTATCGCCGCCGACGGCACCACCGCCGAGCCCACGAGCGCGCAGAAGCAGGCGGCCAAGTCCAAGACGGCGCGAATTTCGCTTTCGGATGCGATGGGAGTGGCTCCGGTCAAGGAAGCTACGCCGATGAAGACGATCCGCATCAAGCGGCCCGTCAACCTCGAGAATACGGCGCCCAAGCCGCCGGCCCCTGCGGCACCCGCGGCGGCTCCGGCCGCGTCTGCGGCTCCCGCGGCGGACAAGCCCGCCCAACCGTCGGTTTCGATAACCCAGCGCAAGACGCTCAAGATTACCCGCCCGGCCGCGGGCGGCGCGGCGCGCCCCGTCAACAAGTTCGCCATCAAGAAGCCCGGCGCCGAGGCGCCTGCCGGCGCACCCAAGCCGGCGGCTCCCGCGGGCGACGCGGTTGCCGATATTCCGGACATCCCCGACATCCCCGATATTCCGGCCATGCCGGCGGCGGCCAACGCCGCCAATGTCGTCGACGACGTGCCGGCGGCGGTGGCCACGGTGAGCGTGGTCGTACAGGCGGCCGCGTGCGTAGCGGTGGGGGCGCTCGGCTATCTCCTCTACGAAGCCTGCCAGCGTGTTTGGTTCTGACCAGCGCGCTATCGCCAAAGTGACGGCTCTGGAATTGCTTTCAGAGCCGTTTTCTTTGTTGATTCTGGCAAGTGCGCTGGCGATGGCGGCGCTGGCGCCGGCGTTCCACTACCACCAGTTCGGCGAACCTACCCGCATGGCGCGCGACGCCGGCGTGTCGGCGCTGTTGGCGGGGGGCCTGGCAATGGTGCTGACCGGCGCGGTAAAATCGTTCCGCCGGGATATCGAATCGGGAACGGCGGCGGTCTGCTTGAGCCACGGGGTGAGCCGGCGGGCGTTTTTCCTGGCCAAGTTCGCCGGGTTGCTCGCGGCGTACGGATTTTTCGCCATTACGGTGGCGGCGATATCCGTAATTATAGTGAATGGCGCCGCGATCGGCGGGGCGCTCGCCCGGGCCAACGGCACCATGGCCACGGTTTGGGGGCCGTCGCTCGTGCTGGCGCTTTCGGCGCTGTTGTTGCCGCTGGCGATCGGGGCGGCGCTGAACCGCTTTTTCGGCTGCCGCTTCGTGCTTACGGCGCAGGTGGCGATGCTGGTCTTGGCGCTTGCGGGAGTAGCTTACCGGTTCGACCCGGCGCTTTGCTTGGGGCATCTCGGCCAAATGGTCCGGACGGCGCTGCCGACGGTGGCGTATACGGCGATGGCCGCGGCCTACGCGTGCAGGTTCAGGCTCAATGTGGCGGGGGCGCTGACGGCGCTTACGGTCGCCTTGCAGTTGCCGTTCATGGCGGGCTGGGCGATTTTGCCGGGCACGCTCGCCTTTCTCTATCTGGGAGTAGTGTTGTTCGATGAATGTGATATCGCTTGAATCGGTAGCCAAGACGTTCCGCGATTTTTGGCTGCGGCCCACGGTGGAGGCCGTGCGCGATCTCGACCTGAAGGTGGAAAAGGGCGAGGTCTTCGGCCTGTTGGGCCCCAACGGGTCGGGCAAATCGACCACCATCAAGATGATTCTCGGGCTCCTTAAGCCGACCAGCGGCAAAATCGCGCTGTTCGGGCTCGATCCGCGCTCGCGGGAGGCGCGACGGCGGCTCGGGTATCTGCCGGAACTAAGCTACCTCCACCCGTTCCTCACGCCGCGCGAAACGCTCGAGTACTATGCCGGGCTATGCGGGCTCGGCCGGGCCGAGGCGCGGAGCCGGTCGGCGCAGCTCTTGAAGATGGTCAAGCTCGAGGAAGTGGCCGCGCGTCCGCTGGGGGGCTTCTCCAAGGGCATGGCGCGGCGGGTGGCGCTGGCCGCGGCGCTCGTCGGCAAGCCCGAGCTTCTGGTATTGGACGAGCCTACTTCGGGGCTCGATCCCATTTCGACCAAAGAGGTGAAGCTGCTCGTCAAGGCGCTGGCCGCGGGCGGCATGACGATTTTGATGACTTCGCATTTGCTCGCGGACGCGCAGGACGTGTGCGACCGGGTGATGATTTTGAACCGGGGCTCGAGCGTGGCGGAAGGCCGGGTGAGCGAGCTTAGGGGAAGCCTGGAGGATTATTTCCTCGCCAAGGTTGGAGACGCGGATGGGTTCGTTTTGGCGGATTTTCTCGCTTGAGCTCAAGGCGCTGTGGCGCGGCCGGACCGCGCCTCTGGTGGCGCTGGCGGCGGCGGCGTGGACGTGCCTATGCCCGTATCTGGTGCATGGCGACGGCACGACGGCCGGCGCCGAAGAGATGATTTTGCGCTATACGCTCGGGGGCGCGGCGGCGATCGTCACGGTTTCGCTTTTGATCGCCGGCGCCGATTCCATCGCCCGCGAGCGCGAGACGCGCCGGCTGCAGCTTACGCTTATCAAGCCCGTCGGCCGTTGGGCGGTGGCGCTCGCCCGCATGGCGGCCTTGTCGGCGGTGGCGACGGCGCTGATCATGGGGTCGGCCGCGCTGTATGCGGCGCTTGCGCGCTGCGGCCGCGCTTCGGAACTGTTCGGGCAAAACTGCGCGCACGTCTACCGCCCGGTACTGCCGAGCCCCCAGGCGGAGGCCGAAGTCATGTACAACCTCTATATGGCCGACGCCGCCACGCCCAAGGCGGTGAAGGAGGCGCCGCGCAAGGTGGTGTTGCGGCTCCTGGCGCAACGCGCGCGCGATCGGTACGATACTATCGGCACCAACGAGACGGCGGTGTGGAAATTTGCGTTGCCGCCGGAGACGCTTGACGCCGCCGTGCGGCTCAAGTTCACCAATCTCTACGACCAGCGGCGCACGGTCGAAGGCTTTCTGGCCTTTGGCGCCGCCACGGGCGCGGTGCGCAACGTGACGCGCGCGTCCAGCGTGTTCGCGCTCCATGGGGTGCCGGGCGGCGACGAGCTCCGGTTCGTCAACTGCGGCACCGACGCGGTGATGCTGCGGCCGCGGCAGGACGTGGAGGTGTTGTTGGCGGCCGACGGCTTTGCGGCCAATCTGGTGCGGGCGGCGCTGGAACTGTCGGCGATCGCGACCTTGCTGGTTGCGTTTGCGGTGATGCTGTCGGCGTTCTTAGGCAGGCCCGTGGCGGTGTTCGTGGCCGTGGCTTCGCTCGCGCTCGCCGAGATGAGCCCCAGCGTGCTCGAGCAGTATCCCGACGAACTGGAGAAAGACCGGGTGGACGCGATCGGGCTATGCCTTACGCGGATGACGGCGGAGCTCGCCCGGCCGGTGAGCGCGCTCTCGCCGGTGGAAAAGCTCGCGTCGGGCGAATGCGTGGAGTGGAGCGAAACGGCGCGGGCGCTGTTCACGCACATGGTGCTGGCGCCGGCGTTGATGGCGCTGTTGGCGGGCCTGGCGCTGCCCCGGAAAAATTTTTAATTTTCCCCCTAGACAAACGGCGGGGAAATATGATATAATACACATCGTTTTCGCTCATTCGGCTCGGGTGGTGAAATTGGCAGACACGCATGCTTGAGGTGCATGTGGAGAGATCCTTGCGGGTTCGAGTCCCGCCCCGAGCACCAATCGAAAGGCCACTTTAGCTCAGTAGGTAGAGCACATCCTTGGTAAGGATGAGGTCGGCGGTTCGATTCCGCTAGGTGGCTCCAGCTTGGTAGACGGAAGGGCGGGGACGACAACAAGAAGACAAATACAACTCACAGGAGTATACAAAAATGGCTAAGGAAACATT
>JAFXST010000012.1 GCA_017525475.1 Kiritimatiellia bacterium | reverse complement strand
GATTGGCGTCGGAGAAGCATACGATGGGGCCGGGCACGAGCTGTTCGTCGACCCCGGTCGTCGCGAGCGCCGAATCGATGCGCCGCGGCTCGTCGCTTTCGACCATGCGCAAGGCGTCGGCGGCGGTGGGGCCGGTGACCACGCCCCAGATCGCGTCGTCGTAGATGTCGTCGTCGAGCTCGCGCATCATCCGCGACAGGGCGAGGATATTCTTGAACCGGGCTTCCTCGGGCGTCATCACGAACGCGACGTAGCGGTGCGGATGCTCGAGGATGCCGGCCTTGCAATCGGTGATTTCGGGCGCGGAGACGAGCGTCGCCACCTGCATGTCGGCGTGCTTTGCCTTAAGCGCGTCCACCACTCCCTTCCAGTCGGGTTGCCGGAAGGTGTTCATGCTCACTACTACGAGGAGCGAAGAGAAGAACCGGTGCATTTTGCGCCCTCCTTTATTGCGAGTGCCATCACTACCAACCCTAGGGCCAGCAAGAACAACGCCGTGCCGCCCACCAGATAATTGCCGGAGCCGAAACCCGTCTGGACCTTGAGGCAGAGCGCCCACGACGAAACCGCCATCATGAAGCAGGCCGGAATCGCCGTCATCCAACAGGACTTGCCGTTTTTGAGGAGCCAAATGGTCATCGTGGTCAAGGTGAGCGTGGCCAGGAGCTGATTGGCCGACGCGAAGAGCGTCCAGAGCGAATTGCGCACCGCCGCGCTGCCAAAGAGGAAGGCCGCCGCCAAGCCGCACACGAGGAGCGTACCCGAATGCATGTTCTGCAGCACCTTGACGCGCTTGGGCATGAGCTCCTGCCAGCTGAACCGGGCAAGCCGCGTACCCGCGTCGACCGAAGTCATCAAAAACGCCGACAGCGCCAGCAGCATGAAGTTCTTGGCGATGCCGATCGGGAGCCCCAGCTTGACGCAGAAGGCGGCGACGGAATTGGCGAACATCGCGACGGGCGAAATCTTGTCGGGACCGGCGATCGCCTCGAGATACGCGCCTTGGTTGCCGTAGAACGCCGCGACGCCGATTACGCCGATGAGCGCCAGGAGCCCCTCCAAAAGCATGCCGCCGTACGCTACCGAGCGGATATGGCCTTCGCTGGCCGTCTGCTTGGAGGTGGTGCCGCTCGCGACGAGCGAATGGAAGCCCGAGCAGGCCCCGCACGCCACCGTGACGAAGAGGATCGGGAAGAGCGGCGCGGCTCCGCCCAGGCCCTCGGGTCGCCAACCGGCGAACGCGGCGGTGTGGAGCGTAGGCTGCGCCACCAAGACGCCGAGGATGCCGAGCGCCATCATCACATAGAGGAGATACGCATTGAGATAATCGCGCGGCTGCAGCAAAATCCACACCGGGCAAGTGGACGCGAAATAGCAGTAGACGAGGATTACCGCGCACCATGCGAGCTGCGCCCCCTCCCTGGAAAGCCCGAAAATGGCCATGAGGTCGATGGGGATGAAGTTGCCGATCCACACGAACGCGAACATGACGGGCACGGCCACGAGCGAGGCCAAGCCCACCGGCACTTTCAAACGGTAGACGCAAAGCCCGAACACGATCGCCTCGATGATGAAGAGGAGCGAGGCCGACGCGATGGCCGGGTCGAGCACGAACGTTTCGGCCACTTGGCTCGCGAACACCGCCACTACCAGTATGAGCGCCGACCAGCTGAAGAGGAGGAAGAGGATCTTGCCGGTTTTGCCGAGCATGTCGCCGATCACGCTACCGATCGATTCGCCCCGGTGCCGCACCGACAGGAACAAGGTGATCATGTCGTGCACGGCCCCGATGAATACGCACCCGAGAACGATCCAGAGGGCGACGCACGCCCAGCCGAACTGGACGGCCAACACGGGGCCGACAATGGGGCCCGCGCCGGCAATGGCCGCAAAGTGGTGCCCGAAGAGTACCATCGGGTGCGCGGGCACGTAGTCCACGTCGTCGCGCTGGGCATTGGCCGGCGTGGGCCGGCTCGGGTCGATGCCGATCAACTTGCCCGCGCGCTTGGAATAGAACACGTACCCCAACACAAATACGGCCAACGCCGCCACCAATAGAATCGCACCGTTCATTTTTCCAACAGGGCCACCGCATATACCGCAATGCCGAGGCCAGCTCCGATATCGTCCATTTTTTCGTTGGTTTTGCCCTTGACGCTCACCGGGCACGCCAGCGCCGCCGCCAAACTGGCGACGATCTCGGCCTTGCGCGGACCGATTTTGGGCGCTTCGCATACCAAAGTAGCGTCCACGTTGCCGAGGCGCCAACCATTGTCATTGAGTTCATCCACCACCCGCTTCAAGAGCGCCATCGAATCGGCCCCGGCATACTTGGGGTCGGTATCGGGGAAGTGCGAGCCGATGTCGCCCAGCCCCGCCGCGCCCAAAAGCGCATCGATTATGGCGTGGACGAGAACGTCGGCGTCGCTATGGCCTTTAAGCCCGCGTTCGCCGGGGAATTCGACCCTGCCCAAAACGAGCCGGCGCCCCTCCTCGAAGCGGTGCGAATCGTACCCTAAGCCAACCCGGATCATCGCTTCAGCCCAACTTGGATACCGCAAAATCGTAGGCGTTCTGGAACATGCGCATCCACGGCCCGTTAGTCTTGAAGACGCCCGGGTTGTACGAGAGCTGGCACGCCCTGAAGCCGCGTTCGGGGTGCGGCATCATGATGGTGGCGCGCCCGTCCGGCGTGGTGAACGCGGTCTGGCCCCCCAGCGAACCGTTGGGGTTGTAGGGGTAGCGCATGGTGGCGTTGCCCTTGTTGTCCACGAAATGCGCAGCGCAGATTACCGGCGTGAAGCCGTCGGTCCACACGCGGCCTTCGCCGTGCGCCACCGCGATCGGCAAGATCGAGCCTTCCATGCCTTTGAAGAAAATGGAGGGCGACGGCTCCAGCTTGATGGCGGCGTAGCGCGCCTCGAACTGCTCAGAGACGTTCTTGACGAACTTGGGCCACGCTTCGGCGCCTGGGATGATGTCCTTCAACTGGCTGAGCATCTGGCAACCGTTGCAGATGCCGAGCGAGAAAGTGTCGGGACGGTGGAAGAACGTCTTGAACATTTCTTTGAGGCGCGGGTTGAAAAGGATGCTCCTTGCCCAACCCGAGCCCGCACCCAGCACGTCGCCGTAGCTGAAGCCGCCGCACGCGACGAGTCCCTGGAAGTCCTTGAGATCCACCCGCCCCGCCACGAGATCCGACATGTGCACATCCTGGCACTCGAAGCCGGCCAACGCGAACGCGGCCGCCATTTCGATATGGCCGTTGACGCCCTGTTCGCGCAGGATGCACATCCGCGGCGCTTTCTTGCGGTCGATCGGGTGCGGCGCGTCGGGATCGTAGGTGAGGGTGAAGTTGAGCCCGGGGTCGCTGTCGTCGAGCGCGTTGTCGTACTCCTCCAAGGCGCACTTGGGGTTGTCGCGATGCGCCTGCATGCGATAGGTGGTCTCCGACCAGTTGCGCCTCAGGAACGTAAGGTCGGTGTGGATGGCGCAACGCGCGCCCACGTTAATGACGAAGCTCTTGAAGTAGTCGTCGCAAGTGCCGATCGCGCACGCCTTGACCTTGGCGCGGCCGAAAATCGCGAGCACTTCGGCAAGCTTGGACTCGGCCACCTGCAAAACGGCGCCGGGCTGTTCGTTGAAGAGCTGCTCCAGGATGTCGCCGTCGGGGAGCGTAACCTCGATGCCGCGCCCGCCCGTCATCGCCATTTCGGCCAAGGTGACCGCAAGGCCGCCGTCAGAACGGTCGTGATACGCCAAGGCGAGACGCGAGCGCACGATCTCCTGCATGGCGTTGAAGAACGCCTTGAGCTTGGCAGGTTCGATATCGGCATGGGTGCGGCCGAGCTGTTCGTAAACCTGGGCGAGCGCCGTGGCGCCCAAAGGATATTCGCCATCCGACAAGTCCACGTAGACGAGCACGCTCTTTTCGTCGGGACGATCGGGCTTGAGATCGGGGGTGAGCGTAAGCCGCACGTCGCCGACCGGCGCAAAGGCGCTGGCCACCATGCTTAAAGGCGCTACCTGCTTGTGGGCGACGCCGTCCTTGTCCTCCCACGTGGTGTGCATGGAGCAGGAGTCCTTGCCCACCGGGATCGAAACGCCGAGTTTGGGGCAGAAATCGAGCCCCACCGCCTCCACCGTATCGTAGAGGATCGCGTCTTCGCCGGGGTCGCCGCACGGCGCCATCCAGTTGGCCGACAGCCTAATCTGCCCG
>JAFXST010000085.1 GCA_017525475.1 Kiritimatiellia bacterium | reverse complement strand
GGGTTGCGCAGGCGGAGCCTTTTGCGCCTTCTTGAGAAACTTGTTATTCACCGAAGTAGCCGTTAACCAGCGGCAACGCCTTGATCTGATTGTCGACGATCACGTTGACGAGACCGATCTGCAAGCCGCCGGGGCACTCCTTGGCGAAGTTAAAGAGACCGATCTGGCAACCCTTGAGATAGTCGGTCTGGTTGAAGAGACCGCCAATCTGGCAACCGACCACTTCCGAAGCCATATTGACGCCGGCGGCCATGGTGATGCCCTTGGTGTAGTTCTTGTTGCAGGTGCCGACAAACGCGGCCTGCAGACCTTCCATCGATTCGCCGACAGCGAGCGCAAGCTCCACATCGATACCGTACATGGCGCGCTGGTAGGAAACCGAGCCGATTTCGACGCCATACGTATCGCCGTTGGCGATGTTGGCGAGGAGCGTGAGGCGCACGCCCGCGTTCTCCTTCTGGCACCAGGTGAAGAGCGGCGCAATGTCGAGACCGTACATCTCATCGCGATTGAGCGTGCCGCCGGCCGGCACCAGATTGAGGCCGTACACCTTGGGGGCATCGGTGTAGAACAGCGAGAGCGCCAGACCGCGCACATCCCACTGGGCACTGCCGTAGGGGAAGCAAACGGGCGAAGCCAGCCCCAACAGCACGGGAGTGTAGCCCTGAGCTCCGCTATCGGTATCCTCGGCTTCCTGGGCGAACACCGTCGTCGCAGTCATTGCGAGCGCCACTACAGCCATTTTCGCGAAACGATTCATCTTAGAAACTCCTTTTGTTTTGGATATTGTGTGGTATTATATCATATTTGCCGCATATCTGTCAAGCCCAATTTATGCCAAATCGGCCAGAATGGCATCGCACACTTCGGTGCCGCGCGGAGTGAGGCGAAAGACGCTCCCTTCGCGCGTCAGCAAGCCTTGACGCTGATAGAACTCTAGCGTCGCACGCCACTCGGGAAATTCGTCCGCATCGAGCCCGAGATAAGTCCTGAGCGACAGCATCTTCTCGCGCCGGTCGCGATTGAGGCCCGATTCCGCCCCGTCCCCGATGCCCAGGTAGTCCTCGCCCCGCCATACGGCCAGGTTGTGGCGGCATTCGTAGCCGGGGACGGCATAGGACGAAATCTCGTAGCGCCTAAGCCCTAGGGCCGCGAGCTCCTGCGCCAGTTCGCGAATGCGGTCTAGCACTTCGTCGTCGCCGGGCAATTCGCGGTTTTGGCGCGCGAGGATGCTTTTGGGCTCGAGTATGAGCGAATAGAGGCTCAAGTGCCGATAGCCCCAGTCTTCCAGTTCCCAATGGTCGCCGGGGTAGCCGACGATGAGATCGATGCCGGCGTTGTCGAAATATTCCCGCACGAGATCGAAAGCCCGATGGGCTTGGGCGGCCGTATAGCCGCGCCCCATATCCCGCAAAGTATCGTCGTTGAACGACTGCACCCCCATGGAGATGCGGTTTACGCCGCCGCCCCGCAGTTGCGCCAACAGCTCGCGAGTGACATCGAGCGGATGGAGCTCGACCGTGAATTCATCGGCCGACAGCACCTTGAGGAGCGGGCGCAAATCGCACCGGGCGGGCGTGCCGCCGCCAAAGTAGACGGTCTTGAACGGCCCGCTCGGCAATTGGCGCAAGATCCCCTCGACATAGCCGGCCGTGGTGTTTACGGCACGCGACGGCAACGCACAATAGGTGCACTTGCGGCGGCAGAAAGGAAAGTGGACGTAGAGATTATCTACCAAACCGCTTTTTGAGCGCCTTGACCTTGTCGGTCTTTTCCCACGGCAAGCCCGCGCGGCCAAAGTGGCCGTAAGCCGCCGTTTGGGCGTAAATGGGCTTCAGGAGCCCCAGCGCCTGTTGGATGCCGTAGGGGCGAAAGTCGAAAATCTCGCCGCTCTTGAGCATGGCCTCGAGATCGGCGTTGGTCACGCCCTCGACATTGGTGCCGAACGTCTGCACGCTGAAACTCACGGGCGCGGCCACGCCGATGGCGTACGCCACCTGGATCTGGCAGCGGCGCGCGAGCCCGGCCGCCACGATGTTCTTGGCCGCATATCGCGCATAGTAGGCGGCGCTGCGATCCACCTTGCTGGGGTCCTTGCCCGAAAACGCCCCGCCGCCGTGCGCGGCCATGCCGCCGTAGGTATCGACGATGATCTTGCGCCCGGTAAGCCCGGAGTCGCCGCAGGGGCCGCCCACCACGAACTTGCCGGTGGGATTGACGAGAAAGCGCGTCTTGGCGGTCAACAGCCCGGTTTCCGCCAAAAACGCCTTGGCTTCTTTGCGGATCAGCGCGTAGTTTTTGGCGGTTGCGCCTTTGGCCGTGGTCTGGTGCGACACCACTACCGTATCCAGCGCCACCGGCCGGCCGTCCTGGTACAACACCGAAAGCTGCGCCTTGGCATCGGGCCGGAGCCACGGCCACCGGCCGGAATGCCGGAGGTCGGCAAAGTGCTTGAGCAAACGGTGCGCGTACACGATGGCCGCCGGCATCAGCTCGGGGGTTTCGTCGGTGGCGTAACCGAACATCATCCCCTGGTCGCCCGCGCCCTGCTCTTCGGCGGTGGCGCGGTCCACACCCCGGGCGATATCGGGGCTTTGGCCATGCAGGCAGGAGACGTACTTGAAGGTATCGTAGCTGAAATGCTCTTCGGGCACGGTGTAGCCGATATCCTTGACCACCTTGCGGGCGATGGCCTCGGTATCGATCTCGTCGAAGCCGCTGCAGGTGATTTCGCCCATGTTGATGACCATGTCGGGGCCCACCATGGTTTCGCAAGCGACGCGCGCGTTCGGGTCGCGTTTAAGACAAGCGTCGAGGATGGCGTCAGAGATGGCGTCGGCGACTTTGTCGGGATGCCCCTCGGAGACGGATTCGGAAGAGAACACATGAACGTGTCCCGGATGTGCTTTCATTGTTGTCATTCCCTGTTAGACTTCAGTCTCACACCGCTTGGGCGCGGTGTCACAGCCTGAAATGATTTGGTTTTGGGTTGGATTTGGCCTATATGGCCGCGATACACTCGATTTCGACCTTGACGTCCTTGGGCAGACGTGCGACCTCCACGCAACTGCGCGCGGGTTTGGTGGCGCCGAACATCTCGGCGTAAACGCCGTTGACGGCGGCAAAGTCGTTCATATCCTTGACGAAAACGGTGGTCTTGACGACGTTGCCGAGCGACAAACCCGCCGCCGCCAGCACCGCCTGGAGATTGGCGATCGCCTGGCGCGTCTGATCTTCCACGGTAACGGCCTCGATCTGGTTGGTGGCCGGGTTGATCGGGATCTGGCCCGAACAGAATACGAGATTGCCCGCCTTCAGCGCCTGGCTGTAGGGCCCCAGCGCCTGAGGCGCACGCTCGGTATGGATGGTTTCGATCATTTTGGTCCTCTCCGAAAGCTGGAGCCGGGTAAGGGACTCGAACCCCTGGTAATTCCTCATTACAAATGAGGCGCAGTCGCCACTGTGCCAACCCGGCAAAAGTCTGTTAGCAGGTATTATACCATAAATGCCGGCCAAAAGTCAAGGGGAAAGTTGATCCACGGTGCGGGGCGGAGTAAGCCGGATTCTGTTTTATCCGATCATTCATCTGAGCAATCAACCCGGGGCCCTAGCCAAAGTCGCCTCTGGCGCCGGACGGGCCGCCCGTCGAGCCCCCTATTTGATCTTGCTCCGAGGAGGGTTTGCCGATGCGGGCGGCTGTTCACCGCCCCGGTGGGCTCTTGCCCCACCCGCTTTCACCTGTTGCCGACTTGAATCGGCAGTCTAGTCTCTGTGGCACTTTCCGTCGGCCGGGTTCGCCCCGACCCCCGGGGCCATTGCAGCCCCGTCCTCCGCCCTGCGGAGTCCGGACTTTCCTCGACCGCTTGCGCGGCCGCGATCGGTCCCGCCCCGCACCGGGAAAATTCTTAGTCGCGGTACAGGATGCGGCCGCACATGGTGCAGGCCACCATGCCCGCGTTGCGGTCCACCAGCTGCGCAACGTGCGGGGGCTGCACCAGATGGCAACCGTCGCACACGCCCTCGGAAGTGAGCGCCACCACCACCGGCCACCGCTTGGTGCGCAGCCGTTCGTAGTAGAGTTTCATCTTGGGGTCGCTCACGTTCCTGGCGACTTCCGCGCGTTCCGCCTGGGCAGCGGCAAGTTCGCTCTGCAGGGCCGCGATGCGCTCGTCGAATTCGCGGCAACTTTCGTCCACCTCGAACTTGGCGCCGTCGTACTTGCTCTGCGCTTCGGCAATACGCGCCTCGGCGCTGGGCAGATTGTCCATGGCCGCGAGTTGGCGGTTTTCGGCCGCTTCGAGATCGTGCTCGACCATGTCGATCTGCATGGAATACTGGGCGTATTCCTTGTTGGACTTGAGCCCGGCCTGGGTGGTTTTGAGATCGGCGATCCTGGCTTTGAGCGCCTTGGCCTCTTCCTCGAAGCCCCTGATCTGCTGCTGCACGTATTCCTGGGCCGTCTTGGCCGCGGTGAGGTCCGCGCTTACGCCGTTAAGCTTGGCCACTTCCAGCGCCTTGCGCCGGGGCAGATCCTTGAGCTCGCGCTCAAGGTCCCTAATCCGTCCGTCCACATCCTGCAAATCAATCAGCGGCTGTACCTTTGTCACTTTTGGCTCCTTTTAAATTTGCATCACACATTGGGGCAGGAGACGGGACTCGAACCCGCAACCCACAGAATCACAATCTGTTGATCTAACCAATTGATCTACTCCCGCCATTTGGAGCCAGGTAAGGGACTCGAACCCCCGACCTGCTCATTACGAATGAGCCGCACTACCAACTGTGCTAACCTGGCCTTGTGTGATTGAGATGGTATTATACCATATTTCACCGCCAAAAGTCAAGGGGATAAATCAAAAATCAAAATCCGGCGATGGCCGCTTCGATTTCGGCGAGGGTGCGGATGGAATTGAGGCGGTGGCGGAGCTGGGCGGCGCCGGGGCGGCCGCTAAAGTAGCGGAAAAGATGCGTATGCATTTTGACCGAAGCATAGGCGTCGGGGCCGGGAATGTGGTCGCGGGGGTATTTTTGCGCCAAAAGTTCACGGAACTCGAGGAGATAGGCGAGGTGCCGCCGCACGTAGTCCGCCGCGGGTGCCGCCCCATCCTTGAGGCGCGCGAAAATGCCCGGGTCGGGCAAGGCGGCGCGGCCAACCATCACCTCATCCACGCCGGTTAAGGCCATCCGCGACAAGCTCGCCGTATTGGTGACGCTGCCGTTGCCGATTACTTCGATCCTGGCGCGGCGCTTCACTTCTTCAAGCAGCTCCAAACCGACTTCGCCGCCGTGCAGCTGGCTCGTAAACCGGGCGTGAACGATCAGTTTGGCGCAACCGGCACGCTCGGCGGCATCGAGGAGCGCGAAGATTTTCTCGTCCCCTGGCCGCGGCCCCAAGCGCGTCTTGAGCGAAACGGGCAAAAGCGAGTTCTCTTTGAGGGCGGCAAGGAGCTCGTAGACCAGTCCCGGATCCTCCACCAATTTAGCCCCGGCTCCGCAACGCGTAACCTTGGTCATGGGACAGCCGGCGTTGAGGTTAAGCTCCACGAACGGCACTACGCCCTGGTGCGCGGCCACGATCTTGGCGGCCACGGCCATTTCGTCAGGCTTGGCGCCGAACAGCTGCACCGCCACCTTGCCCTCGCCAGGCATCGTCTCCAAAAGATGCAAAGTGGGGCTGGAGCCATGGGCGAGACCGGCGGCGCTCACCATTTCGGTGTAGCACAAATCCGCCCCGCCCTCGAAGCAGAGCCGGCGGAACGGCGCGTCGGTAAAGCCGGCGAGCGGCGCTAGGCTGAGGCGCATGTCTCCAGCACCTTGCGCGCGCGCCAGCCGCCCCACACGAACGGCGTCCATGGCCGGATATTGCGCACGATCTTCACCGTTTTGCCGTTTTCGTCGAGAAATTCAGCGTCGATCGCAAAGCGCATGAAAAAAGTGTGGATGCAGTTGCAGCGCTCGATGAGGAGCGCATCGCCAGGCGCCAGGCGGTCGCGGCCGATCAAGCCCCGGCAACGCTCCCGGAAGGTCCTGGCCACTTCCACCATCAGTAGATAAAGAGCATTTCGCGGTACTTGGGCATGGGCCAGCGGCTGTCGTCCACCAGATGCTCGAGCTTGTCCACCGTCTTGCGCAAATCGCCCATGGCGGCGAGGATCGGGCCCGATCCGCTGCGCGTCAGCGCCTTTTCGAGCCGTTCGCATTTGACGTGCAGATCGTCGAGCCCCGCCCCGAGCTTGAGGCTCAGTGCCTTGAGGCCGGCAATGCCCACTTTAAGCCCGTCCTTGGTGGCCTGGCCGATGGCGGTCGCGAGGCGGCTGAACTCGTCGGCCACCACCGGGCGGATCATCCCGCGCGCCATTTCGAGCGCGATCGTGCCCTCGATGCGGATGCGCCGTTCGTAATCTTCGGCCGCGATTTCGTGCCGCGACTCCATCTCGGATTCGCTGAGCACGCCGTATTTGGCAAAAAGTTCGCGGTTGGCCTTGTTCTTGAGCGGCGCGATCGCCTCGAGCGTGGTGCGCAGGTTCGGGAGCCCCAGCTTCTCCGCCTCGGCCGGCCAATTGCGCGAATAGCCGTCGCCCGAAAAGAGAACGCGCTTGTGCTTGCGGATGAGCCGCTGCAACAGCGCCTGCAGATTCTCGTTGAAATCGCCCTTCATGGCGTCGAGCTTGTCGCAGATGGCGTCGATGGATTCGGCCACGATGGTGTTGAGCACCATCATGCTCTGGGCGCAGTTCTGCGAGGAGCCGGGCGCGCGGAACTCGAATTTGTTGCCGGTGAACGCAAAGGGGCTGGTGCGGTTGCGGTCGGTATTGTCCTTGGGGAGCGGCGGCAGCATATCCACCCCCAGACGCATCTTGGCGCGCGAACGCGAGCGCGAACGCTTGCCGGAATCGATGGAATTCATGATTTCGGTAAGTTCGTCGCCCAAAAAGATGCTCACGATGGCCGGCGGCGCCTCGTTGGCCCCGAGGCGATGGTCGTTGCCGGCCCCGGCGGTGGAGGTGCGCAGGAGGTCCGAGTGGAGATCCACCGCCCGGATGATCGCCGACAGGAACGTGAGGAAGATGGCGTTGTCGCGCGGGTTGTCGCCGGGCGAAAGGAGATTCTTGCCGCCGTAGGCGAGCGACCAGTTGCAGTGCTTGCCCGAGCCGTTGACGCCATCGAACGGCTTTTCGTGGAGGAGGCAGACGAGCCCCAGGTTCTCGGCCGTCTGGCGCAAAACCTCCATGATCAGCATGTTGTGGTCCACGGCGAGGTTGAGTTCCTCGAACATTGGCGCCAGCTCGAACTGCGCCGGGGCCACTTCGTTGTGGCGCGTCTTGGCGGGGATGCCCAGCCGCCACAGGCGATGCTCCACCTCGGTCATGAACTTGAGCACCCGGGGCCGGATGGACCCGAAGTAGTGGTCGTCGAGCTGCTGATGCTTGGCCGGGGCCGCGCCGAATACGGTGCGCCCGGTCTGCAGGAGGTCGGGACGGCGCAGATAATACTCGCGGTCGATGAGGAAATATTCCTGCTCGGCCCCGAGCGTGATCGAAGTGTGCGCTCGCTTGCGGCCGAACTTGCCCATCAACCGATCGGTGGCGCGGGTTATCGCCTGCACCGAGCGCAACAGCGGCGTTTTGGCGTCGAGAGCCGCCCCGGTATAGGCGCAAAACACGGTGGGGATACACAAAGTGGCGCCGTTTTCGTGGCGCTTGATGAAGGCGGGGCTCGTGGGATCCCAGGCGGTGTAGCCGCGCGCCTCGAAGGTGGACCTTAAGCCTCCCGAGGGGA
Source organism: Kiritimatiellia bacterium (assembly GCA_017525475.1). Classification (GTDB taxonomy): domain Bacteria; phylum Verrucomicrobiota; class Kiritimatiellia; order RFP12; family UBA1067; genus UBA1067. The sequence goes on along the minus strand of JAFXST010000085.1, from coordinate 2,878 downwards.
AGCTCGAAGCGTCGGTTTCGCCGCCGATCAGATTGCTGCCCGAAAAATCCATGACCGCCGACGCGATCCCGGTCGGCTGCAAAAAGGAGTCGTGCTTCTCCGCGGTGCCGCCGGTGAGTGGCTGGAACCAGTGGGTGAAATGCGTCGCCCCCATGTCCACGGCCCAGTTCTTCATGCCGGCGGCCACATCCTCGGCGATCGACGGATCAAGGGGCTGGAAATCCTTCATCGTGGCGATCAGCTTGTCGGCCACGTCTTTTTTGAGATACTTGCGGATGGCCTTCTCGCTGAAGACATCCTCGCCGTAGTGCTTGATTGCTTCCATATCGATCTTATCCTAGTGACGACGAAACCTTGAATACCGCCATCAGAATGGCGATGGCCACAAACCCCACCACGCCCGCGATGAGCACGATGAGGATGGGCTCGAGCGCGTTGGTGAAGGCGGCGATGGCGCGGTCCATATCCTTCTGGTAGCGCCGTCCGATATGCTCCAGGGCGCCAGGCATGTCGCCGGCCTGTTCGCCCACGGCGAGCATATCGGTCATGAGCCGCGGGAAAACTCCGCTCGCGGCGAGCGGCCCCGAAATCGACGTACCGTCGGTCACTTTGCGCCGCGCGTCGTTGAGCGCGTCCTCGATTACCGCGTTGCCGCAGGTGTCGGCCGCGATCCTGAGCGCCTGCAACACGTTGACGCCGTTGACGAGGAGCGTCTTGAGCGTGTAGGCGAGCGACGAATAGGTGCCGGTGGCCACGATGGGCGCGATGAGCGGCGCCTTGAGCTTGAGGGCGTCGAGCTTGCGCCGGCCGGCAGGAGTAACCTTCCATTTGCGGAACCACGCGGCCAAAACCACCGCCGCGATGGCGAGCGTCCAGCCGTAGTGGATCATGAAGCTGCTCATGCCGATCAAGATCAAGGTAGGCGTGGGCAAACTCGCCCCCAGCGACTCGAACACGCGCTGGAACTTGGGGATGATGAAGACGAGCGCGCCCACCACCGCCGCCACGCCGAAGCAAAGGACGATCACCGGGTAGGTGAGCCCCCCCTTGATCTTGCCCATCATGTTGTCGTGGCGCTCGTAGTGGTCCACGAGCCGCCTAAGCACCTCCACGAGCGCGCCCGAGGCCTCGCCCGCCTTGATCATGTTGGAGAAAAGCGGCGGAAACGTCTTGGGATGGCTCGCGCACGCGTCCGAAAACGTTTCGCCCCGGACGATGCGGTCGCAAAGGTCCTGCGCCACGAACTTCTGGGCGCTATTCTCCTCGCCCTGGTTGGCCAGCGCCTTCAAAGCCTGGCCGAGCGTCATCCCCGCCTCGATGAGGTCGGCGAGCTCCGAGGTGAACAGCAACACTTCCACCGGCTTCATATCGGTCTTGGGCTTGCCGCCGCCGATCTGCATATTCCAGACGGAGGCGGTCTCAACCTTGCCGGCGGGAGCGGGCGAACCCGCCGCCGGGCGCGAAACCGGGGATGTGCGCTTGGAATAATCCACTTACTTTACCGCTCTCGCCCTGATGACGCCCGCAACCGCCTTGACGGCCTCGACCTGCGCCGCCGTGGCCGGAGCGGAAAGGTCGGCGAGCGTGTAGCCGACTTCGCCCCGTACTCCCGAGGCCGAAGCCGCAACCGCGCCACCCAGGGCCGCCAGTACCGCGGCGCTAACGGCGCTATCGCCCGTATGGCATACCGCGATGCGCCCCGGCGCCTTGGCGACGCCCAAGCTGACCGCCGGATAGTTGACGGAGTTGACGATATTGCCGTTCTCCACGAAATTGCGCGTTTCGTCCACAGCCATCACCGCGCAGTTGTCCTCGGCCTCTTCGGTGGAGGCGCCGAGGTGCGGCAGCACGAGGCAGCCGGGATGGGCCGCCACGCCCGGGGTGGCAAAGTCGGTAACGTACTTGCGGAGCTTGCCCGCCTCGAGCGCGGCGAGCACGTCGGCCTCGTTCACGATCAGATCGCGCGCGCAGTTGACGAGTACGGCGCCTTGCTTCATCTGGGCGATCGCCTTGGCGTCGACCATGCCCTTGGTGGAAGGGAGCGCCGGCAGATGCAGGGTCACGAAATCGCTATCGGAATAGAGGTCGGCGAGATCGCCCACCACCTTGACGCGCGGGTCGAGCGCCAGCGCCGCGCCCACGCCCAGGTAAGGATCGTAGCCCGTCACCTTCATGCCCAGGCCCAGCGCCGCGTTGACGACGAGGCGCCCGATGGCCCCGAGGCCCACCACGCCCAAAGTCTTGCCGCAAATCTCGGTGCCAGCAAACGCCTTCTTGGCCTTTTCGGCGGTCTTGCCGATATTTTCGTCGGCCGAGTTGTCGCGCACCCACTTGGCGCCGCCGAGCAGATCGCGGCTCGCGAGGAGCAGCATCGCGATCACCAGTTCCTTGACCGCGTTGGCGTTGGCCCCGGGCGTATTGAAGACCACGATACCCTTTTTGGCGTAATCGGCGTGGGGAATGTTGTTGACGCCCGCGCCGGCGCGCGCCACCGAGAGGAGGCCTGCGCCCACTTCGAGTTCGTCCATCTTGGCCGAACGCACGAATACGACTTCGGCGTCTTTCAGGTCCGCCACGCTCTCGTAGGCGGGGGTAAGGCGCTCGAGCCCGAGCTTGCTGATGCTGTTGAGGCAATTGTACTTCATGATTTGATTTCCTTTTGCAATTTTTCGGTAAGCGCATCGACCGTCATGGCGCCGAGGTCGCCGGCCGCGCGCATGCGCACCGACACGGTGCCGGCCGCTTCGTCGCGCGGACCCACCACCACCTGGCAGGGCACCTTCCACAGCGCGGCTTCGCGGATCTTGGCGCCGAGCTTCTCGGCGCTGCGGTCGATCTCCACCCGGAAACCGGCCTTGGCGAGTTCCGCCTGCACCTT